>NZ_JARIBH010000008.1 GCF_029264495.1 Peptacetobacter sp.
GCTGATATTATTGTTACTAAGGAAAATGTAAAAAGTAATTTTGAAGTATTAAATGAAATATTGAGTATTGTAAAAAGCATTTTTTCTTCAAAATAAATATATCTGTAATTTAAAAGGTGGTATCAAACTAATGATTACCACCTTTATTTGTATCTTTAATTATTTAAACTATTAAAAATGATTTTTAACATAGTTTTTATCTACTAATATTACACAATTATAGTATTTGTGATTCTTTTGAACTTGTTCATTCATCCATTTTTTTAAATCTTCCTCTTCAATGTGTGATAAATCGCCATCTACAACAACATCAAATACAAGATTTTTCTTTTCTCCTTTTCCAACAATTCTTAAATCGTGGAATGATTCTATTATTTCACTTCTCTCTATTATCTCTTCTAACTCATTTTTTGTTTTTATAAACTCTTCATCTTCAATAGCTATTGGATCCATATGTATTACAAGATGTATATTTAATTTTTTAGATATCTCTTTTTCTGCATCATCTATTACTTCATGTATTTCCATTATATCTATATTACTAGGCACTTCAGCATGTATTGATGCTATACATTTTCCAACACCATAATTATGTATAATTAAATCATGTACTCCAGAAATTATATTATATTGTAATAGACTATCTACTATTTCATTTACCATTTCTTCATCTGGTGCTTCTCCTAAAAGAGGGCTTATAGTTTCTTTTATCAATGAAAAACCTGCATATAATATTATTAATGATACAACTATACCTACATATCCATCTAATGGAATAGATGTAAACTTAGCTATTAAGTATGATAATACTACACAACTAGATGTAAATACATCTCCCATAGCATCTACTGCCACTGCTTTTAGTGCTGCTGAATCTATTTTTTCACCTACATATTTATTAAATTTACCTAGCCACAACTTAACTAATATTGATGCTAGTAATAATACAAATGGTATTAAATTAAATTCAACTCCAATAGGGTTTACTATTCTTTCAAATGATGTTTGTACAAATTTTATACCTACAAACATAACCATAAATGCAACTACTAAAGCTGATATATACTCTAATCTCCCATGTCCAAACGGATGCTTCTCATCAGCAGGCATACTTGCCAATCTAAAACCTATTATTGTAATTGCTGATGACGCCATATCTGAAAAGTTATTAAACGCATCTGCTGTTATAGCAATACTTCCACTTAAAAAACCTATACTGAATTTTAAAATAAATAGTATTAAATTCGCAATTATTCCCACTATTCCGGCTAAAAATCCATATCTATTTCTTACTTTTTCATCTTCTATGTTTTCACTATCTTTTATAAATTTTTTTATAATTATCTTTGAAATCAAAATTATCCCTCCTCACTTTTGTATACATTATATATAATTATAGAGTTTTTTTATTATATTTTCAAATATAAAACATATTATATTTTTTAATTGAATATTATTATTTTATAAATCTACATAAAAAAATAAAAAACTGTCCACGCAGCAGAATGTGATACAGTCTTTTATTTACATAAAATTTATATGGTTAATTTACTTGATTTCTATTTATAAGCAACTTATTTCTGTTATCGTCACTACTATTCAGATTATACTCTCTATTTTGATAATATGCAATAGTATTATATCTATTTTCTGAAAATTTAAAAATATTTTTAATTTTGTAACTATATCTATTTTTATATAGTTTCCTTTTCTACTATTAATTTATTATTTTTTTTATAGTGTAAGTATACAGATAACATTAATATTCCTTTTATGCACATACTCATTGTTATGCTCACCCAAACTCCTGTAAGTCCCATTCCTAATACAGAAGATAGTAGTATTGCCATAGGTATTCTAGCACCTGTAAATATAGTTACTATTATAGAAGATATATATGTTCTTCCTAATCCTCTCAATATACCACTTACTATTATCTCTAAACATTGGAATATCTCTCCATATCCTAATATTTTTAGATAATTTGCACCTTCTTTTAGTGCCTCTGGTTCATTTATAAAGAATTTAAATATAAAGTCTGCTCCAAATATAAGTAGTGCCATAGTAATAATTCCCCAAAATATAGCAAATACAATTCCAACTTTTGCACCTTTTTCAATTCTTTCTACTTTATTCGCTCCATAATTTTGACCTACAAATGCAGAAACAGAAGATGCCATTCCATCAGCAGTTGTATAAGATATAGATTCTATCTGATTTCCTACTTTTTGAACAGCTATTGCAACAGGCCCCCATCTTGCAACTATTACACCTATACACATTGAAAATGCTGTAAACATTCCACTTTGAATTGCTACTGGTAAACCTAAAATAAATAATTCTTTATGATATTTGAAATCTAAATTTTTAAAATACCTTATTTTGAAGTAAATTCCTTCTTTTTTTATTATTTTATATATAAATACAAATGTCGCTATTGCCTGTGCTGATATTGTTGCTATAGCAGCACCTGCTACTCCCATTTTAGGAAATGGCCCTACACCAAGTATAAGAATTGGATCTAATAATATATTTGTTAAAAGTCCCATCGTATTTATTAAAAATGGTGTTTTACTATCTCCTAATCCATTAAATATAGCAGTAAATACAGGATTTATAAAATAAAATATCATCCCAAATCCTACTATTATAAGATACGTACTTCCTTGTCTAGTTACACTTTCAGCTCCAAGTCTAAATAATTCTATTAATTGTCTATTAAATACAATCAATACCGTTCCAAATAATATAGCAAGTACTATATTTATTTCTATAGCTGATTTTATATATGACTTTGCTTCATCTATATTATGATTTCCAACACTTTGAGATACTTTTACTTCTCCTCCAACTCTTGAAATTGCTATAAATGCAAGTGCTAACCATGTATAAAATCCAGCTGTACCCACTGCTGCAACAGCTTCACTACCAGCTTTTCCTACCCATATCATATCGACAACATTATATCCTATATTTATAAATGATGTCCCCATTATAGGTAGAGCTAATTTTATTAGCTTTTCAGCTATTCTTCCTTCTGTTAAATCTAATCTCCCTTCCATAAATCCTCCATATTCTAATTTCCCTATTTTTATTCTAAATTAAAATTATATATTTTTTCTAATAATTCTAATTTATATTTAAGATTATTTTTTAATTTTTGTTCTGTTTTTAATTCTTCCTTTAATATATTTTTTTGCTTCTCAACTTTTACTATATCAAAAACTATTTCTTCCATTTCAAATATTCTTTCTTTCTTTTCAAATCCAGCTTGCATTATTTCATCTGATATGGCTTTTTTTAATCTTTCTATTTCATTTATCATATCTTTTTCAGATAAACTTTCTTCTTTTTTTACTGATGAATCTATTATATTTTCAAGCATTCTCATTTTACCGTAGTTATTATCTATAAATGAATCTAATGCTTTTTCTAGCATCATTACAGATTTTTCATCTGAATTTTTCGATAAAACTGGATGTAATTTCATAACTAAAAGTCTTAAACTATCCCTCATTCTATCTTGTTCTCTATCGGTTAATCTTTCTCTTTTTAAATAATCATTAGCTTTTTTTATCCGATTCTTTTTATCCTCTATAATTTCATTAAATGCTAATTCTTCAGAGTGTACTATTTCTTTTATTTTTTCTTCATCTATCTCTTTTTCATTTTTCATATATTCATTTGCTAAATCTATTTTTCTATTAATTACTCTAATTTCTGCTTCATTTTCTAATATTGCTAATTCATACATTCCAAAATGAGATTGATATGTAGATTTTATAATAACCTCTTTTTTTATTATATTTTCAGCTCTATCTATTACAATATCTGCAAAATCTTCTTTCAATGAATTATATTCTTTTTTTAAATTTATTCTCCTATCTATATTTAAAATATTCATTTCTATAATTACTATTGTCAAAAATCTATAAAATAATATTTGTAAGTTTTTTTGTTTATTTCTGTATCTTATTTTATAATTTTATAATATTTTAGTTTTGACATACTCCTTTCTTTATTCTGAAATTGATAATCTATAGTATACACATATATTTTCACATTAATATAATAGAACAAATAAAGAATAAAATAAATACTTAAGATAAAAAATAAATAAGTTTAATTTATATTTAAGATATTATTTTTTTGATTTTTATGGTAACATTTCTTTAGAGATAATTAATTAGGGTGGTGATTTTTATTAGTACTAATGAAAAATTTGTAAAAAAATATTTCTTTTTTGATATAGATGGAACTCTTTCTACTGGATTTCCAGAACCATATGTTCCTGAATCAACAAAAAGAGCTTTAAAAAAACTTGAAGAAAACGGACATTTTTTATCTATTGCTACTGGAAGAAGTCATGCTAAAGCTGTTGAGCTATTAGATGAACTTGGGTTTAAAAACATGGTCAGTGATGGTGGCAATGGTATAACAATAGATAAGAAACTTTTAGGGATAAAACCTCTTGATAAAGAAAATTGTATCGCTTTATTGGAAGAACTAGAAGAAAAAGGAATACCTTGGGGAATATCTATGGAAAATTCTCCAATAAGATATACTAAGGATAATAGTTTTGTAGAATATACTAATGATGTCTATATGAAAAATATTGTAGATCCAAATCTAGACTTTCATAATATAGACACTTTTTATAAACTTTATGTAGCTTGTAAACCTGAATTAGATGATACTTTAGAAGGATTAAAAAATCTTCCTTTTGTCAGATTCCACGATGCATATTTATTTGTTGAACCTGATGATAAATCTGTTGGTATAAAAGCTGTTATGGATCATTTTAAAGCTCCTTATAAAGATGTTGTTGTATTTGGCGATCAAAAAAATGATTTAAAAATGTTCAGAGATGAGTGGACATCTATAGCTATGGGAAATGCAATTGATGCTTTAAAAGAAAAAGCAGACTTTGTAACTAAATCAGCCGATGATGATGGTATAGAATTTGCTTGTGAGCATTTTGGTTGGATTTAATTTTAGATAACAAGTTTTAAAATTTATATTATTTTAATATACAAATTTATATTATTTTAATTATAAATAAATAAACCATATTATTTCAAAATAATATGGTTTATTTTTATTTTCTAAGTTATTATCACTTATTTAATTTTCATAAGTAAATTGTACATCATTTCCGATGGGTCTATTATATTTAAATTTGTATAATTTTTGATTTCATTTGAAAAATATGAAAAATGTGTGCATCCTAATATTATAGATTCAACATTATTTTTTTCAAAAAATTTTAATGCTATATCTAAAGAGTTATCTATTATTATTTTATTTGCTTCCTTTTTAGATTCTACATCTAATACTATAGGTAACATACCTATTCCAATTACATTACAATTATTATTGTTTTCTATTATAGTTTTTTCTATTCCAGAAAGTCCTTTATTATTTGCTGCAAGCACACCTATATTATTGTAATTATTGGCAATTATTTCATATGCATTCATTGGTGTTATTATAGATATATTTTCTTCTTTTGAAATTTTTTTCATATCAACTGCTGAGCTTAAAGAATTACAATATACAAGGATCTTTTTGATTCCTTTTGATTTAATCTTTGATACTATCTTTTTTATTTCATTTTCTTTGATTTCGTCTTTGAGATGTTGAAATTTTGTCTGCTCTATAGGATTTTCCGATACTGGATATAACTCTACTTCAAGTCCTTTTTTTTCTAAAAATTCCCCTCCCATTTTTGTATCAACTAAAGTCCCTGCTATAACAGCTATTTTTTCCATATAATCACTCTTTTCTAATATACTTTTTTTATAAAAACAATCTCTTTATCTGTAGAATATTTTTCTGAATAAGCAAAGTCATCTTCTTTAAATTTTTTTATACTTTCTAAATCATCTATTTTATTTTCAGCAATATATTTAACCATTTTCCCTCTAGCTTTTTTAGAAGCTGTAGATTCTACCTTTAATTTTTCTCCTTTTTCAACTTTAAACGTACAGTTTATAAGTTTTATTTTAGATTCTTTAGAGTTAAAAGTTTTTTCAACTGTTTTACTATATTCTTTTGATGCTAAATTTAATACTATACCTTCATTATTTAAATCATTTGATATTTCTTCTGCTATACTTGTATTCCAAAAAGTATACAGATTATTTTTTTCATAAATTTTTACTTTTGTCTGCATTTCTAATCTATATTCGTCTATTATATCAAATGGTCTTAATATTCCATAAAATCCACTTATTATTCTTAAGTGCTCATTTAAAAATAATAGTCCTTCTTTTGATATATCCTCTGGTGAAATATTTTTATATTGTATTCCATCATATGCAAATATAGATGGTATTTTATCTTTAATAACAACACTATCTTTTTTAATAGGTTTCATTTTTTGAAATCTAGCATAATTTAATTGTGCTAAATCTTCTTTTATTTTCATAATATCTTGAATTTCTTCTGTTATATATTCTTTCATATGACTTAATATTTTATTTGATTTTTCATAAAGCTTTGGATTTGTAAGTTCACTTTTATCAATTTTTTCTTTCCAAATATTAGGCTTTCTCATATTTTTTGCCGGAGATATTATTGTTATCATTATTTTCACCTTTCCTATTTAGAACTAAATATATTTTTTATAAAATTTTCTATGTTTTATTTTTATATAAGATTATCTTCTTTTAAAAGTCTGTATAATGTTTGATCAAAATTAAATTCTTTCATTAGATTGTCTACTTCATTTAATGATTTTTCTTTCTTTTCTTTTGATACATTTGTTTTTACTGCTCTTATTAATATATTTTTGGGCGAGTGAGCAATATCTATAAATTCTAGTAAATTTGTCTTATATCCCAAAGATTCTAATAAGTTTGCTCTTATTGAATCTGTCATAAGGGCTGCTATTCTTTCTTGTATTATTCCATAATTTGTAAGTATTGATAAATTCTCTGACTTCATTTGCTCATTTAATTCATGTTGACAACAAGGAACAGAGAAAATCATTTTGGTATTCCATTTTATTGCATTATATAAAGCATAATCTGTTGCTGTATCGCATGCATGTAAAGTTATAACCATATCTACTTTGTTATTATATTTGTATCCATTTATATCTCCTAATTCAAAGTGAAGATTTTCATAATTATATCTTTTTGCTATCTCATTACATTTTTTTATAACATCTTCCTTTAAATCTAAGCCTATCATTTTGACATTTATCTTTTTAATTTCTACAAAGTAATAATAAAGTACAAATGTTAAATATGATTTACCACAACCAAAGTCTAGTATTGTAAGCTCTTTATATTCATTTTTTCTTATTTCATGGTCTATTAATTCTATAAACTTATTTATTTGTTTATATTTATCGTATTTTGATTTTACAACTTTACCTTCTTTTGTGAATACTCCTAAATCAATTAATGCTGGTACATTCATACCTTCTTTTATTATATATTCTTTTTCTTTATTGTGTGTTTTTACTTGTTTTGCCATTATAGATTTTTTTGCATTTTTTCTTCCAAAAAATACCTTACCTTTTTTAGAAATTTTTATATTAAAGACTGCATCTTCCGACCATGCATCTAGTTGTTTAAAATCTTCTTTTAAAAATTCTATTATATGATTTTCTAACTCTTCTTTTTCTATATTTTCATGAAATACTTGTTTATCTGTAAATTTTTCAATTTGATAAAATTCTCTATCTTTTATTTCTTTTAAATTTATATTTATTTTTTTATAGTCTATTTCTTTATTTTTTCTATTACTTATAACTATCTTATATGGATTAGATTTTGATATTTCATCTATTGATTTTTTTAATTCTTCCATATTTATACTCCTTTTTCAATTATTTTATTAAATATATATTTTAAATATATATTTTTTATTTACTTCACTTCATTTTTATTTTATTTTTATATTAAAAATATCTTGTTATATATTTAAATTTCATATTTTTTATATATTTTAATTTCTATCATCTATAACTTGAAATAATAATACTTTTAAATCTTCTGTTTGTGAAGAATGATGATTTTTTATTAAATCCAATAAATTTTTATTTTTTATATGATTTTTTAACATATTTTCACTATATTCACTATGTCTATAGTAGCATTGTATCTTTTTATTTTTTGATTTTTTTAGTTTACCAGATGTAATTTTATTTAATATTACTATTATGGATTTTTCTATTATATTAATTCTTTTTTTAGATTTTCCTACATCATGCAACAATCCTGCTTTTATAAATAAATTTTCATTTTCTATAATAAAATTATTTATATATTCTTCACCATCTTTAGATATTATTTTTTTTAAATTTTCTGTAGTTTGGTTTTTTTCAACTAATAAATCTTTTGTTGGACTATATTTATTTAATTTTATTTCCTCAGAAATTTTTTTAAATTCTCTAGATACTCTAACACTATGCTTCTTTTCTGAATTTGAAATTTTCATAAATAGATAATATTCAAAACCATCCAATAAGTTTTGAGCATATTTTTCGTCTTCTTCAGTAAATTTATCTGTTAGATTAACATAAAATTGTTTTACTCTTTTAGGAATCATATTTTTAGATTAAACCTTCCTTTTTATTAATTATATAATATATAATTTTACTGCTATTCAACTTTTTCTTCTACCTTATTTTCATCTAATATTGCTTGATTTTTAGATACTATAATACTCATATCTTCACCAGTTTTTTCTTTTATCCAATTTTTAATTCTTTTTTGAGTATCTATGCTTATTCCTTCTTTTGAAGCTAGAATTAAAACTTGTTTTTCTTTTCCATCTTTATTCATTATTTTAGTAATTCCAACTTCATCTATTTCAGGATAAAGTATAAAAAGCTCTTTTTTTATTTCATAATATTTTGATTCTTTTGTTTCAACATTATTTATTATTAATTCTTTATTTTTTTCAAGTATAGAACTATCTCCACTAAGCATTCCTTCAATCTCATCTTTAGTTACACCTTTTGATACAGGCATTTGATTTATTTTTAATTTATAATTTCCTAATTCAAATATTTTTTTATTTTTTTCTATATTTTTAATTTCATTAGAAGTTAATTCTTTTCCTATTAATACTATATCTATTTTTTTATTTTTTATATCTATACTTTCATCAAATATTTGTGTTTCACTAAAATCAAATTCTTTTTCTATAAATTCTGCATAATTTTTTTGAGTTATTGTTTCATCAACTATATTCCATGCAAGATATATACTAGGCCGTATAGATACTATTATAAGTATCCAAAATATAACTTTTGATTTTGGTGATCTAGTTTTATCTTCTCCAGGTTTTATTACATGCATTAATCTAAATCCAACTGAACTAACTAAGCATATAAAAAATGAGTTTATAAAGAATAAATATGCAGCACCTAATATAAAATGTATGTTATGCACTGCTATTCCATATCCTAGTGTAGAAAGAGGAGGCATTAATGCAGTTGCTATTGCTGTACCTGGAACTATATTACTCATTCTTTCTCTTCTTGTAAGGCCTATAAGACCTGCAATTCCTGCAAATATAGCTATTAAAACATCCCATATTGTAGGTTCTGTTCTTGCTAATAACTCTGGTGTTATTTCTGTTAATGGTGTTATTTTAAAATAAATTACACTAACAAATATACTTATAAATATTTGTATACCAAAATTTATTGCAGATCTTTTTATATGATTTATATCATTCATTGCAAAACCATATCCAATACTTATTATTCCACCCATTAATGGTGATATAAGCATAGCACCTATTATTACTGCTGTACTATTCATATTAAGACCAATGGATGCAACTAATATAGCCATTATCAAAATCCACAAATTTGTTCCACTTATAGATGATGATTCGTCTATCCTTTTTTTTATTTCTTCATTTTCAGCTTGATCTTTTTTTATAGAAAAAAGTTCTTTTAGACTTTCTAAATTTTTTTTATAAATCGACAAAATAATACACCTTCTTTATTAATATATTTTTCTATAAATTTTATTATTGATTATAATTAATCGAGCATAATTATAACATAAAATAATATCTTTTTCATTTGTGATAAATATTATTTTAAATTTAAATATATAATATCATTTTAAAATTCATAAAACTTATAGATAATAAAAAACAGAAACCAAATTTGGTTTCTGTTTTTATATTTTTATTTGGAATGTGTTTCTTTATATTCATTATACATAGCTTCATCTTGAGCTCTTTTTTCCTCAATAGCTTCTTTAAGCATCATATCTTTTACTTTCATTAATCTTGTCTGATTTCCTCTTTCGTTTTCGTCTAATTTCATTGTAATATATTTTATAGTCTCTTCAAGTTGAGGTATCATTATATATTCAAGAGCATTAACACGACGTCTAGTTTTTTCAATTTCATCAGCAAGTAAGTTTGCTTCTTTTTCCATAGCTGCTAATTTAAGCATTATTGGAAATACTCTAGATAATTCACTTATTGCAGAATCTAGTTCTCCTGAAGTTGTAGCAAATCCATATGAGTAAATATCTGTAACATCATCTGTTGTTGTTTCAAAATCAAATACTGGAACATCAACACTCATTACATTTTTTTTATCGACATTTACTATTACTCCTTGTTTTGGGTACATAAGGGCTTCATCTACAGCTTGTGATGACATTACTGCATTTGCTATACTGAAGTTTTGATAAACTCCTGTTATCAAAAGTTCAACTTCCTCACGCAAAACTTTATTTTCTCTTGCCAAATCTAAGAAAGTTTTCATTAATTCATCACGTTTATCTTTAAGAAGCTTGTGTCCTCTACTGGCAACACTTAGACGCTTTTTTAAAGAAGCAAGTACCATTCTAGTAGGATTTACATTTAGTCTTGCCATAGCCTACTCCCCCTTCTTTTATTTAGCATCTGGATTATATTTTTCTTCAGGATAATATTTTTCTATATTAGAGTCTTTAATACGTTTTAATTCACTCTTTGGTAATATAGTTAATAATTTCCATCCTATTTCTAGTGTTTCTTCTATTGTTCTATTTGTTTCATATCCTTGATTTACATATTCCATTTCAAAGGCATCTGCAAATTTAGCATATTTTTTATCAATTTCAGTTAGTGCAGCTTCCCCTAAGATAGACATTAATTCTTTTGCTTCTTTACCACGAGCATATGCTGCAAATAGCTGGTTCATAGTATCAGCATGGTCTTCTCTAGTTTTTCCTTTTCCTATACCTTTATCTTTTAAACGAGATAATGATGGAAGAACATTTATTGGAGGTGTAACTCCTTTACGATAAAGATCACGAGATAATATTATCTGTCCTTCTGTTATATATCCTGTTAAGTCTGGTATTGGATGTGTTTTATCATCTTCTGGCATTGTTAAGATAGGTATCATAGTTATTGAACCTTCACAGTTTAATTTTTTACCTGCTCTTTCATACATTGTTGCAAGGTCTGTGTATAGATAACCAGGATATCCTCTTCTTCCAGGAACTTCTTTACGTGCTGCTGATACTTCACGAAGAGCTTCAGCATAATTTGTTATATCTGTTAATATTACTAGCACATGCATATGTTTTTCAAATGCAAGATATTCAGCTGCTGTTAGTGCCATACGAGGTGTTGATATACGTTCTACTGCTGGGTCATTCGCTAAGTTCATAAATAATACAGTTCTATCTATTGCACCAGTTCTTCTAAAATCTGATACAAAGTAGTCTGCTTCTTCGTAAGTTATCCCCATTGCTGCGAATACAACTGCGAAATTTGATTCACTATTAAGAACTTGTGCTTGACGAGCTATCTGTGATGCAAGTTCAGCATGAGGTAGTCCAGAACCTGAGAATATAGGTAATTTTTGCCCTCTTACTAATGTATTTAAACCATCTATTGCTGATACACCTGTCTGTATAAATTCTGACGGATAGTCACGTGCTGCTGGATTCATAGGTAATCCATTTATATCTAATTTCATTTCTGGTATTATTTCTGGACCATTGTCTTTTGGTCTTCCCATACCATCAAATACTCTACCTAGCATTTCTTCTGATACAGCAAGTTCCATACCATGTCCAAGGAATCTAACCTTACTTTCAGCTAAATTTATACCTGCTGAATTTTCGAATAACTGAACAAGAGCATTATTTCCATTAACTTCTAGTACCTTACATCTTCTTTTTTCTCCAGATGGAAGTTCTATTTCTCCAAGTTCATCATATGTTACGCCTTCTACATCTTTGACAAGCATCAGTGGTCCTGCAACCTCTGCGATAGTTTTATACTCTTTAATCAATTACTCCACCTCCTTAGATGTTAGATCTGCTAAACAATTTAACATTTCTTCATCTATAGATGCATACACTTCGTTTACATCTTTTTCTTCTACATATTTAAATCTTCCTATTCTTTCTCTTACTGGAAGCTCTACTATTTTATCAAAATCTGCTCCATTGGCTATAGCTTCTGCACTTCTATTGTAGAATAACATTATCAATCTTAATAATAAGAACTGTTTTTCTAATGAAGAGTATGTATCTACTTCATGGAATGCATTTTGATGTAGATAGTCTTCACGTATTGTTCTTGCAATTTCAAGTTTCAATCTATCTGAGTATGAAAGTGCATCTACACCAACAAGCTGTACTATTTCCTGAAGTTCTGCTTCTTCTTGAAGTAATCTCATAGCATCTGCTCTATTTGTTGACCAATATTTATTTACATTTTTATCAAACCATTTATTTAATCTATCTACATATAAAGAGTAGCTAGATAACCAGTTTATAGCTGGGAAATGACGTTTATAAGCAAGGTCACTATCTAGTCCCCAGAATACTTTTACTATACGAAGAGTTGCCTGCGAAACTGGTTCTGAAGTATCTCCTCCTGGAGGTGAAACTGCACCTATAGCAGATAATGCACCTTCTCTTCCTTCACTTCCTAAACTTATTACACGTCCTGCTCTTTCATAGAATTGAGCTAAACGAGATCCTAAATAAGCTGGATAACCTTCTTCACCTGGCATTTCTTCAAGACGACCTGACATTTCACGAAGTGCTTCTGCCCATCTTGATGTAGAGTCTGCCATTAATGCAACTGAATATCCCATATCTCTAAAATATTCTGCTATTGTTATTCCTGTATATATAGAAGCTTCACGAGCTGCAACTGGCATATCTGATGTATTAGCTATAAGTATAGTTCTTTTCATTAGAGATTCCCCTGTTTTTGGATCTTGCAGTTCAGGGAATTCACGTAAAACATCTGTCATTTCATTTCCACGTTCTCCACAACCTATATATACAACTATTTCTGCATCTGCCCATTTAGCTAACTGGTGTTGAACTACTGTTTTTCCACTTCCAAAAGGTCCTGGTACAGCTGCTACCCCACCTTTTGCTATAGGGAACATTGTATCTATAACTCTTTGTCCTGTAACTAAAGGCATATCAGGAACTAATTTTTCTTTATATGGTCTACTAACTCTGACTGGCCATTTTTGCATCATTGTAAGTTCTTTTTCTGAACCATCTTCAAGTGAAAGTATACAAACGGTTTCTTCGACAGTAAACTCTCCTGATTTTATTTCTTTAACAGTACCTTTTATACCAACTGGTACCATTATTCTATGTTCTACAACAACAGTCTCTTGTACAGTACCAATTATATCTCCTGATTCAACTTTTTCACCAACAGATACTTTTGGAACAAATTCCCATTTTTTTTCTCTATCTATAGCAGAAACTTGTATTCCTCTAGATATATTTGCTCCTGCAACTTCAACCATTTTTTCAAGTGGTCTTTGTATTCCATCATACATATTTTCTATAAGTCCTGGTCCAAGTTCAACACTTAATGGTGCATTTGTTGATACAACTTTTGTTCCAGGTCCTAAACCTGCTGTTTCTTCATATACCTGTATAGACGCTCTATCATCACGCATCTCTATTATTTCACCTATAAGTCCCTCATCTGAGACACGAACCACATCAAACATATTTGCTTCTTGCATTCCTTCAGCAATAACTAGTGGTCCAGATACTTTAACTACTTTTCCTTGGCTCATTTTATCACCATTTCTTTCTATATTAATTAAATATTATTTGAATTAATAATTTTATTTCTTACTTATCTCCGAAAAGAATATCAGCTCCTACTGCTTTTTCTACATTTTTCTTAACTCCTGCTATACCAATTCCTAAGCTACCATCAACTCCAGGTATTGGTATTATTGCTGGTGTTATAAGAGATTTATAGCTATCTATTTCTTCTATCATATGCTGGCATAGATTTTCTGTTATGTAGATAATAGCAAAATTTTCTTCGGATACAAGTCTTTTTAACACTTCTTTAGCTTCATCAGAATTCATACAAGGATATGTATCTAATCCAACAGCTTTGAAGCCTGTAACACTATCTCTATCTCCTATTATTCCTATTTTATACATAACTTTCTCTCAACCTTTCTCTTATTCTATCTGATGAAAGACCAGCTAATTTTCCAGCCATTATTATTCTAGCTGATTTAATTTCATTTTCTTTAGCTAAAATATAACCTACAATTGCTTCTATTCCAAAAGATTTATATCTTGAATCTTTAACATATTCCATCAGACGATTATCACACATTTTTTCAAGTGTTGTAAAACTTCCTTTTTCTTTTAATGTCGGAATACTTTCTGCAAGAACCTCTGAAAGTCCATATGTTCCAAGTTTCTCTGCAAATGATTCAAGTTGCTCATCATATCCACTTATAAAGAATTTTTCTGTTATATTCCCACCTTCAATAAATACTTTTGAGAAAAAGTCCCAACTTTTTTTCATTTTTCTCATTCTAACGAAAGTTTTTAAATTAATAGTATCTATTAAAAGTTTTACATACCCTTTTAAATACTCATTTTCTGACTTTTCTGCAAGTCTTATCATATCTTTATAACAAGCTTTATCTAGAATTATATCTACTTGCTGAGGATCTTTTGTTCTAGCAAATACGTCTAAAACTTCTTCTATAGCATCCTTCATCTCTGTAGACATTCCAATAAAGTCTCTTTCTCTTATCATATTCTCCATAGTTTTTGCATCAATACTTCCGCTGTCCATAAAAAATGGTTCAGGATTGATATCTAAAAACTCGGCTTTTAATGCTACTTTTATATTATGATAATCTGATTGATATAAAAATATATTAAAATATTCAGGGTCATGAACTATTGATTTAATAAATTCGTAAGTTTTTTTATGTTCCCGTGTTAAAAGTAGTTCAAAATCTTGTGGTTTTACATCTGTAAAAGATCCTCCATACTCCATTTCTGTAAGTACTTTCAATGCTTCTTCAGAATTTTTACTTTCAACCATTTTATTTATTTTATCGTGGTTAAGCATATTTTTTTCTCCACTTCTTACACAGGCAGTGGCAAATATATAATCTTTATTGTTAATCTTTGCCAAATTAATCAATCCCCTTTCTAAAATGGGTAAGCCTTGTATTAATCAAACAATGCCTTCACCACATCAGGTGTTATTTCTTCTTTTATATCATCAACTATAGATTCTATAGTAGCAGTTATCTCTACTTTCCCTGATACTAATTTGAATCCACCTTTAGCATCTATTGTATTTGTTGATAAACTAAATTTATTTCCTTTTTCATTAGCCAGAACAATTACTTTGCTTCCAACAGTTTCAGCATCTTTTTTGTTGAAAAGAACCTCTCCTTCTTTTACTCCAATATCGATTAAAATATGTACTAAAAAATCTATATATTTTTCTTCATCCATATTGTATACTTCGCTTACTGCTCTTTCAAAACACTCATTCACTGCATCTTGTTTTGCTTGTAAAATCATTTTTCTTGTTTCAAGTTGAGCTAGTGAATTTCTTCTGCTAAATACTTTATCTGATTCAGCTTTTATATTGTTCTGGACATTTAAAAGTATTTTATCAGCATCTTCTAATGCTTTATTTATTATTTCTTCTTCTTGTTTTCTAGCTTCAGCAACAGCATTATCTGCATATTCCTGAGCTTCAGAAATTATTTTTTCTGTTATTTTTTCAATACTCATTATATCCACATCCTTAAACTGTTACTGTTTATAATCCTATTGCATTTAACATTAAGAAAGATACTAGTAATGCTAATACGGCATATGTTTCAACCATAGCTGCATATATCATACCTTTTGCTAATTCTTCTGGTTTTCTAGCTATAAGCATTATACCTGCTGCTGCTGCTTTACCTTGTGCTATTGCTGAGAATACTCCAACTATTCCTATTGGTGCTGCTGCTGCTAATATGGCTGCACCCTGAGCAACTGTTAAATCTAATATTCCACTTCCACCCATAAGACCTATTTTTAACATTATGATGAAAGCTATTAGTAATCCATATATTCCCTGTGTACCTGGTAGAGCCTGCATTATTAGTGTCTGACCAAATTTCTTAGGATCTTCTGCTACTACTCCTGCTGCTGCTTCACCTGCTATACCTACACCTATTGCACTACCTATACCTGCTATTGCTGCTAATGATGCTCCTAAAATTGCTAACATTGTACCGATTGACATATTAATTCTCCTCCTTAACTATGTCGACATATTTTGTCTTTTTATCGAATGGTTCAAACGCTGATCCTCCACCTTTATAGAATTTTCCGAAGAATTCAACGTACTGTAATCTACTTGCATGAACAAAACTACCAAGAGCATTTATTGCTATATTGAATAAATGTCCAAATACAGCAACTACTATTAATAGTATTGATCCTTTTATTCCGCCTCCTGCTAAGCTTCCCATAGTATTTATAACCTGAGCTATAACTCCTGTAGCTAGTCCTAAAGCAAGAAGTCTTGAATATGAAAGAATATCTGCTAGGTAAGATGTTATATCATATAAACTTCCTAATCCTCCAACTAATTTTCCAAATATTCCTTTTTTCTTTCTTCCACCTGTTAATAGAAGACCTAAAGCCCCTACAATAGACATATATTTTCCTATTGTAATAGCCATTTCTCCTATATTTCCACCTACACCAAATAGAACTAACCCTATTAAAAGGATATACCAAAATCCTATATCACATAGTGCATCAAATGGTTTACCATCTTTTATAAGCATATATGCTTGTATTCCCATTCCTAAGAACAAATGAATTCCACCTAGTATAAATGAGAATATTAATAATTTCATAGGGTCATTTACTGGATTGAACCAAAGTGGTTTTACCGCAAAATTATCTATTCCAAAGAATGTTTTTGCTGCTACTGTTGGTAGATCTCCAAACCAGCCTCCAAAAAGTGCTCCCCAAATTGCTGTTGAAATACCACACCAGAAGAACATATTTATAAGTTTTTTCATCATTCCCTCTAGTCTGAATTTTTTGTTTAGTATAAAGCAAGCTACAGCCATTATAATTCCATAAGCTGCATCACTCAACATCATACCAAAGAATATGAAGTAAAATGGTGCTAACCATTTAGTTGGATCTATCTCAGTATATTCAGGAAGAGCATATAGATTTGTTATTGCTTCAAATGGATATATTGCTCCTTTATTATGTAATAGTACTGGTGCTTCTTCACCTTCTTCTATTTCATTAAATTCATAGTAACATCCATTTTCTTCTAATGCTTTTTGAACACTTTTTTCTGCCCGTGCTGGCATATATCCATCAAAATAGAATGATGATTCTGTCTTTAATAATCTATTTCTTATCTGATTTCTATCTTTCTCTATTATAGTTTCATCATAAAGACACTCTATTTTCTTTATTTCACCTGTCATTGAAACTATTTCTTTTTCTATACTTTCTTTTTCTTTTGATATATTAGATAATTCTTTTTCATAATCTCCAATTATTTTAGATGCTGTACCTTGCATATTCATAAAAGTAACTTTATTGAATCCAAATTGTCTTATACAATCTAACACAAGTTCTATATCACTCTTTAAAGATATTATAGATATATAATGTTGGTCTGCATCACTTCCAATAAGCTTAAATACTGTCTTATCAGAAGTTTCTTCTATGGATTTTCTCATTTCTTCTATTTCTACTGTACTTGGAACTACACCTATTAAAATTTCAGTATATTCTGTTTCTCTCAATTCAACAGGTATATCATAAGAAAGCCATGGTTTTAATGAAACAATATTTGTTTCTATTTTATTTTCTTGTCCTTTCAAATTAACAAGACCATTATGAAGCTTATACACTTTATTAGTAATATTTTGGATTTCATCTTTGTCATCCATAATATTTTTAAATTCTTTCTTCGTAATAGCTCTTCTAGTCTTTATAAGAGGCTTTTTAGACTTATCATACTGTGAAAGTGTCTCTAATACAGTAGATATCTTTTGAAGTTCTGAGTCTATCTTACTTACTTCATCTTCATTTCCATCTTTTACAACTATATTGGCCCATTCTTCTTGAAGAAGTTTTTGATCTTGCGCATTTAATTCTACAACACCAAGATCCATTAAGTGTTTTATAAGCTCTTCTTTATTGTTGCTCAGTCCTATAACAGAAAGTTTTTTCATCTTAACAATTGACATTAGACTTCACAATCCTTTCTAGAACAACCTCTACTCCAGCTTTAATATTATTTTCTGCATTAGATAAAAGTATTCTACTTTTTTCCGATGTTTGTTCAATAATATCGTTATATACTTTTTCTGCATCTAACTCAGCTTTACTAATAGCCAAATTATATTCAGCATCTGCTTTATCTTCTGCATCTGCTATTATTTGTGATGCTCTTTTATTCGCCTCGGCTACTATATTTTTAGCTTCTTGAACTCCATCTTTTTTGATCTTATCAGCTTGTTTCTCTGCTTCATTGATAACTTTAATTAATTCAATAGATGACATCTTTTCACCACCTGTCTTTTAAAATTATTCAAACTTTTTTTATGATATTCATTAGATTATATTCATTATATTTATAATTTTGTTTTTTGTCAATTTTATAATTCCATTTTTTGAATTAAATTTATACTTTTTCTTCAATTTTCTAACTTATTTTGCATAATTAAATATATTTTCTATCGTTTTTAGTATTTTGTGAATACGTTTTCCATTTTCTTGCATTACTTCTATAAATTATATTATTTTTTATTATTTTTCAGTTATTTTTATAATTTTTGTTTACTATAGTTGCTTATTTTTCAACATATTTCATATTTACTATTTATTGTTTTTTTATTTTGAAGTTAATTTTGATTTTAGTTGTATTTGATTTTTTTTGAAACATTTTGAAATTTTTTATTTTTCATAGATATATACAACTTGTTCATTTTTGAAAGTTGTATATATTAAAAATCTTTTTTCTGAATTTTACTTCTTTTTATTTTTTAGCTATTTTTTTATCAATTTTGTTTTTTAAGATAAAATTTATGCTATTTTCCTATTATATTATAATTTTTTAGATAGAAAAAACGTTTTTGTGAGTTATAAATTTATATTTATTTTTAATTAAATATTTTTTTAACTTTTTAATTTTTAAATAAAAAACTAGCTACCATTTATACTAATGATAGCTAGTTTTCTATTAATTATATATTTCTTCATATGTTTTCTTTATTCTGCTTAGTGCTTCCTCTAAAACTGATCTAGGACAACCTATATTTATTCTTACAAAACCTTCTCCATCTTGTACAAAGTAACTTCCCACAACCATTGTTAAGTTAGCTTTTATAAAGAATTTTTTCATTTCTTCTTCATTATCAAATATTTCTCTTACATCTATCCACGCAAGGAAAGATGATTCAGAATCCATAACTTTTGCTTTCGGTATATTTTCTTCAAAGAACTTCGAAACTAATTTGAAGTTTTCTTCAACATAAGAAGTCATCTGATCTAACCATTCTTCACTTTCATTATAAGCTGCTATTATAGCAGGTACAGCAAACACATTTGGAGATGTTATTGAATTACTTTTTAATCTTGAAAGCAGTGTTTCTCTTACTTCTTTATTTTTTATAACTACATATGATGTTTTTAGGCCTCCAAGATTAAAACCTTTATTTGGTGATACACAAACTATACTTTTTTCATGTATAGATGGATGTGCGTTCCATAAAGATATAAAATCTTTTCTATTAAATACTATATCTCTATGTATTTCATCACACACTAAAAGTACATTATATTTTAAACATAATTCAGCTAATCTATATATTTCATCTTTTGTCCATACACGTCCAGATGGATTTTGAGGACTACAGAAAATAAACACCTTTATATTTTCATTTTTCATTATTTCTTCCATATCTTCAAAATCTAGATAATATCTATTATTTACTAATTTTAATGGACTACAATATAATTTTCTGTTATTATTTTCTACTGCTTCTGCAAATGGATCATATGCTGGTGTGTTTATTAATACACCTTCTCCTTCTTTTGTATATGCCTGTACTATATAATGTAATGTTGATACAGTACCAAAAGTTAATTTTATCCATTCTTTTTCTATATCTACATTAAATCTTCTTTTATTCCAATCTATAACAGCGTTATAAAAATCATTATTTATATACGTATAGCTATAATCTCCAACTGATGCTCTTTTTACTATAGCATCTTTTATAGCTGGTGAACACTCAAAATCTATATCTGCTAAATCCATAGGTATAGCTGTTTCACCTAAACCAAATTTTTCTTTTATTACATCATTACTCCATTTTCTACAGTTACCTTGTTTTCTATCCAAAACTTTATCAAAGTCATATTTCATTTTACTACTCTCCTAATATTATAAACTCTTTAGTTGTATTGTTAAGAGGCACTCCCTTACCATTTATAACTACAACATCATCCTCTATTCTAACACCACCTACATCAGGTATATAGATTCCAGGTTCACAAGACATAACCATTCCTTCAGTTAAAACATCATTACTTCTTTGATTTAAGGTAGGTACTTCTCCATCTCCAAGCCCTATACCATGTCCTAAGCCATGATTAAAATATTCACCAAATCCACTTTCAGCTATAATTGTTCTAGCTACATTATCAACATCACGAGCGTTTACACCTTCTTTTATGGCTTCTATTGCTGTTGTCTGAGCTTTTAAAACAATATCATATATTTTTCTAATTATTTCTGGTGGTTCACCTATAGATATTGTACGAGTCATATCTGATTGATAACCTTCGTAAACAACTCCAAAATCTATTGTTATAGCTTCATTTCTTTTTAACTTTTTCATTGTAGGTCTTCCATGAGGCATGGCACCTCTTTCCCCTGAAGCAACTATTGTGTCAAATGACATTCCACTAGCACCCTTTTTAAGAGCATGGTACTGAAGTAATGCTGCTACTTCTAGTTCAGTCATTCCTTCTTTTATTTCTGAAAGTACTTCTGCAAATACCTCATCAGTTATTTCACATGCTTTTTTTATAAGTGCTATCTCTTCTTCTGATTTTATTTTTCTTACTTTTCCTAATTCATTTGTCAATAAAGTAATATCAAAATCAGATTCATTTAATTTAATATAATCTTGTATACTCATAGCTTGACTTTCTATAGCAAGATTTTTTACTTTTAATTCATGTAAGAGCTCTATTATACTAGGTATATATTCACCTTGAGGAACTATTTTTTTTATAAATCCTGTTGTTCTTTTATCTGCTTCATCTATATACCTTCCATCTAAAACCTGATATTGTTCATCTTTGGTTATAAGAACATAAACTCCACTTCCTGTTAAAGCCCCAACATATCTTTTATTATTTTTTCCTTTTATTAAAATAGCGTCAGTTTTTAAATTATTTATTAATTCTCTTATTTTTTCTATTCTATTATTCATAAATTCAAATTAAGACTTCTAATTTAAAATTAGAAGCCTTAATATCCCTCCTTTTAGAAGTCTAGATCTAAATCTCCAAGTAAATCTTCATCTTCACTTGAGAATATATTTTTTGTTTCTTCTGCTTGTTTGCTAGCTTCAGCTGCTTCTTCCTGACGTTCCATAATTTTGAAGAATGGCCAATATAATGCTATTGCTAATACTAGCTGTAATCCATTTGCAAGAATTGTTCTCCAGTCACCATTAGTTAAGAAACCTTCTAAGAATACACCAACATATGGAGGGTCGAATACTGGTTTATTTAACCATCCCCAATGCATAAAGAACATTGGTAATGTACCTATTATAGCTCCTCCAAATACATGAGGTATAAACATTATTGGGTTTAATATTATTGGTGCACCAAATAGTATTGGTTCATTTATTCCAAATAAAGCTGGGAATAATGATACTTTTCCGATCTGTTTATATCTTTTATTTTTAGATAATAGACATGCTACAACACATCCTATACTTATACCACAACCAGTAAATCCAAAGAAAGCACTAGATGCTCCTGCTGTAAAGAAGTGTGGTATTGGCTGTCCAGCCTGCATAGCTGCTATATTTTCAGCTATAAATGTAACCATTATTGGTCTTGTTATTGGACTGAATACAGATGAGTGTATTCCAAAGAAGAATATAGTACATATTGCAAAGTTTAATCCTAATACAGCCCATGGATTATCCATACTACCAACTAATGGAGCTAAGAATCTTGTAAGTATTTGTGGTGGTAATTCCCCAAATACACTTAATGATAAGAATCTTAATACTATAAATGTACCACCAACTATTATACTTGTTGGAATTAATTCAAATGATTTAGAAACAAAATCTGGCACACCTTCTGGCATCTTTATTGTAAGGTTTTTAACTTTACAGAAATTATATAATTCTACAGAAAGTAATCCTGCTATCATTCCTGTAAATAAACCTTTTGCACCTAAGTTACCTAAATCTAATGCTCCTTCTGGAGTTATATCTGCAACTAAGAATAAAAATGCAAATGTTGCAAGAGTGATACATCCAGGAATATATAATTTATAATGATTTCCTAAGTTGAATGCTATACACATACATGCATATAATCCTATTAATCCTATTGAAAGTGTTACTGGTAAGTCTAGTATAGCTGAATTATTTAATATAAATTTACTTACTGGATTACTTTCTCCTAGCATATTTGGTAATGCTGGAAGTATCGCAAATATACTTCCTAATATTGTAAATGGTGTCATTGCTACCATACCTGCTTTTATTGCACTTAAATGACGTTGATTGTCAACTTTATGTGCTAAAGGCATGAACACTTTGTTCATAAATGCTTCAAATTTAGCGAACATATCTTAATCTCCTTATTTATTATTTATTATTTTATTATTTATTTTCCCATTTGATGCTTTTTATAAGTTAATAAAGCTAATTTCATAACAGTAGCTCCATCCATTTTCCCATAAACATCTTTATCTATTACAACAAATGGTTTATTTCTTGGCTCACATATTGATGCTATAAAGTCAGTTTTATGAGATACCTGAGGTCCTATCATAACTATATCCCAATTATCTATTTCACTTTCTAATGAATCTGCTGGTATAGCAGTAAAAGCGAAATCTGCTTCATTAAGTTTAGCACTTTCTTTTACAACTTTTTTCATATTCTGCATTAACATATTTGTAGAAAATCCACCTGCACAACATAATAATATTCTCATAATTTTATTCCTCCTAGAATTTTTTAATTATTTTATTTTATATTGATTATATTAAATATAATTTTTTACTTATTCTTCTTCAAAGACATTTATTACTGCTTCTATTATGTCTTTGGCTAACTGTGAAGTCATATAATGATCTTGAGCATGGACCATTAATAAGCTCATTTCAGGACTTTCAACTTCCTCATTTAAATCCCGTGTTATTAATTCTGTCTGTATATTATGTGCTGCTAAATCTATCTCTCTAGCCTCTTTTATTAAATTTCTTGCTCCATCAAAATCTTTTTCTTTAACTTTCTTTAAAGCTTCAAAAGCTTTTGCTTTACTTTCTCCTGCTGTTGAAATAAGCTCCATTATTTGTAATTCTGTTGACATTATTCTTAGTTCTCCTTTTTCATTAAATAAAATTCTTTATGTTATTAAATTTTTCTTCGTCTAGATTTAAAATCATTTTTGTATAAAGATTTATTATATCTTCTAAATCTTTATTGCTTACTATTGAAAATGCACAATGTCCATATCTAACTGGTATACATGTAACAACTGCTGCTTTCCCTGAGTTTACAAGATGAGCTTCTCCTGCATCAGTTCCTCCTGATTGGAACATATCATGTTGTAATGATATATTTTCTTCTTCTGCAGTGTCTATCACATAGTTTACTAAATTTTTATTAGGTACTAATGTTCTATCTCTATGCATAAGCATTACACCTTTATCGATTTGCTTCTGATTTGTATAATCTCTTATAAATTCATTTTTTGAACACGCAACATCTATTGCAAATACTATATCTGGATCTATAAGATGTGTTGCTGTTTTTCCACCTCTTATACCAACTTCTTCACTACTTGTTGCTGCAAAATGAACATTGCAATTTAAATCTTTATTTTCTAAATTTTTTAAAACTTCTCCTATTACAAAACAACCTAATCTATCATCAAATGCTTTACCAACTAGTCTATTGTCTAGGCTAAATTTTTCAAATTCAGTTGTATATGTAACCATATCCCCAACTCTAATTCCTAGATTGTATACTTCTTCTTCTGTACAAGCACCGATATCTGCATATATCTTTTCAGCTTTTCCATCATTATAAGTAGCATTTATTATTGCTGGTATTTTTTCACCTTTTCTTGTTGTTATTCTTACTCTCTGAGTAAAGTGTGCTAATGGTTTAACTCCACCTATATTTATAAGGTGTATCATACCTAATTTATCAACACTTCTTACCATAAATCCCACTTCATCCATATGTGCACAAAGCATTATATTAGGAGCATCTTCACTTTTTATTTTAGAAAATATTATACTTCCTAAACCATCATAAGAAATTTTATCAGCATAATTACTTAATTCTGTTAACATTATTTTTCTAACTTCACCTTCATTTGATGCTATAGCATCTGCATTTGATAATTCTTTTAAAAAATCTATGTTCATTTTATCCTCCTATATATATCTTTAATTTATAAATAAATTCTTCATAAGATTGCGATTTATTTAGCATATCAACCAATTCTTTACTATTCATAATTTTATCTAAATATTTTGATATTTGCTTATGAATTTCCAAGTTACCTTTTATTAGAGAAATCATAAAAATTATTTTAGGTACTCTTTCTGTTCCTTTGACACTAGCCTGTACAAGACCTACCGATATAATATTTTTACTTCCAGTCATCTCTATTGGGTGTGGAATTGCTACCCCATTTTTATATATGGTACTAAGACACTCCTCTCTTTCCCATACATCATCCGGATATGTTTCTGAACAAATTCCTTCATCAACTATTTCTTGAGCCATACTATATAATAATTCTTTATAATCCTTACTGTCTTTTATACATCTAAAATTATTTTTATTAAATAGACTCAATATATAATCTTTAGGATTCTTAATATCACTCATACTATCAACTAACATAACACTCTCTTTTATACTTAAATTGTCTAAGTCATCTAATATCTCATTTATTAAAACAACTGGTGCTTTTGTTTTAAATGAAAGTTCTCTTATAGAAAATATTATATCTGGATCGAATGATATTACATCTCTTTCATCTAGAAGTGAAAAGTTTTCTATCTCTGCATTTGGAAATATTTCTGATAATCTTATTTTTATTAAGAATGCACTTCCTCCTCCTGATGAACATACTATGGCTATCTTATACTTTTTATTAAAATTATCCTTTTGCCTTTTTTCAAATGGTACTGCAATATGGGTTGCTATAAATCCTATTTCATTTTGATCAATTTTTATATCATATTCCTTTTCTATTATTTTTGAAAGCTGTATTGCTAAGTTAAAAACTGTAGGATATTGTTGACTTATTTTTTCAGAAAAAGGATTTGATACACTTTGATTTCTTTTAGATCTATCTATTAAAGCTAATATATGTATATATAGTAGTTTTAAAAATTCTTCTTCATCTAATAAATTTGTTTTATATCTTTTATCAATTTCAGAAAAATAATCATGCATAATTCTTTTTAATTTATTTTTATCTACATTAATAGTAGTCATTTTCGTATTTTTAATTTTACTTTTTATAAGATTTCTTAGGTAATCATTTTCCCGTTGTGTAAAATAATACCTCTTCTCTTTAAATACATTCTTTAATATTTCTCCTAGAACTTGATTTTCTTCTTTTTTTTCTAATTTAATTGAATCATTTTTTTCTCTTATACCTGTTTTTATATAAAGTATTATTATATGAGCCAATAATTCTTCAAGTTCTGTTATATTTATTTCTATTTCATATTTTTTTAAAATTTCATTTACGATTGATTTTATTTTTATAAGTTTTGTTTTATCAATAAATTCCATTCTATATTCCATGAAATTTCTATTAAGTTTTGAATACTCAACTCTAAGAACTTCTTGTATATCTTCTATACTTCCTTTGACTTTTATTCCATAGTGTGGTTTTCTTTCTATTTCTATTTTGTACTCAGCTAACTTTTCATCTACCTTCTTTAAATCATTTTTCATCTGAGATACACTTATCAAAAATTGCTCACTTAAATTTTCTATCGTTCTATATCCATCTTTTAATAAGAGTTCTACTATTAGTGAGTCTATTCTTTGTTCAGGGCTTTCAACTATATCTACGGGTAATTCATTAAAGTACTTTTCAAAGTTTTCTTTATCTACTATCTTTAAAATATATCCTAATCTAGTTTTATACTCTAAATAGAATCCATTTTTTTTATAATCTTTTTCAAGATTTTTTATATCATTTCGTATAGTTCTAGTAGATACTCCTAATTTTTTTGCAAAATAATCTAACTTTAAATACTCTTCTTTACAGTTTATAAATTCTTCAAGAATAATACGCTGTCTGATAACCTCACCCCCTAATCAGTTGTATCATCTAAAGCCTATTAAAATTATATCTAAAACTTTATTTTAGTAAAAGATGATTTTTTTCATAATTTTTATTGAAATTTTTGTACTATTTATCTTTCAATCTTTCCTGTTACCAATTAATTATAATAACTTTTTATTAATTTTAAAAATTCATTTTTTTCATATCTATTAGGAAAACTTTATCCTTTTGTTTAAAATTTTAAGAAATATCCCAAATTTTTTATTTTAATTCAGGATATTTCTTATTTATAAATTTATATTATTTAAGCTCGATTTATTGAGCCACAAATTTCCATTCTACCTTTGACAAATTCTTTTACAGATTCACGCCCTGCAGCACCATATTTTTTAGGATCTATTACATTAGGATCTTCAGCTAATAAATTTTTAACTCCATTACTGAATGCTATTCTAAGTTCTGTAGCATAATTAACTTTTGATATACCTCTTCTTATACTTTCTTTTATTATTTCATCTGGTATACCTGAACCACCATGTAATACTAATGGTACAGAAACAACTTCTCTTATTTCTGATAATCTTTCTAAATCTATTTTTGGTTCACCCTTATATATTCCATGTGCAGTACCTATTGCAATTGCTAAAGATGATACTCCTGTTCTTTCTACAAATTCTTTTGCTTCCTGTGGATCTGTATGTGCATTTCCTTCTCCACCATCTAAATCATCTTCTTTTCCACCTACTTTTCCAAGTTCAGCTTCTACTGGTATTTCTGATGGTCTACATGCATCTGCAACTGCTTTTGATACGGCTATATTATCTTCAAATGATTCATGTGATCCATCTATCATTATTGATGTATATCCTGTTCTAAGTGCCTGCATAGCTAATTCAAAACTTGAACCATGATCTAAATGCATAGCAACTGGAACACTTGCTCTTTCAGCTGCAACCTTTACATTTGCTAAATAATAATCTAAACTTGCATATTTTACAGTTGATGGTGTAGTCTGTAATATTACTGGAGAATTTAATTCTTCAGCCGCACTTACTACTGCCATTACCATTTCCATATTTTCTACATTAAAAGCACCTACTGCATAATTACCTTCCTGTGCTTTTAATAACATTTCTTTTGTTGTAACTAATGCCATAGTAAAACCTCCTTTAAATTAATCTATAAATTAAGAAATCAATTTTATTTTTCGTATTCGTGTATAATAACACCTTTTACCACTCTATTAACTGTTCCTGTTGGAGATGGTGTATCAGGTTTATTTCCAACTTTCACTGATACAAATAGAGATAACGCCTGTGCAAATAATATATATGGGAATGCAAGATATACATCTGGAAGCATAGAATATTTTTTTTCAAATCCAAATGTTTTTCCAGAGAAATTATTCTCTCCTTCTACTGATATTGCACATGTTAATTTTGATATTTGATCTCCATTTATCTCTTCTAATACATCTAAATCATATTGTCTTGTATACGTATTATTAGAAACAAAGTCAAATATTAAAGTATTTTCATCAATAAATGATTTTGGACCATGTCTAAATCCCATTGAAGAGTCATATACAGTGGCTATTTTCCCAGCTGTTAATTCAAGTAATTTTAACTGAGCTTCCTGAGTTAAGGCACCTAAGCCACCTGATCCTAAGTAAACTACTCTATTAAAATCTGTATTTATTAATTCATGTATTTCATCTTTTCTATCTATTACATTATTACTCATTTCTATTATTGTTCTTATATATGAGCTTTCTTCATTTTCATCAAGATTATCAAATATAAGCATTGCTGATAACATCATACAAGAAAAACTACCTGTCATAGCAAAACCTTGATCATTTGATCTTTCTGGCATTAATAATAAATAGTTATGTTCATCATTTTTTGTCATCTGTGCTAATTTACCTTCTGGTGCACATGTTATAGCTAAATGATAGAAATCTTTAACTATCTGTTTTCCTAAATTAAGAGCAGCTATACTTTCTGGACTATTTCCACTTCTTGCAAATGAAACTAATAAAGTTGGAACATCTTCTTTTAAATACTGATATGGATTAGAAACTATATTAGTTGTTGCTATAGATTCTATTATGCATTTTTTCATATCATTTTTACTGCTTAAATACGGAACTATTGAATTACCAACATATGCAGAAGTTCCTGCACCTGTAAATATAACTCTAAATTGTCCATGTTTTTCATTAATATTGTTTATAAATTTATCTATATTTTCTTTATTCGCTTTATATATTTCATAAGCTTCAGCCCATAATTCTGGCTGCTGTTTTATTTCTGTTGTTGTTATTATCGCACCTAGATTTTTTAACTTTTGTTCATCTAGTTTAAACATATTAAATCCCTCCTTATATCATATGGTTATAAGGTTATAACCAGTTCTTTAAAAAAATATATTTGTTAAATTTGTTTTTAACTTGTTATGTGGTAATTACCACTAAAGATAATATAAATTATTTATTTTTCTTTGTCAATAGAAACAAATCTATTTTTATCCAATTATTTTTATTTCTACTAACTTTTTATATTTTTCTACTTCTTCAATTTTTACAAATCCTGTATCAATATTAAGTGCATTACTTATACCACAAGCATTTGCTAATCTTATACTTTCTTCTAAATCATATCCTCTAAGAGTTGCTACACTAAACCCAGCAATCGTACTATCCCCACTACCAACTGTATTTATAGCTTCAACTGTAGGAATTTTAACTTCATAAACAACATCTTTAGAAATATAAATCATTCCATTTTTTCCAAGTGATATACATACATTTTCAGCTCCCATATCTAAAAGCTGTTTCCCTGCACTTACTATTTCTTCCTGTGAATTTATATCTATAGCTAATAATTGTTTTATCTCATCTGTATTTGGTTTTATTAAATATGGTTTTGATTTTAATGCTGATTTAAGAGATTCTCCTGATGTATCTAGAATAAATTTAACATTATTTTCTTTACAAATATTTCCAATTTTTGCGTAATAGTCTACTGGCATATTCTGACAAAGACTTCCTGAAGCTGCTAATACTTTGGTATCTTTTATAACTTTATTTAGATCATTTTCAAATTTACTTAATTCTTCTAATTCTATAACAGGTCCTTTTTCTAAAAATTCTGTACTAACTTTACTCTCATCTATTATATTTAAACAGTTTCTTGTTTCAGAATTTATTTCTGTAAATTGATTTTTTATTTCTTTTTTATCTAATTCATTTTTTATATATTTGCCATTAAATCCTCCAAGAAATCCTATTGCAACTGGATCTTCACCTAAAATTTTACAAACTTTGGTAACATTTAATCCTTTTCCACCTGCTGTTGCATTCGTAGATTTCACTCTTTGAACTTCACCTATGTTTATTTCATCCACTCTATACATTCTATCTATCGATGGATTGAACGTTATAGTTGTAATCATATATATTCCTCCTTAGTTTTAGTGGTTATTACCACTTAAATATAAATTATTTTTTTTTTATTGTCAATAAAATAATTTTTATTTAAGATAAAAAAACTGATTTTGTGATAATATAATAATTAAATTTGACAATTGACAGAGATAATGATGTATTTTATAATCTAACTGTGGTTATTACCACTTAGAAGAGAGAGGATAATTATGATAAATAGACAAGATAAAAGACCTATATACGACCAATTAGTTGAAATATTAAGAAAAAAAATTGAAAATGAGATGCAACCTAATGATAGGATGTTATCTGAAAGAAAAATTTGTGATGAATATGGAGTAAGCAGAACAACAGTAAGGCTTGCTATGGCTGATTTAGAACATATGGGATACATTTACAAACGACATGGTAGAGGTACATTTGTATCTTCAATAAACAGACAATCTCAAAATTTAATGGATAGCTATAGCTTTACAGAACATATGAAATCAATTGGAAAAGTACCTTCTACAAAAGTACTTTCTTTTGATATTTTAGAATGTACTAATTATTTTGCAGAAAAGCTTGGAATAAAAACTGGTGATAAAATGATAAAAATTGTACGTCTAAGATTGGCTGATGATATACCTATGATGCTTGAAAGAACTTATTTACCATTTATAGAATTTCCAGGTCTTTCAAAAGAAAGAGTTATAGAAAAGCCGTTATATGAAATTTTTCAAGAAGATTATAATGAAATTATAAAAATCGCAGATGAAGAATTCTCTGCTGGAATAGTTTCTGATAAAGAATCTACTCTTTTAGACGTACCTATTGATTCAGCCTGTTTAAAATTACTTCGTACAACTTATAATGATAATAATATAGTTATAGAATTTACATTAAGTGTAGCTAGAAGTGATAAATTTATTTATAAAATAAGACACGTTAGATAACAATTTTTAGGAGGAAATTTTATGAAAACTTATATTTATGCTGATAAATTTTTTATGAATTATGGTGTAGAAGAAAATGGTTATTTATGTATAAATAACGGCAAATTTGAATCATTCCAAAAGGAAAAACCTAATTCTGATAATATAATTGATTATTCAGGAAAATTAATCGCTCCAGGATTTGTAGATACTCATATTCACGGGCTTTTAAATTGTGATATTATGGACAATACACCTGAAGCAGTAAAAACAATATCTAAAGGACTTTTAAAATATGGTGTAACAAGTTTTTTACCTACAACTCTTACAGATTCCATAGAAAGACTTAATGAATCTGTTGAAAATATAGCAAATGTTTATAATGATATTGAAGGTGCTAAGATACAGGGAATTTTCCTTGAAGGTCCTTTCTTTACAGAAAAATTTAAAGGAGCTCAGAATAAAAAATATTTTAAAGATCCAGATTCAAATATTTTGGATCAGTGGCAAAAAAAATCAAATAATTTAATAAAAAAAATAGCAATAGCTCCTGAGCGTGAAAATGCTGCAGAATTCACAAGTTATGCTACAAAACATAATGTAACTGTTGCTTTAGGTCACAGTGCTGCTACTTTCGATGAAGCTAAAAAAGTTGTAGCTTCTGGAGCAAATATTTTTGTTCACACTTACAATGGAATGAGTCCTCTTACACATCGTGAACCAGGCATGGTTGGGGCTGCTATGGAATTAAAGAATACTTTTGCAGAACTTATCTGTGATGGACATCATATAAGTCCTATTGCTGCAAATATTATGATGAATGCAAAAAGCAGAGATAATATCGTATTAATCACTGATTGTATGAGAGCTGGTTCTATGGAAGATGGTAATTATACACTAGGAGAATTTGATGTAATTGTAAAAGGCGGAACTGCTAAACTTACTACTGGTAGCTTAGCTGGTAGTGTTTTAACTATGAATAAAGCTATAAAAAATGTAGTCGATTGGAATATAGCAACTTTAGAGGAAGCTATAAAAATGGCATCTTTTAATCCTGCTTTAAGTTGTAATTTAGAAAATGTTTGTGGTTCTATTAAGCCAGGTCTTGATGCTGATTTCGTTGTTATAGATAATAAATTAAATGTATATAATACATTTATAAACGGAATATGTAAATATTCTCTTTAGAATTTAAATCAAATAAAAAACTAGCTACCATTTATACTAATGATAGCTAGTTTTTTTATTGGGTTAACTTTTATATTTACTATGCTTGCATATTATTTTTTTCTTCCATTTGTTTATCTTCTTTAACTATTATACTTCTATTCCATATCATAAGACCTAGAGTTACAATAACTAAAGCTCCAATTCCTATGTTTTTATATTCTGCTAATTTAATAATTATCCATGGAAGAGGACTTGAACCATAATCTATACTTGATATAAGTCTTGCTCCATCTGGAATTGCAAATTTAGCTGCTACTGCTGCTTGAGTAAATAATGGTGCCATATTTGTTCCTATTAATAATCCAACAGCTATTATAACTACACCTATTACGAAAGTTCTAAAGAAATCTCCTCTTGCAAGTGGAGTTATAAGTACAAACATAAATGGTAATCCTGCTAATGATGCAAATGGTAAGAACTGATTACCAGGTACGATTAAAGCTAATATTAATGTAACTGGTACTAATACAAGTGATACAGCTAATGTTACAGGATGTCCTACACTTACTGCTGAATCTAATCCTATGTATAATTTTGCTTTTCCACTGAATTTACGCTGTATTAATTCTTGAACAGCTTCTGATACAGGCATTAAACCTTCCATAAGTATTGCTGCCATTTTTGGTGTAAGTACTAAGACTGCACCCATTACTATAGCAAGATTTAATGTTTTATTTATATTATATTTAGCTAAGCATCCTAATAAAATACCTATCATTGTTCCTAGTATTGCTGGATCACCAAATATACCAAATTTTTTCTGTATATCATTAGCATCCATTTTTATTTTATTTATACCTGGTATTAAATCTAATATTTTATTTGCTACCCAAGCTATAGGAGCATATGATGCTGAAAAACCATGTGGTATAGATATTCCTGGTAGACCTAATTCACTCTCCACTAACGGAGCTGTTCTATCTGCTATTATCATAGTTACTATCATATTAACTCCGGCTAAAATTAGAGCTATTGATAAACTTCCTGTTAATATATACACTAATGAACCTGTGAATGCAAAATGCCAGAAATTCCATATATCGATATTTACTGTTCTTGTAGTTTTTGTAAGTAGCATAACTATGTTTATTATTATTCCTAATGGTATTATAAGTACACCTACTGTAGATCCAAATGCTATAGCTGATGCTGCTGGCCAACCTACATCAAGTACTTTTAAATTTAATCCAAAGTTTGTAACCATAGCTTCTGCTGCTGGTCCAAGATTTTCTGTTAATAATGTTATAACAATGTTTAAACCTATAAAACCAATCCCTATTAAAAGTCCTGATTTTATGGCCTTACCAAATTTAACACCCAAAAGAAGTGCAAATATACAAAATATTATAGGCATCATAACTGATGGACCTAAGTCTACTAACTTTTGTAGTATGCTCATATTAATTCCTCCTTATAATTTTATATTAATTTATCATTTAAAAGACTTACAATTTTTGAAGAATTTTCTTCTTTATATATTTTTTCTAAAAACTCAGATTGAGAGAATATTTCCATTAATTTAGATAGTAGTTGAACTTGTTTTTCTTTTTCTGTTACAAGTAAAACAAATGCTATATCTACACCTATTTCATTATTTGTACACATTTCTTTAAATTTACATTTATTATTAAACTTAACTAAAGCTATTCCTGGTTTATTTACATGTTTTGAATCTGTATGTGGAATTGCTAAATTATATTTTATTGTACCTATTGCTGTTGGAAACTCTTCTTCCCTTTTCAATATTGCTTCTTTAAAAGATTCTTTTACATATCCTTTTTTTAATAATTCATCTGATATATTTTCTAAAAACTCTTTATCTGTTTTAAAATCTTTGTTTAAAAATATTAAATCTTCATTTAACATTTAATTCACCTACATTCCTAACTTTTCAATTATTTCATCCATTAATTTATCTATTCCCATTCCTGTTATAAATGGTAATCCTGATAATACTGGTATATCTAATTTTTGTGAAAACTGAGCTGTTGTTATTATCATATCATGTCCATCAGCTTTACCTGCTAGTTCTGCAACAGTACACTGAGTGAATGATATTTGATTTAATAACCCTCTTTTTTCAAATTCTGCTTTTAATTTTTGTATTGCTACTGTTGATGTTGCTATTCCTGCTCCACATGCTACTATTATTTTTTTCATTTTAATCTCTCCTTTATTTTTTAATTAATATTGTTTTTTTATATATTCTAAACTCCTATGTTTAATAATTTCCTCTACTTTGTACAATTCGTTTACTGGTTCATAAATATCTAAAAATATATTTTCATGTTCTAAAAATACATCTTTGTCAATAGCTAACATCATAACCAATTGAACTTCAGTGTGAAACCATTTTATAGGATTTTTTAATATAGCTACAAATATACCTGCTTTTTTAACTTTACCCACTATCGCATGAGGTATTGCTACTAAATTTCCTATTTCTGTCGAAGATAATTTTTCTCTATCAATATATGAATTTCTCATAACATCATCTATATAATCTAATTCATATAATTTATTTGCCATATATTCTATAACATCTATATAATTATCTTTTTCTAAACTCTCTATGAATAGTTCTTCTTTGAAATAATTTTTTATATTTATCCCAAAGTTTTCATTACCATTTTTTAAAAAATGATTTATCTTTTTTAAATCTTGTTCATCTAAAATTGGTGATATCTTTATAATTGGAAGGTTTTCATTTTCTAAGTCTATTGTCGATAGTATAAAATCTATGTCTTTTAATTCTATTTTGTCTAATTTATATGATGGATACACTCCCATAATATTAATTTTTGAGCCAAATCTGTTTATTAATTTGCTTCTTAAAAGTATAGATGTCCCCATTCCTGATGCACATACAATGATTACTTTTAATTTTTCTTTTCGTTCTCTAATATTCATTCTTTCTAGTGCTCCACCAAAATGTAGCGCTAAAAAACCTATTTCATTTTCATCTATCTCAACATTTAAATTTCTACCTATCTCATTTGCTAAAAAATCTCCTAACTCATATGCAAAAACATAATTTTTCTTTATTTCATCTAATAAATTATTTCTTATATTCATTCCATATTTTATTCTGTTTAATACACTGTTTAAATGTACAAGTAGTCCTTTTTCCAAAATCTCATCTTTTGTAAAATCTATACCTACTTCCTCATATATTTTTACTAAAGTCTTTCTTATTATTGTTAAATTTTCATAATCCTCTTTTTCAAGAGTATAATTATCATCTTTAAATAATCTATTTTGAGATTTTAAATGCTGATAAATATACATAATTTCTGAATCTGGAAATTCTGTATTTAATAGATTATATATATTGTTGCAAAGATATTTTGATGCTTCATATTCAATATCGTTATTTTCAATGATATTTTTTTTATTCTCATCTATAAATTTATTATTTTTTATCCTTGTAATTGCTATAACTATATGATTGAATAAATTATCAAATCCTAAATCTGTAATATTTAAATTATAATTATTTATAGTTTCAACTATTATATGTTTTATTTCATCTGATAATTCATCATCAATCATTCCAAATATAGTATCTGATTTTTTTAAGTTCATTTTATGAACTAAATAATCTGATAAAAAATATCTAAACTTATTTTCTTTTCCTACAATATAAATTCCTAAATTTCCATTTCTTTCAATATTTAAGTTGTATTCTTTTAAGATTTCTTTAACTACATTTAAATCACTTTTAAGTGTTGATAAACTTATAAAAAGTTCTTCGCTCAATTCATCTAATTTTATCGCCTCATTTTCACTGTCTATATACAAAAGAGCTAACTTTCGTATAATCCAATCTACTCTATTCTCTTCTAATATGTAAGTTAATTTACAATCGCTTTCTTCAAGGATACTTTTTAATATATTTACATCTTCTAATTTTGTATATTCAAATTTATATCCTTGACCTCTTTTTGATTCAATTTTACAATTGTATAACTTTAAAAAATCATTTATTTCTTTTATTTCTCTTTGTGTAGTTTTAACAGAAATTTTATTAGACTGAGCTATATAATCTCCTTTTATATAGTCTTTTGAGTTTATAAACATATTTAAAATCAATCTTTGTCTCTTAGCTAATTTCGTCATTTCTATCACCTTTTTTCTATACTTTAATATTATATTTTTTCTCGTATATTTAATAGTTAGTTTTTTTCTCTAATCAAAAGACATTTAATATATAAATATATTATTCCATTAATATTATTTATACCATATTATTTTTTTTATCCATATATAAATTAAAAATATGTTTATATTAATTATATAATTCTAGTATAATTATATTGGAAATATATTTAATTAATATGATAAGGATGTGATTTTTTTGTATAATATTTGTCTTTTAGAAGATGAAGAGCAACTTAGAAATATTCTCTCATTATATTTATCTAATGAAGGTTTTTCAGTTTCTTCTTTTGCAGATTTAAATTCTGCTTTTGACAATATTTCAGACAATGTAGATTTATATGTAATTGATATTATGCTTCCAGATGGAAGTGGTTTTGAATTAATGAATAAGGTTAAAGCTTTAAATCCATCTACTCCTGTAATTTTAATTTCTGCTAGAGGAGATGATATTGATAAAATTCTCGGTCTTGAAATGGGATGTGATGATTATATAGCAAAACCTTTTATGCCTAGAGAACTTGTATTAAGAGCTAAAAAATTATTAGCTCGTGTACCTTCTTCTGAAAAAGCTTTAGAAAATCATATTATAAAACTTGGAGAGTATTCTATTGATACCAAAAAAAGGATTGTTTTTTTCAATTCAGAAGAAATCGATTTATCTTCTCTTGAATACGATCTTTTAACTTATTTTGTAAATAATAATTCTATCGCATTGTCTAGAAACAAAATTTTAAAAAATGTTTGGGGAGATAATTATTTTGGAAGTGACAGAGTGGTAGATAACTCTATAAAAAGAATAAGAAAAAAACTTCCAAATATTAATATTGAAACCATATATGGATATGGTTATAGGTTAAATAAATAAATATAAATGAAAAAAAATATTAAACCTAGACATAGTTTGTATTCTAGATTATGTGTATACTTTTCAATGCTTATTATAGTTATTACATCTATTAATGTTGGTATAATTTATTTTTGGTCATACTATCACTTTAACCATATTTTTGAAGATAGGATTATAGAATATCATAATGATAATAAAGATAGTGTAATTAAAGATGAGTGGATTTTAGGTGTTACTGCAAATAGTATTGATCTTGTAGAAGCTATCCATGGTAAAAAAACAGCTGATAAAATTTTAGATGAAGCTAAAAAACAAGTCGCTAAATCAAAACTATATAAAGAAAAAGTCGATGGAAAATATATTATGTATATGATTGATATAGATGAAAAAGGTGGTGAAAAAGTTTATAGATATTCTGTTATAAAGGATATTTATAGAGAAATTTTTCCTAAAATTATTTTATTTTTATTTATAGGTTTATTTTTTATTTTTATTTTTTCAATTAAATTTATAAAAATTATATGTAAAAAAATAACCTCTGGAATAAATGATATTAGTTCATATGCAGATAAAATAGCCGAAAGAGATTGGGATAAACCTATATCTATAGATTCTGATGATGCTGATATTAAAAGACTTGGAGATGTCTTTGAAGATATGAGGAGAAAATTATATGAAAAAGATTTACTTCAACAATCTATGTTGCAATATATTTCTCATGAATTAAAAACTCCAATAATGATAATCGGAAGTTATTCACAGGCTGCAAAAGAAAATATTTATCCTTCTGGAAATGTTGATTCTACTTTCGATATTATATTAGAGCAAACAGATAGAATAGAAAAAAAAGTTGCTGATCTTTTAATTTTATCTAAATTAGAATCATCACCTGATAAATCTAAACTTACATATAAATCTATTGGATTGATTTTATCTGAAGTTTTAAATACTTTTAAAGCATTTTTCATAGCAAATCCAAAAATAAAAGTAATTTCTAGTTTAGATAATAATTTATATTCATATGTATATGAAGATGAATTAAAGGTTGCATTTGAAAATATTCTTGATAATCGGACAAGGTATGCAAAATCTTTAATATCTATAAGAATATTTGAATCAAACTCTAAAATAAATATTATTTTTTACAATGATGGAGAATCTCTTAAATTAGATAATTACGACAGTATATTTAAACCTTTTGAAAAAGGAGCTAATGGTAAATCTGGACTTGGAATGAGTATTTGTTATAAGATTATACAACTTCATCAAGGTTCTATTGAACATATACCTTCTTCTAAAGGTTGTATTTTTAAAATTTCATTATATAAAAAAGACACTGTTTGATACAGTGTCTTTTTATTAAGGGGTCTTTATAATTTTATTTTAAGGGGCTTATTTACTATGCTTCAAAATATGAGCTTATTTCTTCTACTGTAAGATCTGCTAGACCCATTTTTTCAAGAGTTCTACCAGTTGTAAAGTAGTCTTCATCATTATATGCTGATGCTATGTGTATACAAGATTCTACTATTGGTACTCTTATACCTGCTTTTTTAGCAAATTCATAGCATGGTACTAGAAGATATGGAACATCTTCTGTTATATATCTAGCTTTTGAGCTATTTGGTGAGCTACTTATTTTTACATGTGTAGTTGATGCTCTATTAAATTCATATACTGTTTCATAATCAGATGCATATAATGCATTCATAGCTTCAAGTTCTGTTCTTAATTTGAAATTATATGCATTTCCTACTGATAATCTTTCAAGATCCATTTTAGCTGCTGCATTTGCTGTTGCTGTACTACAACAATCTCTATAGTAGCTAAATTCTCCATTGAAGTTTTCTAATATACCCATATTTAATGTTGTTAATAATGGGTGTCCTCCAAAGTTTATATTTTCCATTCCTGCTATTATTGGATTTTTTAGGAATTCTACATCTAATGGAAGTAATCCTTCCATTCTAGCTTTAACTTTTTCTACATTTGAGTATGGGAATACACTCATAGGAAGGAATTCTTTTAATCCCATTATAGCTAGTTTAGCTGGTTCTACTATTCTGCATGCCCAAGGTATACTTATAGCATCAACAAATGTTAATTCTAAGTCTTTTCTTTCTTCATTTTTTATTTTGTTAAGAACTAATCCACCATAGTTACCTGGCATTAAAACTAATGTCTGACCATTTGTTAAATGTGGAAGCATTTCTCTAAATAATATTTCCTGTGCAAATGATGGACATATCATTACTAATATATCTGAAAATTCTACTGCTTCTTTTATATCAGTTGTCGCTTTTGTTATTTTTTCAAAACCTGAAAATAACATTGGGCATTCGTGTAATTCTTCTACTGCTTCTATTCCACCTTTTTCATTTATTGCTCTTATCTGTGCATCAAATTTTGGAGAATCATATATACAAACAGAATTCCCTATTTTACTTAAATGGTAAGCAGCAGTCATACCACCATTACCAGCTCCTATAATACTAACTTTACTCATAATTACCCTTCCCTTCTATTTTTTGGATTTTAAGATTGATTATTTTATTTTTTATTTATATTAAAATTTATTTAAAATTTTATAATTAATTTTATATTTACTACACTAATTACTTAATTAATATTAACCTATTACTACTCCTAATACAAGTACTGCTGATGTTATTAAAAATACACCTACAACAAAAGGAATTATATGTTTTACCCATCTTGTATAAGGTATTCTTGTTAATCCAAGCGCTCCCATCAAAACAGCATGTGTTGGAGATAAAAGGTTCATTGTTTCTGCTCCTGATTGGAATGCTATAACAACTAATTCTCTTGCTACTCCTGCAAAATCTGCAAGTGGTGCTACTATTGGCATTGTAGCTGTTGCAAGACCTGAAGAAGATGGTACAAAGAAACTCATAGGTATATACATTATATATGTAACTACTGCAAATATTGCTGAATTAAGTCCTGCTAGTATTCCTTCTCCAAAGTGAAGTATTGTACCTATTATAAGACCATCATTCATTACAACTGAAATACCTTTTGCAACTCCTAATATAAGTGCAACTCCTAGTAAATCTTTAGTTCCACTTATAAATAATGATACTATTTCATCTTCTTTCATTTTGTACATTTTTCCTATTATTATACTAGTTATAAAGAATAGTACTGTCATATCTGTAAATGACCATTCTCCAAACGGAGGTATATTTCCTACTAAAGCACCTAAAAATGGTATTGATTTTATAGTGCTATGTATATCATTAAATAGACTTATTCCAAATTTATCTTGCCATGGTATAAGAGCTAAAATCATTATTAAAAATGCACCACCAAATACTACTAAAATTCTTGATCTTTCTTTTGTTAATTCTGGTGCTTCACTATCTTTATTATCTCTTTTAAATGGTGCTTCAACTTCAGCTTTTATATCATATACTATAGATTTTTCAGGATTTTTTCTAACTTTTTCTGCATATCTCATAACAAATATAATTGCAAACGTAAGTACTGATATTAAAAGTAAAAATCTAAATCCTATACCATCTGCAAGTGATACTCCTGCAAGACTTGATGCTATACCTGTTGAGAATGGATTTACTATCCCTCCTATTATTCCTGTACCTGCACCTAATATTATTGTCATCAAGCCGACAACAACATCATATCCTGCTGCTAAAAGAACTGGTATTATTATAGGATAAAACGCTATTGTTTCCTCTGCCATACCATAACTTGCTCCACCTGCTGCACAGACAATCATTAATATAGGTATCATAAGTTTTTCTTTTCCATTTAATTTTTTTGCTATTTTACCTAACCCTGCATCAATAGCTTCAGTTTCAAAAATTACTCCTAAACATCCACCTATAACTAAAACAAAAAGAACTATTTCTATAGCTCCAGCAAATCCCTTTATAGGAGCTGATGCTATATTCCAAACCCCTTGTGGATTTGATTGAACAACCTTATAAGTTCCTTCAATTGGAATACCATTAGCATATTGATATTCTCCAGCTGGTACTATATAACTTAATACCGCTATAACACATGTTATAATAAGAAGCGTCGTATATGCTGTTGGCATTTTAAATGATTTCTTATTTTTCTTTTTAGAAGACATTTTTCTCTTTCCCCCTTTAAAGTATTCAAATTATCGTTTTCCTAATCTGCAATTTTATTATAGTTATTAAATATAACGTTTTTATAACTAAAAAATATCAAATTGTATCATTTATCATAATGAATATGTCTAATTGTGTTAATAGTTAAATAAAAAACAGATACTCAGAAATATTTTCTAAGTATCTGTTTCAAAACAATTTTATTATAATTTTTCTACCATTTCTTTTACTAAATCAGTAGAAACCATATCAAATTTCATTTCATTAGGAGATGCTGCGTATGAGTAGCTTACATGATTGTTAGATGTAGTCTTATCTTCAACCCATGATTTACAAGAACTATGAACTTGAGTTATACCTGTATAATTCATTATTTCATCCATATTACTTATATTTACTCCACTTCCAGCTAGTAATTCAATTTTATCTCCATATTTTTCTTGAAGATTTTTTATAACTTCTTTACCTTCTATAGCTTTTGGTTCTAATCCACTTGTTAATATTCTATCTATACCTATTTCTATTAGTTTTTCTATAGTTTTATATGGATCTTTTACACAATCAAATGCTCTATGGAATACTGCTTCACCATTATATTTTTTTATTATTTTAACTATCTCTGATGTTCTTTCTATATCTATTTCTCCATCTGAAGTTAAAAATCCAAAAGCTAACCCATCAGATCCATTTTTCATTAATATTTCTGCATCCATTTTCATAACCTCAAATTCTGCATCAGTGTAGTTAAATCCAGCTCCTCTTGGTCTAACCATAGATATAACCGATAAATCAGTATTTTCTTTTGTTAATAAAAGTGTAGCTAGTGAAGGTGTAAGTCCTCCTAAATGTAGAGCACTATTTAATTCTATTCTTTTAGCTCCACCTTTATAAGCATTGTATGCATCTTCATAGCTTCCACAACAAATTTCTAAAGTTTTTTTCATTTTTTTCACTCTTCCTTATTTTATAAGTTTGCTAAATAATATATTCCTAAACCATATATTTTTGCATTTGATATTAAATCTTCTATTTTCATCCATTCATTAGGTAGATGTCCTATTCCCTTCTGTCCAGGAAAACTTGGTCCAAAAGGAACTATATTTGGCATTAATTTTGCATATGTTCCACCTGTTGTAGTAACTGGTGTACCATCAAAGCCAGTAACAAGTTCATATGCCTTTTGTAAACTACTTACCATTTCGCCATCTTTTTCAAATTTAACTGGTGTATAATGTTGAACACATTTAACATCCATTTTACCTGCTTTTTCTTTTATAGTTTTTACTATTTTTTCAAGGCTAAGTCCTACTGGATATGAGAAAGTTACTGAAAATATAATATTTTTATCTTCATGTATCAGCTTATAATTTCTCATTTCATTTACACCAAATTCTTCATCTTTATAATCTAATCCTAAACTTTCTGCATTAGGTTTTGCATTCATAAAATATGTATTTACAAATTTGAAAAATTCATCTATATTATTTTCTTGTGTAGAAATTTCTATTACAGCTCTTCCTCTTTCAGCATATACAACTGGATATTTACAATCTGGAGTCCATCCCATTATAGGAGCTTTTTCTTTTTCTAGATAATATTTTAAATCTTCAAATCCTGTTTCTTCATCACAACCGAATATTATACGAATAGGTCTTTTTAATGATATATTTAATTGTTTTATACTATATAATGCGTATAAACAAGTTAATATAGGTCCTTTGTTGTCTAAAATTCCTCTTGAATAAATATAACCATTTTCTTCATATGCACTGAATGGGTCATGTTTCCAACCTTCTCCAACAGGTACAACATCTAAATGTCCAATTATACCTATATAATCATCACCTTCTCCATATTGTGCCCAACCAATATAATTGTCAAGATTTTTAGTTTTAAAACCTAAGCTTTCTGCTAGTTTTAATGTTTCATTTAGAGTTAAGGCTATATCCTTACCAAATGGAGCATTTTCTTCAGCCTCTGTTTCAACACTCGGCATCTTGACTATTTTTTTTATTCCTTTTATCATTTCATCTGAATTTTTTTCAATCTGCCGAATAATTTTTGATTCCATTTTATTTTTCCTCCAATGGTGCTGTTCTTGTTTTCATATAATTATCTAACCATTCCTGACTAGCAACTTCATGTATACATTTTCCATTTACATTTTTAGTAAGATATACTATTGGTTCTTCATTTTCTGTAGCAACTGCAAATGAGAACCCTTCTATATTTGTAGCAACTCCCCATTCACCTTTATTATTCATAGCTATTAGTGATAAATCTCCTGCTTTTCCTCTTCTAGCTTTTAATTCTTCATCTAAATTATTTACTGCTATTTCACATGCTTCTTGTGGATGTTTTCCTTCTTTCATAAGTCTAACTATTTCGTAAGATATACAACCCTTCATAAGATCTTCTCCTAATCCTGTTGCACTAGCTCCACCTATTTTAGAATCAACATAAAATCCTGAACCTGATATTGGTGAATCTCCAACACGACCTTTTTTCTTCATAAATAAACCACTTGTTGAAGTCGCTGCTGTCATTTTTCCATGAGTATCTAGGCAAACCATCCCGACTGTATCATGTCCAGAATATGGTTTTATTTCTTGTTGTTGAACTTCTTTTACTCTATTTTTATAATGTATTTTTGCTCTATCTGTTAGCATATTTTTTCTTTCAAATCCTTCTTTATGAGCAAATTTTTCTGCTCCTTCTCCAACTAACATACAATTTACTTTTTCATGAGATAAACGTCTAGCTATTGATATTGGATTTGCATAATCTTTTATAGCTGCAACAGCACCTATATCTAATGTATCTCCATCCATATAAGCTGCATCTAATTCAACTTCCATTTCTTCATTTGGAAGTCCTCCGTATCCAACTGATTTATAATAAGGAAAATTTTCTACTTCCTTTATTGCTACTTCAATTGCATCTCCTGAATCTGCTCCATTTTTTAACATTTTATCTGCTTCTGTTATTCCTTCTACGGCCATACGCCATGTTGCTATTATACCCCACATTATATTTTCCTCCTGTTTATACAGAAAGGATGCCTAAAAAAGCATCCCCTCATTAATCTTCTATTTAAAAACAATATTTTGATACTATATCTGAACAATCATTTTCATTGTGCATAGCCTCTGCTAATTTACACATTGCATCTAATGATTCATTTAAACCTGCGCCACCTTTTTTAGGTGTTTTTATTATATGTATTTTATCTTTGTATTCTGATATAGTTTCTTCATTTTCTTCAGACATAGCTGCAAATGCTTTTGCTTTAGTTGTATTATTTATATCATAAGCTACTCTAGCAGCCATTTTCCCATATCCTAAATAATTTAAACATGGTCCACACATAACAACATCAGCCTTTAATTTGTCTGTCATTGCACAAAGTTTACGACTAACTTCATCGGGATTTTCGGCAAAAGTTCCATCACCACAGTAAAGACAAGCTATTACTTTACCACCAACTGCTTTTAATGACTGTTCCATCATAACTGCTGGTCCTATAACTTCTTTTTTTGCACCTAATGCAACATTATGGTCGTCCTTTATACCTGCTCCTGATTGTATTTGATCATAAATCATTATAATTCTCATATTAAATCATCTCCTATAGATCGTCAAATGATAGGTCATCTAATGATATATCATCTTCATCTTCTTCTACAGTATTTACTTCTTCTTGTAAGTACTGTTTATCTAATATTTTTATAAATGGCATGTATATGAATACACCTAATATTAATAATAATCCTTGTAATATACCACCTACCCAGTTAGTAGCAAGTATTCCTGATATTACTAATGGTGTAGTCCATGGTATATTTATTCCTGAACATATTGGAACAAAATTCATAGCCATTGCAAAGTAAGATATTATTATATTTACTGTTGGAACTATTATAAATGGTATTAACATTGTTGGATTTAATACTATTGGTAATCCAAATAATATTGGTTCATTTATACCGAATATACCTGGTACTAATGACATTTTCCCTAGATTTTTTATACGTTTAGATTTACAGAATAATAACATCGCTATTACAAGTGATAAAGTTGATCCTGCTCCACCGAATGTTGCAAATAAATCTTGGAACTGCTGACATATTATATGATGTTCTCCTGCTACATTTCCTGCTGATAAAGTTTGTAATATAGGGTTGAATACTGCCCCAACAACTGAACCACCATTTACACCAAAGAACCAGAATATATGTAAGAATATATATGCTATAACCATTGCACCTAAAGTATCTCCAAGATTTAGTAATGGAGTCTGTAAGAATTCAAATATTATCTGGAATACATCTGTTCCTACAAATCCACATAATATATTAACTGTAAAGAATACTATCATTACTACTGCTGCTGGAATTAATGCTGCAAAAGATTCTTCAACTGTTGGAGGAACTCCTGCTGGCATTTTTATTGTCCAACCACGTTTTTCAACAAATGTATATATATGAACTGATATAAATGCACAGAATATACCTACGAAAATACCTTTAGCTCCTACCCAACCTAGAGGTATAGCTGTTAAACTAACTGCTTGAGCAACACCATTTACATCAACTTCTCCTGTTACAATGTATGGCATTATTAAGAACCATGAAACTAATGCAGTTGCTGCACCAAATATCTTATTTGTCCCAAGCTTTTCAGCAAATGAATAAGCAATACCTATAACTGCAAATATAGCCATTATTGTAAATGTAGCATCAGCTGGTTTTGCTATATAACTTGCTAATGTTTGACCTGTTGTCTGATTTACAACTGTTCCTTCTAAAAATTCTATCCAAGCTGGTATTGGAAAGTTTGCTATTAATAAGAATATTGATCCACCTATTAATAGTGGTGTTGATAGTAAAAATCCATCACGGATTGACATTAAATATTTGTTTCTTCCTATAGCTTCTGCTATGGGCATTAAAACTTTTTCAAGTTTTTTAATCATATTACTTTTCTCCTTATTTTAAATTATTTATTTGATTTTATTAATTTTATTGCTGTTTTTAAAACTTTTTCTCCATTCATCATTCCATAATCTCCTTGGTCTATAACAGCTATTGGAATACCTTCTGAACCATATTGATTAACGATTTCCTCATACATAAATTTAACCTGAGGCCCTAATAATATACAATCTGGACGATCTGTTCTTATTATTTCTCCTATTTCTCCATAAGGAAATGCTGCTACTTTCATTGGTAAATTGTGTTTATCAGCTACTCCTTGCATATTACTAGCTAACATACTAGTTGACATACCTTGACTACAAAATAAATATACTTTTTTCATAACTTCTTCCTCCTATTTTTCTAAAGTTTCTATACGTTTATTTAATTTTATTATTTCCTCTGCCATTATTTTTACTGTTTCAGCTGACATAAGCTGATCTTCTGCATGCATTAATAGTAAATTTATATTTACTCCTTCTCCTGCTGCTTCTTTCTGTATTAAACCAGCATGAGCTTTATGACCATCAAGAAAAACTTTTTGACCTTCTTTTATTTTTTCTTCTGCTTCTTCAAACTTTCCTTTTTCTGCTAATCTCATAGCCTCTATATAATTTGATTTTGCTGTACCAACAGCTGATATTATTTGAAAACTTACTAATTCTAATTCGTTCATAATTTTACCTCCACTTCCTAATTTAAATTATACTTTTATTTTTATTTCCTATGTTATATATCCTTTTCCTAAAGATAGGAAATTATTTACACATAACAACTTTTGTATTTCCTATGTAATCATGAAGTGCTCTATGATCTTTTGAAAATAGAACTAAACAAGCACTTATAATTCCAGTTACAAATCCTGCATACATAAGTATTGATACAACATTTATCCCTGTTAATAGAGTAAATATCTGATGCCATATAGCACTTGCTGTAACCAAAGAACCTTCAACTATTATTATGCCGACTAGCTGTCTTAATAATATATTTTTAAATTCAACTTCTTCATTATTAGTTTGTACAATTTTTATTTTACATATTTTTTTACCCAAAGTTTTTCCTTTTGTTATCCACATAGGAACAACTATAAAATAAAATATTGCAAATAATAATCCTAGAGTCCCTGCAATTAATCCATATGGTTTTGGAAAAGATAATATGTTTTGTTGTAACATATTTCCAAATAATTTTTGAGAAATTATTGCTATTGGAAATGATGTCATTAAACCTCCCAAATACCAATCTATGATATAGCTCAAAAATCTTCTTGTTAAATTAACATTTTCATATTTTTTTTTATTATTTTTTTTATTCATAATTTTCTCCTATTCTACAACTTGTATCATAAATTCTTCATAGCTATCTACATCTAATAGTTTTGCTAATTTTTTTGAATCTGTAACTATATTAGACAACCAATCAAAGAAAGTTCTAAGTAAATAATTATCTGTTTCTCTTATAGATAATAATATTATTAATCTAACATCAAAATCTCCCCATCTCACTGGTTTATCTAATATCATAATGGATATACATGATTCATTTGTAGATACTTCTACTGAATGAGGAACTGCAAATCCATAAGAAAATGATGTTGCTGACATACTCTCTCTTTTAAACACATCTTCTTTATAACTACTATCAGCCAAGTTTTTTTCAACTAAATCATCACATAACTTATTTATTATCTTTGATGTTGTATCATAAGTTTTGTGTATATGGAATAAATCTTTTCTAATAAGTTTTTTTATTAAAGCTTTAAAATCATCTTTTGATCTTCTTTTATCTAGATTATTTAATAATTGAAATACCCTACTCTCATCTTCATAATTTAAAAATAAACTTATCTGTATTGTAGGAATTTCTAAATTATGTTTAACTTGAACTGTTGTTATTATTAAATCAGGTTCATATTCTATAACTTGACTTTCTTCAAAAAAGCTAAACATTTTTACAACTTCCATTCTATCTCCAAACCTAGAATTTAATTTATCTACACATGGTTTTGAAAGTGTTTGATTATGTGGAATTATTACTACTGCTCTATACATTTGAACCGAATTTGTTCTTTCATAAGCTGCACCTAAGTGTAATGCCAAAAATTCTATTTCTGATTCATCTATTATATATCCAGTAAACTCTTCTATAACTTTTGCAGAATGGATTGCCATTTCAAAAACAAGAGGATATTTACGCTTTATCTCTTTTAAATATAAATTTGTTACTCCTACTTTATTTCTTTGTCTTTCAATTAGAGATTGTATATGTGTTTCAAGTCCAACTTTTAAATCCCAGTCTTTTGAAAAATCTATTCCAAAATAGTCTTTTATTTTTTCTATAAGTTTATTTATAAGTTCTTTTATTTCTTCTTTTTCATTCGCTATTTTTCTATAATCACCTGCACTTTTTCCTAGTAATAATAGTGCAAATAATTTTACTTCATCATTTACTATTTCTATATTTAATAATTTGCTTACAGATTTAAAAAAATCATATGATACTTTGTATTCTAAGCTTTCATTTACCTTTTCACTTATATCACTAGTTAAATAATTATGATTTATTATTCTTTCTATAGCAACACCAGCGTGCATCATAATCATAGGAAATGTTGTTTCTCTTATCTTATATTCATATTTTTCACAAATATTTTCAAATATATCTTTTACTTCCAATAAATCAAAATCAGACCAAAAATCTGCTATTGAATTTAAATTCATGAAATTACCTTGTGTTTCTTCTGTAAGGAGATATTTATAGAGTTTTCTTTTTTCTATTTCTTCCCCTTCTAGTCTAATATGATTTTTTGATCTTATTAATTTTAATGTCGGATATATTTCTATCATCTTTCTTATTTTTTTTATATCATTGTCTATAGAATATCCACTCACAAATACTCTTTCTTGTAACTGTATTAAATTTATTTCTTTATTTCTAAATAATAATTCTTGTATTATCCAAATACATCTTTCATGAGATGTCTGTGGTATGATTTCTTTTAATTCTATATCTTTTTTTATTAAAAGAACTTCATCTATATGATATCCAAGTCTTCTATTCGATTCTATGAGTTGACATTCGTAGTATTTATTTATAGCCTCAATATCTGAACGAATAGTACGATCTGTTACATTCATAATTTTTGCAATTTCTTTTCCAGTCATCCAATTATTTGAATCACTTAAAATATTTATAATATTCATCTGCCTGTTAGTTAACATATTCTTTCTCCTTTCAGATATATTTTTTATATAATTTCTTATTTATAATTCTATACCATTATTATTTCCTAATCCATTATTCTCTTTTCCTAAGTAATAGGAAATATATTTTTCTTTTTCCTAACTATATCTATAAAAAAAGAGTTGTATATCAACTTTTCGATATACAACTCTTTATAAACATTAATTTATTTAATTATTTTATAGCTTCTTTTAATAAATCAAAAACTTTTTCACTAACTGCCATGTTACCACCAACTACAGTTATATTTTTTATTTTTGAGTTTTCAGTATAGTTTTTCACAGACTGAGGTAATGTATCTTTTTTAACTAAGAATATAGGAGCTTTATTTTTACCTGCATAGTTTCCTGCTACTAATGCATCTGGGAAGTTTTCTCCTGTTACATAAACACCTTTTTCTGATTCTGGGAAAGACTTACTTGCTATTATTTTTGATGTTTCATATCTATCTGAACCACCAAATCTCACTATTTCTTTTGCTCCAGTATATATTTTATTTTTATCTTTAGAGTCTTTTACTGTTTTAAATCCTTCTTTTAACTCTTTTTCTACATTTTTAGATACTGCTTTATCTAAACCTGCTATTTTTATAGTTTCTATATCCCATTCTGCTAAAGCTTCTTTAGTATATTTTGGTAAAGAATCTTTTTTAGTTAAAAGTATAGGAGCATTATCTTTTACTGCCATAGAAGTCATTGATATTGCATCTGGATAATTTTCTCCTGATACAAGTTCTGCTACTTTAGTATTTCCTTTTTCTCTCATTTTTTTAGCTATTTTTTTAGCTGTATCGTATCTATCTACACCGTCAAATCTAACAACATCATATCCTTTAGATTTTAATGTATCAACGATTTTTTTAGATACTGCTGAGTATCCACCACTTATATATACTTTTTTTGTTCCAAGTCTTTCTATTTCTTTTAAAGTACTTTCTGGTAATTTATCTTTGTATGTAAATAATATAGACGCTTCTTCCTGTATTGCAAATGGATTTGCAGTAAGAACATCTGTATATCTTTCACAGTTAGCTAATACAACTGCTTTTGCTGAAGTTTTGTATAAATCTTTACTTGCTTCTATTGCTGTTTCTATTCTGTTTGCACCTTGTATTCTA
>NZ_JARIBH010000049.1 GCF_029264495.1 Peptacetobacter sp.
ATTGACAAAAATAAACTTAGAGTATAGAATGTAAACAATAAATAAATATTTTTAAAAGCAAAGAAGAGAAATAGTATATAGTTTTTATTTTTACAGAGAGATTTCGTTTGGTGAAAGAAATTAAAATAAGATTATTGAACACATCTCAGAGCATAGCACCGAGAAAGTAATTCATGTAGGCTGTTACGGTAGTACCCGTTATAGTACAAAGGTATCGTCTTATGACCGTACCTATAGAGGTTAGTATCGTGAGGTACTGACAAAAAGAGGTGGAACCACGAAGTTATACTCTCGTCCTCTAGTTTAAGCTAGAGAACGGGAGTTTTTTTATTTAATAAATAAACTTGCTATCTCGTATTATTTGAATGAAAATTATATAATATAAAGTCAGAATTTTTAGTTAATTGCATTTAAAAATAAAAGGAGGATAAAAATGAAAAAGATAATGAAAAAAATGATATTTATGGTTACAGTATTTTCTATGGTATTTATGATGACAGGGTGTTTTGCAAATAATAATAAAGGTAAGGATAAGATTATAATAGGATTTGACAATACATTTGTACCAATGGGATTTTTAGATGAAAATGGTGATGTGGTAGGGTTTGATGTGGATTTAGCAAAAGAAGCATTTAAAAGACTTGGAAAAGAAGTAGAGTTTCAACCAATAGACTGGTCTATGAAAGAAACAGAATTAAATAATGGAAATGTAGATGTATTATGGAATGGATATTCACTAAATGAAGAAAGAGAAAAGATTGTTTCTTTTTCAAATCCATATTTAAAAAATAAACAAGTTATAGTGACAATGAGTAATTCAAATATAAATACAAAAGAAGATTTAAAAGGAAAAGAAGTAGGAACACAACAAGGTTCAACAGCTCAGGAAGCAGTAGAAGATGATAAAAGTTTTATAAAAACATTAAAAAATGGAAATATAGTACTATATGATACATATGATAAAGCTCTTAGAGATTTGGAAATAGGAAGAACATCTGCTGTTGTGGGAGATGAAGTTCTAATAAGATATTATATATCACAAAAAGGAGAAGAAAAATATAAAATTTTAGAAGAAAATTTTGGATTTGAAGATTATGTAGTAGCATTTGCAAAAGATAATACAAGTTTAAGAGATGATATTAATAAAGAATTGAAATCGATGAAAAATGATAAGACAATAGATAAAATATATAAAAAATGGTTTAAATAAATAAAATTGAGGTGAAAAATTATGATAGAAGGAATAAAAATAGTGATAGTTTTATTTGCTATAACACTTATCTTATCTATTCCAGCAGGAATAATGGTGTCAATTTTAAGGATTTCAAAAAATAAAATAATTGAAAAGATAGTAGAATTTTATATATTGATAATGAGAGGAACACCACTTCTTCTTCAGATGATAGTTATATTTTATGGACTACCACTTATAGGAATTAGATTTGATAGATTCGCAGCAGGAGTAGTAGCCTTTTTCTTTAACTATACAGCATATTTTGCAGAAATTTTTAGAGGTGGAATACAGTCAATAGATAAAGGACAGTATGAAGCAGCATATGTACTTGGATTTGATAAAATTTCATTATATAGAAAAATAATATTACCTCAAGTTATAAAAAGAGTTTTAGCTCCCATTTCAAACGAAGTAATAACTTTAGTTAAAGATACTTCGTTAGTATATATTTTAGGTTTAAACGATATACTAAGAGTATCTCAAATTGCAATGAATAGAGAAGGAAGTTTATTACCTTTAATGTATGCAGGATTAATATATTTGGTATTTATTGGAATATTAACAAAGATATTTGCAAAACTTGAAGAAAAATATTCTTACTATAATTAAATTTAAAGATAATTTTAATTAATTAGAATTATTTTAATTCAATAAAATAATAATTTAGTGGGTGAATATAATGATAAGAATAAAAAATTTAAATAAAAGCTTTAAAAATATAAAAATTTTAAAAGATGTATCATTTGACATTGAAGATAGTGAAGTAGTAGTTTTACTTGGTGAATCTGGTGCTGGAAAAACAACACTTATGAGATGTATAAATGGTTTAGAAGAATTTGATTCTGGAGAAATTATTTTAAATGATAAGATATTAAAAAATCATAACGATATGGAAAAGATAAGGGGTAAAATAGGTATGGTATTTCAAAACTTTAATTTATTTCCACATCTAACCGTTTTAGAAAATATTATAGAAGCACCAGTAAATGTATTTAAAAAAGAAAAAGAAAAAGCTATAAATGAGGCAAAAGAAATATTAAAAATAGTTAATATGGACGAAAAATTGAATTTTTATCCATATCAATTATCAGGAGGACAAAAGCAAAGAGTTGCGATTGCAAGAGCTTGTGCATTAAATCCAAAGATAATGTGTTTTGATGAACCAACATCTGCATTAGATCCAGAGTCTATAAAAAATGTAATTAGCATAATCAATAATTTAAAAGAAAAAGGAATGTCTATCTTAATAGTAACTCATGATATAGGTTTTTGTTATGAAATTGCTGATAAAATGATAAAAATTGAAGATGGAATTATAAAAGAAATAGTAAAAAATGAAAAATAAAAAATCGGTTGTACGGCTTAAATTTAATATTTGAATGTAAAAAGAATTGAATTAAACATATATTTTCGATAATATAATATATGTAATATTAATCGAAATTAAAAATAATTATATAAAATAATATTAATTTAGGAGGAAATGTATGGAAGGAATAAAGATTTTTTCAGATAGTACATGCGATTTATCAAAAGAAGAAGTGAATAGAATGGATATAGGAATAGTTCCGTTAACAATAAATTTTGAAGAAAAATTATATAAAGAAGGATTGGATATAAATACAGGTGAAGTTTTAGGTAAAGTAAAAGAATTAGGTGTACTTCCAAAAACATCAGCACCTTCTCCAGCAGAATTTTATGAAGCATTTAAACCGTATGTAGAAAAAGGAGATAGTATAATTTATATAGGTTTATCATCAAAAATATCATCAACTGTATCTAATGCGATAATAGCAAAAAATATGTTTGATAATAATGAAAATATATATGTTATAGATTCTTTAAATCTATGTGGTGGAATAGGTGGATTAGTAAGAATAGCATATAATTTTTTAGAAGAAGGATGTCCAATAGAAGAGACAGTAAAAAATGTAGAAAAAATTCTTCACAAATATAAATTATTTTTCACTATGGATAAGTTAGATTATTTATACAAAGGTGGAAGATGTAGTGGAATGCAGTTTGTACTTGGAAGTACTTTTGGAGTAAAACCTATAATAGAAATGACAACAGATGGTCTTGGAGTTTGGAAAAAGACTAGAGGAAAGAAAAAAGCTATAGAATTGATGCTTGAAGAAGCAGAAAGAGATAAAGATAAAATATATAATGATGAAATTCATATTGCAGCTATAACAGGAAGTGAAAAAGAGTTAGAAAATATAAAAGAAGAACTTATAAAAAGAACTGGTATAACAAAATTTCATGAATACAGCGTAGGTTGTACTATAGCAAGTCATTGTGGAGAGGGTACAGTTGGTTTTGGATATTTTTTAAAGTAATTAAATGATAGTAGTTTATCAATATATGTTAATTATAAAATAAAATATAAATTAAAGTAAAAAGACTAAAATCTAATTGATATAGATTTTAGTCTTTTTAAAAATTCAAAATATAAATATATTATACTAAATATTTATTTAGTTATAAACATTTTAATTTATTTATTTAAAGTGAATTTAGAAGCATATTTTTCTCTTAATTCAGCAACTTTTTCTTCATAAGCTTTAAGTTGTTTCACTTGAGATAATTTTCCAAGTATTTCATCTTTAACTTCTTCAAATTTAGAAACACCAGCTTCATGACGTTCTTCAACTTTTATTATATGGTAACCAAACTGAGTTTTAACTGGTTCTGATAATTCACCTTCATTCATAGTAAATACAGCTTCTTCAAATTCAGGAACCATCTGTCCTTTTCCGAATAATCCAAGATCTCCACCTTGCATATTAGAAGGGCAATCAGAATAATCCATAGCAGCTTGTTCAAAAGTTTTTTCGCCAGATTTGATTTCTTCAGCTATTTCTTTAGCTCTTTTTTCAGCAGCTTCAAATTCATCATCAGAAGTAGCTTTTATAAGGATATGTTTAGCTTTAGCCATTTCATCAGTTTTAAATTCATCTTGATGTTCTTCAAAGTAAGCTTTAGCTTCTTCTTCAGTTGGCATAGCAGACATGAATAACTGATTTAATGCATGCTGTTTTAACATATTTACAGTAACCTGTTCCATTAGAGCTTTAAATTCTTCTGTTTCTTCAACTTTGTTTTCTAAAGCTTCAACATAGAATAATTCTTGGTTTACAAGATCATCTAATAATCTTTTTTTACCTTCTTCACTCTGGAACCGCATCTGCTGTTGAGGGTGCATAGTTCTTATTGCATTATCTAAGTCTATGTTAGATATTTCTCTACCATTAATAGTAGCTAATACTTTTCTTTCCATGATAAGTACTCCTTCTTTAACCAAAATATATTTCTATTTATAATATAACAGAAAAAAATGTATTTGTCTAAACATATTACATATTAATAGAAAATAGTGAGTGCTAATAATAATAAAAATGACATTATACCAACAACACCTTCATCATTTTTTTTCTTAAAAACTTCTCTATAAGAAAAGTATAAATATATAAAAATAGATATTAGTTTAAGATAAAAAATAGGTATATTTTTGGGAAACAGTACAAAACTAAAAAGAGAAGTAACAAATGCTATTATGCTACTGATTCTATAAAAAAACATCATAGATTCTTTTTGTTCTGGCTTTGATTTGAAATATCTAATTATAAATAATATAAAATAAATTCCAGCAAAAAAAGAATATGTAAGAAACATTAAGTATTCCAATTTTCTACTAGAAATGACATTCCATTTATACCACATTATAGGCCAAAAAGATAATGTTAAAAATCTAAAATATTTTTCAAATAAATTATCTGATTCTAAAATTTTAATCATAATAAAAGTCCTCTCATTTAAAATAAAGGAGAAATCAAAATTTGATAGCATAAAGGCTCCTGCTAAAAGCAGAAGCCTAGATTTTAAAACTATCTGTTATTATTTGTAACTACTATTGCCATTTTTGATTCTGCATTATAGCTTATTTGTACTAGCTGATTTCTTCTTATATGTTCTAAATCTTCTCCACCATAACGTATTTCTAATTTTATTGGTTTTTTACCTTGTTTTATTATGGCTACATAATTATTTTTATCTCTTTTTTCAAGAGATACTAAAGTTCCTACATAAGGTGTGAAAGATTGATATTTTTCAGCTTGTTTTTTAATAACAAAGAATGAAATTATAGCTATTACTATGTTTATTGCAAAAGTTATCCAACCATTTATATGAAGATATATTCCTCCAAATAATACAAAAAGCATTATTATAACAGGAACTATAGTTTTCTTTAATATTATTTTACCTAATATTTCGTTGGCTTTTTTTTCTGGGCCTGACATAGTTTTAGATCTTGCGAATGATTCTGCAAATCTCTGTTTTAAACTCATTTTTCTCCTCCTATAAAATTATAATTAAAATGATAATAACAATATTCTGCTTGTAGCCAGAATTTTATTTATTATGTAAATTATTATATTTCTGTTATTTTATACAATAAAGCAAAATATATCTATAATTTTAGCATAAAAATAAAAAAAAATAAATAAATACAAAAGAAAAAATATAAATTTATAATTATTAAAGATATATTAAGATTGAAAAAAATCAATAAGGGTATTAAAATTAAAAATAGTAAATTATAGGAGAATGAAAATGACAAAATTAGAGGAAATATTAAAAGACAATGAAAAATTTGTTTTATCAAAAGGATATGAAGATTTTTCTACATCAAAAAAACCAAATAGAAAGATTGTAATATTATCATGTATGGATACTAGATTGACATCTCTTTTACCAAGTGCAATGAATATAAAAAATGGAGATGTTAAACTTATAAAAAATGCGGGTGCAGTAGTTACACATCCATTTGGAAGTACTATGAGAAGTATAATAGTATCTATTTGTGAGTTTGATGTAGATGAAGTTATGGTTGTAGGACATTATGAATGTGGTATGTGTAATGAAAATACTGAAGAAATGATAGAAAAGATAAAGGAAAAAGGTATATCAGATGAAGTTATAGATACTTTAGAAAAGGCTGGTATAAATCTAAAAAAATGGCTACATGGATTTGATTCAGTAGAACAATCTATAGTAGATACAGTAAAAACTATAAAAGAACATCCATTAATTCCAAAAGATATTGTGGTGCATGGATTAGCTATGGATCCATATACAGGAAAAATCGATGTAATAGTAGATGGTTACAAAAATAAATAGATCTAAAAAATGTGTACTAAAAAATAATCATAAAAATTTTAATAAATTATAAAATTGCACTAATATCTATAATATATAACTATTAATAGAAAGATGAGTAGTAGAATTATATATTTATATGTGCAATTTTTTTATGTTATAAATTGATTGAAATAAAAAATTATTGTATATTAAAATAATTTAGTTTACAATAATAATTAATCTTTAGTAATAATTAATATGATTATAAAAAAATTAAAATGTAATGTAAAAAATTAATAATTATTCTAAAAATAAAAATTTATTGAAAGGAAGATAGTTATGCTGAAAATACTAAAATATTTAAAAAAATCATCAATATCAGTAGTAGCAATAGTTTTACTTTTGATGGTTCAAGCATTATGTGATATATCACTTCCAGATTATACATCTAAAATAGTAAATATTGGTATTCAACAAGGTGGTATAGAAAATGCAGTCCCAGAAGTAATAAAAGAAGATGATTTAAAAAAATTAATGATTTTTATTGATGCTAATAAGCAAAGTCAAGTCAAAGATTACTATCACTTGATAAAATATAAAGATACAGAAAGTGATTCTTATAAAAAAAATATAGATAAATATCCAGCACTTAAAAATGAAAATTTATATGTTTTAAAGGATATAGATAAAGATGAGTTAAAAGATTTAAATGAACTACTTTCAAAATCTGAAATGGCTTTATTGACAATAGAAAATAATAAAAATCAAGATAATAAAATAAAAGAGTCTATTTTAAAAAGTTTTCCAATTGAATTATCTGTAAAAATGAAAGATAAGTCATTGATAGAAATTATGGAGTATTTGCCAAAAGAAAAAACAAATGCCATAAAGAAAGAAATAATGAAAAAAATTGAGAAAATGCCAGATAGCATAATCGAACAAAGTGCAATAATCTATGTAAATAAAGAATATAAAAGTATAGGGATTGATATGGATAGACTACAAAATAAATCTATACTTAAATCAGGAACTCAAATGATAGCAATAGCAATACTTAGTATGTTTGTTACAATAATAGTTACTTTTTTAGCAGCAAAAGTTGCAGCTAAATTAGGAAAAACTCTTAGAACAGATGTATATGAGAAAGTAATGTCATTTTCAAATGAGGAAATGAAAAAATACTCTACAGCATCATTAATAACAAGAAGCACAAATGATATACAACAAATTCAAGTTATGATGGTTATGATACTTAGATTTATATTCTATGCTCCTATGATGGCAGTTATGGGAATTTTTAAGGTTGTAAATACGAATGTTTCTATGACATGGATAATAGGCGTTGCAGTTATTTTTATAGTATTTTTACTATCCATATTATTTACATTTGTAATGCCTAAATTTAAATTAGTTCAAAAATTAGTAGATAGATTGAATTTAGTTTCAAGAGAAATAATAACAGGAATAATGCCGATAAGAGCATTTAGTAATCAAGAATATGAAGAAAAAAGATTTGAAGAAGCAAATAGAAATCTTACAAAAGTAAATATATTTGTAAATAGAATAATGTCATTTATGATGCCTTCTATGATTCTTGTAATGAATTTAATAGGAATACTTATAGTCTACAAAGGAACATATAGTATAGATTCAGGAACAATGCAAGTTGGGGATATGATGGCATTTATTCAATATACAATGCAAATAATAATGTCATTTTTAGTAATTGCAATGATGTCTGTTATGATACCAAGAGCATCTGTATCAGCTAGTCGTATATGTGAAATAATCGAAACCAATCCAACAATAAAAGATTCTTTAGATATTAAGACTTTTAATCCTGATAAAAAAGGAGTTGTAGAATTTAAAAATGTTTCATTTAAATACCCAGATGCAGAGGAAGAAGTATTATCAGATATATCATTTATTGCTAATCCTGGAGAGACCACAGCATTTATAGGAAGTACAGGAAGTGGTAAGTCAACACTTGTAAATTTAATTCCTAGATTTTTTGATGCTACAAAAGGTCAGATATTGGTAGATGGAACTGATATAAGAGATGTTAAACAATTTGAACTAAGAGAAAAAATTGGATATGTTCCTCAAAAGGGAATATTATTTACAGGGACAATAGCTTCTAATCTAAGATATGGAAATAGAAATGCAACTGATGATGAAATCAAAGAAGCTGCTGATATAGCTCAAGCTAGTGAATTTATAAATTCAAAACCAGAAGGAGTAGAATTTAAAATAGCACAAGGTGGTACAAATGTATCTGGAGGACAAAAGCAAAGATTATCAATAGCTAGAGCTATAGCTAAAAATCCAGAAATATATATATTTGACGATAGTTTTTCTGCATTAGATTTAAAAACAGATGCAGCACTTAGAAAAGAATTAAAGAGAAAAACAAGTGAAAGTACAGTTTTAATAGTAGCACAAAGAATAAGTACTATTTTACATGCAGAACAAATAATAGTTTTAGATGAAGGAAAAATAATTGGAAAAGGTACACATGAAGAGCTTTTAAAAACTTGTGAAGTATACAAACAAATAGCTCTATCTCAACTTTCAAAGGAGGAGCTAGGAAATGAATAATAATACAAATAAAATGTCTGGCAGTCCAATGAAACGTGGTCCAATGGGGCATGGTAGGGCAGCTGTTGGAGAAAAAGCAAATAATTTTAAAGGAACAATGATAGAACTTATAAAATACATATCTAAATATAAAATATCATTAGTTGCAGTTTTTTTATTTGCAATAGGAAGTACAATATTTTCAATAACAGGACCTAAAATATTAGGAAAAGCAACAACAAAAATATTTGAAGGTTTAGTAAAAAAGGTATCAGGTAGTGGAGGAATAGATTTTCAATCTATAGAAAAATTACTTTTAATATTAGTAGGGCTTTATTTAATAAGTGCAATTTTTTCATTTATACAGGGGTATTTAATGAGTGGAATATCACAAAAGATATCTTATGAAATGAGAAATCAGATATCAGAAAAAATAAATAGAATGCCTATGAAATATTTTGATACAAAAACACATGGAGAAATTCTTTCAAGGATAACAAATGATGTCGATACACTGGGTATGAGTTTAAATCAAAGTATTACACAGCTTATAACATCTATTACAACAATGGTTGGAATAGTAATAATGATGTTTTCTATAAGTTGGATAATGACATTAGCTATACTTGTCATAATACCTCTTTCTGTATTTGCTGTAAGAAAAGTTGTAGGAAAATCTCAAAAATATTTTAAAAATCAGCAAGTTTTTTTAGGTAATCTAAATGGAATTGTAGAGGAAAATTATGGTGGACATCAAATTGTTAAAGTATTCAATAAAGAAAAAGAATCAATAGAAGAATTTAATAAAGTAAATGATAAATTATACGATTCATCTTGGAAAGCACAATTTTTATCAGGAATAATGCAACCATTAATGGCATTTATAGGTAATTTAGGATATGTTATGGTGTCTATTTTAGGTGGTTGGCTAGTTATAAAAAAAGCAATAGAAGTTGGAGATATACAGTCATTTATACAATATGTAAAAAACTTTACTCAGCCGATAACACAGTTAGCACAAGTTGCAAATCAATTACAATCAACTGCTGCTGCATCTGAAAGAGTATTTGAATTTTTAGCAGAGGAAGAAGAAGATCAAACTGTAATAAATCCTGTAAATATAAATAATATAGAAGGAAATATAGAATTTGAACATGTAAACTTTGGATACAAAGAAAATAAGACTATAATCAACGATTTTTCAATAAATGTCAAAAAAGGTCAGAAAATAGCTATAGTAGGACCAACAGGAGCAGGTAAAACAACTATAATAAAATTATTGATGAGATTTTATGATGTAAATAGTGGTTCTATAAAAATTGATGGACATGATATAAGAAACTTTAATCGCTCAGAACTTAGAGAACTTTTTGGAATGGTGTTACAAGATACATGGTTGTTTAATGCAAGTATAAGGGAAAATATAAAATTTGGGAAATTAAGTGCAACTGATGATGAAATAATTTCTGCGGCAAAATCAGCTAATGTACATCATTTTATAAAAACTCTAAATGATGGTTATGATATGGTCTTAGATGAAGAAGCAAGTAATGTTTCTCAAGGTCAAAAACAATTATTAACAATAGCTAGAGCGATACTTGCAGATCCTAAAATATTGATACTAGATGAAGCTACAAGTTCTGTAGATACAAGAACAGAACTTCTTATACAAAAAGCAATGGATAGATTGATGGAAGGAAGAACAAGTTTCGTAATTGCACATAGATTATCTACTATAAAAGATGCAGATATTATACTTGTGATGAATGAAGGAGATATTGTTGAGCATGGAAATCATGAAGAATTGCTAAAAAAAGGTGGTTTCTATTCAAAATTATATAATTCTCAATTTGAAGAAGATAATTAAATATATATTTAATAAAGTTTGTAATTAAAGCATCTATAAACAAATTGAAATTATGATTGTAAAAATAAATCTATAAAAATATAAAAGTCATAAATTAGCTGAATAAAGTTACTTTATGACTTTTTTTGTTAATTTTTTTTAACAATGAAATGTTTTGTTAAAAAATTTTAATTTTTATGGTAGAATCAAGTTAGTTAGAGGAGGGAAATTATGAAAATAGATTGGAATAGAAAATATACGACAATTGCAGTATATTCTTTTATTGTTATTGCATGTAGTACAATATTTTACTTGATAACTTCTCAAGTAAAAGTTTTTTCTAATAAACTTGGAGATTTTATTGCAATTTTATATCCATTTATAATAGGATTTGCAATAGCATATTTATTAAACTTTATATTGAAGTTTATAGAAGTAAAAGTTATATCTGATAAATTTAAGGAAAAAAATCCTTCTAAAGTTAGAGCTTTTTCAATCATACTTACATATCTAATATCTGGAACGTTATGTTATTTATTCATACACTTTGTGTGGCCTGAACTTTTAGAAAGTATTGTTGGTCTATTCAATGATATTCCAGGATATGTGAATAGTACAACAATAATTATAGACGATTTAATAAAAAAATTTGATCTTACACCTGCAAGTATGCAAATTCTTGAATTAAAGTGGAAAGAACTTACTGATTTTATAATGAACTTTATGACAGATGTAATACCAGTTATAGGTAATACAATTATGATAGTATTATCAAGTTTATGGAATATAGTTTTAGGTGTTATAATATCAATATATCTTTTAAAAGATAAAGAAAAATTCTTTGCTATAGCAAAAAAAATAACTTATGCAGTATTTAGTAGAGAACATTCATATAAGATATTAGAACTAACACACAGAGCCAATAAAATTTTTGGTAAATTTTTAGGTGGGAAAATATTAGATTCATTTATAATAGCCATCATAACATTTATTGTATTAACAGTATTTAAAATGCCATATACATTGCTTGTTACAGTGATAGTTGGTGTAACAAATATAATTCCATTTTTTGGACCGTTCTTTGGTGCGATTCCATCAGTCATACTTGTCCGGTTTGTAAGTCCTATAAAGGCATTTTGGCTATTAATAATAATTCTTATAATACAGCAGATAGATGGAAATATAATAGGTCCTAAAATACTTGGAGATTCTATTGGAGTTTCAGCATTTTGGATATTATTTGCACTTCTTATAGCTGGAAAATTCTTAGGACTAGTTGGTATGCTATTGGGTGTTCCTTTATTTGCATTTATTTATTCTATAATAAAAGATGTTACAGAAGAAAGATTGGATAAAAAAGGATTGCCTGTAAATACAGATGATTATATGAGTTAAAAATAAATTTAAATTTTATTAGATACGCTTTAAATTATATTAGAGATATAAAAATAACTTTTATATCTCTTTTTTATTATTGGAAATTTTTAATTTCACTATTAAAAAGAATAAAGAATTTATTCAAACTATATAAAAAAACTATACATAAATTGACTATTATAGAAAAAATATTTAAATAAAAATAGAATTATAGTAGATGAAGTACATATAATTTAATATATTCTGATATAATGTTATATAGAAAATATAAATTTGTATTATATGACTTAATATAGATTAACAGTATTATGGAGGAATGAAAATGAAACAAGTATATTGTGATAATGGTGCAACATCATTTCCAAAAGCACCTGGTGTTGGAGATGCTATTAAAGAATATATAGAAAGTGTTGGAGGAAATGTAAATAGAGGAACATATTCTTCTGCAATAAATGCTGGATTTGTTGTACTTGAAACTAGAGAAATGTTAGCAGAATTATTTGGTTTTGATAAACCAGAAAATGTTGTATTTACTAGAAATATAACAGAATCATTAAATACAATTATAAAAGGTTTATTAAAAGAAGGTGATCATGTAGTAGTATCATCTGTAGAGCATAATGCTGTTATGAGACCATTAGTTAAATTGCAAGAAACAAAAAATGTAGAATTTACAAGAATTCAATGCAATAAATTAGGAGAAATTGATTTAAATGATATAGAAGATGCAATAAAGGATAACACAAAGGCTATTATAATGACAGCAGCATCAAATGTATGTGGTACAGCACTTCCAATAAAAGAAATAGGGGATATTTGTAAAAAAAATAATATAATATTTGTAGTAGATGCTGCTCAAACAGCAGGAGTATTTGATATGAATATGAAAGAAATGAATATAGATATCCTATGTTTTACAGGACATAAAGGGCTTTTAGGACCACAAGGAGTAGGCGGATTTTTGATAAATGATGAAATTGTAAATCAAGTTGATAGTTTTATAGAAGGTGGAACAGGAAGTAAATCTGATGAAGAAATACAACCTTCTTATATGCCGGATAAATTTGAAAGTGGTACTCCAAATATTCCAGGTATATATGGACTTAATGCATCACTTAAATTTATAAAAGAGGTTGGAGTAGAAAATATACACAAAAAAGAAATGATGCTTACTGAGAAATTTATAAAAGGTATGGAAAAAATAGATGATAGATTTATAGTAGGCAAAAGAGATGTAGAAAATAGAACAGCTGTAGTATCATTAGATTTTATAGGTATGGATAATGGTATAATCTGCCATGAATTGGATAGTAATTATAAAATATCTACTAGACCAGGAATGCACTGTGCACCATCAGCACACAAAACTTTAGGAACTTTCCCACAAGGAACTGTTAGATTTAGTTTTGGATACTTTAATACAGAAGATGAAATCGACTATGTGTTAGATTCTATAAAAAAAGTAATAAAATCATATATGGAATAAGGTATAGAGTAAAATAAAAATATAAAATGAGTATAAAAAAGAAATAATGTAAAATTTAATAATTAATAAAATTACTATAATTTAATAATAAAAACAAAATATTATGTAAACATTGAAAATAGTTGAAAACTATGTAATAATAAAAAAGGGTTAAGATAATTTAAATCTTAACCTTTTTTAATTTTAATTTGAGAATAAGAGTATACAGTTGATTTATAATATTAATTTTGAAAACATAATTATTTAGTATTAAATAATTATGAAAGAGGAGGAAATCGAGAAAATGAATTTTAAAAAAGTTATGTCAGTTTGTATGGCATCGACAATTTTAGCGGGGAGTTTTGCTACAGTAAATGCAGCAGAAAAAGAAGTTATACAAGGGAAAAATATGTATGAAACAGCAGGATTAATAGCGGATAAACAAAAATATGATTCTGTGATACTAGTAAATTTAGATAATTCAATAGCAGATGGACTTTCTGCAAGTGGTTTATCTGGAGCAGCAAATGCACCGATATTACTTACAAAAAAAGACAGTATTCCAGAAGAAACTTTAAAAAGATTAAAAAATGTTAAAAAAGTTTATATAATAGGTCTTGAAGCAGCTATTTCAAAAAAAGTTGAAGATAAATTAAAATGTAATGGTATAAGTGTAGAAAGACTAGGTGGTTCAAATAGAAATAAAACTAGCTATAGTGTTGCTGATAAAATTTCTGAATTAAAAAATATTACTTCAGTAGCAATAACAAATGGGACAAATGGAGAAGCAGATAGTATAAGTATTGCATCTACAGCAGCAAGAGATGCAATGCCAGTTATACTTACAAATGGTAAAACAATAGACTTTAATATAAAAAATAAAAAAGTATATGCAATTGGTGGAACATCAGTAATATCAAATTCTTTAGTAAAATCTACAAATGCAGAAAGATTGGGTGGATCTAATAGATATAAGACAAATGAAATAATATTAAATAAATTCTATCCAAATGTAAATGAGTATTATGTTGCAGATGGATATGATTTAAAAAACGCATTAGTAGGTTCTACTTTAGCAAAAGACGCACCACTTATGCTTGTTTCAAAAGGATCTGACAAATCAGTATTTAAAGGAGCGAGTAAAATATCAAAGATAGGTAATCTAAGTTATAGTATTTATGAGGATTGTTTAAGACGGGCTAGTTCAAATAATATAAATAATATTGCACCTATAAAAGAAAACTTTGATATATTGTCTGAGCCTACATCTACATATGAACAGTGTAGAAGATGGGCAGAAAGTAAAAGAGCATCAGATTTATTCATGGAAATACTTCCAATTTTATACAATACAGCAGTAGAAAATGGAGTAGACCCAACTTTAGTTGTAGCACAATGTGCAAAAGAAACTGGATATTGTAAATTTGGAGGAGTACTGGATGCATCATTTAAAAATACTTGTGGATTAAAAACACCTAATGGAGGTGGAGATTATGATAAAAATGCACACACTAGATTTGATAGTTGGGAAGAAGGAGCATTAGCACAAGTACAACATTTAGCATTATATGCAGGAAAAGAAGGATATCCTTTAGAAAATCCTAAAGATCCAAGACATTTTGCAGATTTATTTGGAAAATGTAAAACTGTTAAGTCTTTATCTAACAATTGGGCTGGAAGTAGCTATGGAGAAGATTTAGAAAAAATGATGAAGGAAATAGTTAGTAAATAGCATATAAACTAAATTTAAATAAAGAAAATAGATAAAAACAATATAATAATTTTTGTACATAGATAAAAACAATGATAAAAATATATTAAAATCACCATTTATAGAAGATACTGATATATAATAAATATGGAAAATTTAAAATAAAAATATTTAAAAATATATTATAGTGTTAAGGAGATAGTTTATGACAACATTAGGATTACCGGAACAATTTGATAAATGGGGAGAAGCTAGAAGAAATGGATTTTTATCTATAAAAAAATTAAAAGAAGAGGGAAAAAGAATAGTAGGAGAGTATTGTACTTTTACACCAACAGAAATAATACTTGCAGCAGGAGCAATTTCAGTTGGTCTTTGTGGAATAAGTGAAGAACCTATACCAGATGCAGAAAAAATACTTCCTAGAAATTTATGTCCACTTATTAAATCTAGTTATGGTCATGCAATAACAGATACATGTCCATACTTTTACTTTAGTGATTTAATAGCAGCTGAAACAACTTGCGATGGTAAAAAGAAAATGTATGAGCAAATGGCTAAAATTAAACCAACTCACATTATGCACCTACCTAATATAGTTGATGAAGGTGGTTTGAAATTATGGGCTGGAGAGATAAAGAGATTTAAAGAAAGATTAGAAGATTTTTATCAAATCACTATAACTGAAGATGATATAAAAAAAGCTATAAAAGATAAAAATGAAGAAAGAGCTCTTTTAATGGAATATTTTAGATTAGGAGCTTTAAATCCACCACCAATGAGTGGTTCTGATATACATAAAGTTCTTTATCGGACACAGTTTAAGTTTGATAGACCTCGGATGAAAGCTGAACTTAGACAGTTAATAGATGATATAAAAGCTGATTATAATTCTGTTGAAAGAAAAAAATCAAATAGACCTAGAATACTTATAACTGGTTCTCCTATAGCAGGGGCAATAAATAAAATAGCACCTGCAATAGAAGAAGCAGGAGGAGATATAGTTGTCTATGAAAATTGTGGTGGTCCAAGATCAAATAGATGGTTAGTTGATGAAGAAAATCCAGATGTATATTATGCACTTGCTGAAGCGTACTTAAAAATAGGTTGCTCATGTATGATGAATAACGATAGAAGAATAGAATTATTAGATGAGTTAATAGATGAATTTAAAATCGATGGAGTTATAGATATATCTCTAACTGCATGTCATACATTCACAGTAGAAAGTGCTAGAATAAAGGAATTTGTTACAAAAGAAAAAGGTGTTGCATTCCTTTCACTTGAAACAGATTATTCTC
>NZ_JARIBH010000012.1 GCF_029264495.1 Peptacetobacter sp.
AAAAAATGATAGATAAACAAAAACTAAAAAAAAAATAAAAAAATTACGATTCATGTAAACATTACAAACACTACATTCTAAAAAAACGTATTAGCAATTTCAATGCTTACAGTATATTTGACTAAAATATGTAAATTTGATACCATTTATATATAAAATAACGAAACCCTTTAACTTAGTTGAAGGGCATTTTTTTAGAAATTAAACACTATATATAGTAGCTAAGATTATTCAAAACACTATATATAGTTGTTTGAGGGGAGCGTTAGCAATGATAGAATTTATAAGAAAAAGAGACGGACGAATAATACCATTTAATGAAAATAAAATAACTAGAGCTATATTTTTAGCTGATACAGATGTAGCTAAAAAAGAAGGGAAAGCACCTGATTTTAAAATGGCAGAAGATTTGACTCAAAAAGTTATAGAATTATTGGAAAAAGAATTTAAAACTGAAGTACCTGGTGTTGAAGATGTACAAAATGCGGTTGTGAAAGTGCTTATTGAAAATGGTCATTCAAAGACTAGTGAAGAATATATACTTTATAGAGCGGAAAGAACAAGAGTTAGAAATTCAAAGACTAGACTTATGAAAGCTATTGAAAAGATTACTTTCTCTGATGCAGGTGAGGAAGACATAAAAAGAGAAAATGCAAATATAGATGGAAATACAGCTATGGGAACTATGTTGCAATATGGAAGTGCTGTATCAAAAGAATTTTGTAAGATGAATGTATTAAAACCAGAACATGCACAAGCACATGAACAAGGTGATATACATATACATGATATGGACTTTCTAAATATGGGAACTCTTACTTGTTGTCAGATAGATGTTGCTAAGCTATTTAAAGATGGATTTTCAACAGGACATGGTTTTTTAAGAGAACCTAATGACATAATGAGTTATGGAGCTTTAGCAGCTATAGCCATTCAAAGCAATCAAAATGATCAACATGGTGGACAAAGTATACCATTTTTTGATTATGGATTAGCTGAAGGAGTACATAAAACATTTAGAACTTTATATATATCTAATTTAGTAAAAGGTCTAGTACTTCTTGATGATTTAGATGATGAAAAAATAAAAGATACAGTAAAAGATATAGTTTATACTGTAGAAAAAGAAACAGGAGTGAAAGCAAGTCTTGATATAGATAAGAGTGAAAAATTTACTTCTGAAATAATAGAAAAAATAGCAGCAAGTTTTTCATGTTCTGCATTAGAATCAAAAAAAATAGAAAAATTTGCATATAAAGAAGCATATAAGGAAACAAATAGAAAAACTTATCAATCAATGGAAGCATTTATACATAATTTAAATACAATGCATTCAAGAGCAGGTGCACAAGTTCCGTTTTCTAGTATAAATTTCGGAACAGATACATCTTCAGAAGGTAGAATGGTAAGTAAAAATTTACTTTTATCACAGGAAAAAGGTTTAGGTGATGGAGAAACTCCTATTTTTCCTATACTAATATTTAAAGTTAAAGAAGGTATAAATCTAAATCCTGGAGATCCTAACTACGATTTATTCAAACTATCTTGTAGAGTATCTGCAAAAAGACTATTCCCTAATTTTAGTTTTCTAGATGCTCCATTTAATGCTAAATACTATAAGGAAGGAGATCCTGAAACAGAAGCTACATATATGGGATGTAGAACTAGAGTTATAGGAAATGTATGTGGACCAGAAACTGTAAGTGGTAGAGGAAATTTATCTTTTACAACAATAAATTTACCTAGATTAGGAATAATACATGGATGTGTAGATGGATCTCATGGAGATATAGAAGGATTTTTCAAAGACTTAGATGAAAAAATAGATTTAGTAATAGACCAATTAATGGAAAGAATGGAAATTCAAGGTAAGAAAAAAATGAAGAACTTCCCATTTCTTATGGGACAAGGTGTTTGGTTAGGTGCAGATGAGCTTGGTCCAGAAGATGAACTAAAGGAAGTTATAAAACAAGGAACTCTTACAGTAGGTTTTATAGGGTTAGCAGAGTGTTTAATAGCACTTATAGGAAAACATCATGGAGAAAGTGAAGATGCACAAAAATTAGGAATAGCGATTGTATCTCATATGAAGGATAGAATGGATGAGGCTACAGAAAAATATGGAATTAACTTTTCTCTTATAGGAACACCAGCGGAAGGTTTATCTGGTAGATTTACAGAAATTGATAAAAAGAAATTTGGTGAAATAAAAGGAATTACAGATAAAGAGTATTATACAAATTCATTCCATGTTCCAGTTTATTATAAATTAAGTGCATTTGAAAAGATAAATATAGAAGCGCCTTATCATGAATTTACAAATGGAGGACATATAACATATGTAGAGTTAGATGGAGATCCAACTCAAAATGTAGAAGCTTTTGAATCTGTTGTAAGAGCTATGAAAGATGCTGGAATAGGCTATGGAAGTATAAATCATCCAGTAGATAGAGACCCTGTGTGTGGATATTCTGGTATAATAGCTGGTGATGTTTGTCCAGCATGTGGACGTAATGAAAATGATAGTGATATCAAGTTTGAAAGAATTAGAAGAATAACTGGATATCTTGTTGGGACAGTAGATAGATTTAATAATGCTAAGAGAGCAGAAGTTAGAGATAGAGTAAAACATATGTAGTTTATATTATGTTTTGGTAAAATCAGTAATAAGTTAAAGAGATGCTTATTTATTTTTAAGCAAAGGGTTTGTTATGTTAAAGAAGGAAGTGTAGAGTTAATGGATATAAGGATAGCTTCAGATATAACTTTTGATAGTATAGTTGATGGTCCTGGGCTAAGAGCGGTTGTATGGAGTCAAGGTTGTAAGCATAATTGTATTGGGTGTCACAATCCTCAAACACATAGTCTTAAGGGTGGTAAAATTGTTGATACAAGAGAAATTATCGATAAGATAAAGTCTAAAAAATTGCAAAGTGGAGTTACATTGTCAGGAGGAGAGCCGTTCCTACAAGCAGACGCAATGGCAGAAATTGCAATTGCTTCAAAGGAAATGGGATTAAATGTATGGTCTTTTACAGGCTTTGTATTTGAAGATTTAATTGATAAAAAAAATATAAATTATTTTAGTAATATGAAACTTTTAAAAAATATAGATGTCCTTGTAGATGGAAAATTTGAGGAAAATAAAAAGGATATTTCTTTGAAATTTAGAGGATCAGCTAATCAAAGAATAATAGATGTACAAAAAAGTTTAAAATTGGGGAAAATTATTATACGGGAAGAGTATACAGAAAATTATATCGATACTTTTCTTCCAATGGCTAAATAGAGTATAAAAATAAAAATAGCTAAATAATAAAAAGGATATCTTTCTTTTGATAGAAAGTAATATAGAAATCGAAAGTATAAAATATGATAGAAATCATATTAATTTATAAAAATATTTTGATTGATAAAAGAAGCATAGTATATTATTATGCTTCTTTTTGTATGTAAATGTTTATTTTTAATATTTTATACTTTCTGTCTGTATATAAAATTTTTTATAGTGATAGTTTTATTAAATAATATTTTATTAAAACAAAGTATAATTCGAGTATGTATATAATATAAATTAATCAAAATTATAAAAGATATTAAGAAAATAAATTCGATAAAAGTACTGAAAAATTAACGTTTTTAAAAAGATATATGTTTTATAAGAATAAAAAAATAAAAAAAATATAAAAAAAGTGTTGACCTTTTATTAAAGAGATGATAATATAATACTTGTCCTTGAGAGAGGGCAAGAAACAAAAGAGAAAATCGAAAGATTAAAATGAACTTTGAAAACTGAACAGCAGATATATTTA
>NZ_JARIBH010000052.1 GCF_029264495.1 Peptacetobacter sp.
TAGGAGAAGTTGTAGAACCTTCAACTAAGAAAAACTTAGAATTAAGAGTTGACGCTGAATACGGTGCAACAGAAGGAAAATTAAAAATAGCTAAAAGAGCAAAAGAACTAGGATTAGATGCAATACATGATACAGTTCATGAAATGTGTAAAGATGAAGCTAGACATGGTAAAGCATTCTTAGGCTTATTAAACAGATATTTTTCTAAATAAATAATATAAGTTATCTAAAAGGCTGTTACATTGACAAATGTTGATGTAACAGCCTATTTTATTATACATAACTTTATATAAAAGAATAGTTTTAATATATAACTATTGTGTTACATGATAATTTTTTTGTTATATTTTATTGTATATAGCCTTAAAAATGTAGAAGAAATATTGCAGGTATGATAAAATAATGGAATGAAAAATATAATATTTTTTAGTAAAGTATTATATTATTAAAAATAGAGGTTAAAATATTTAAAATTATCTCATAAAAAGCTAATTTATAAGTTGTATAAGGAAGAGGTGATAACTGAAATGGCTGAAAAGAAAAAAATAGTAAGGCAAACTAGCAATAAATCTCTAAAGGCAACAGATGCTAAAAAGAAACTTGAAGCTAAGAAAAAATCATTGAAAAGCTCAGATGATATAAAAAAGAATATGAATAAAAGAAAGAACAAAAGAAATTCTCTGAAAAAGAAAAAAGAGAAAAAAAGAAAGCAAATAATTGCAACAATACTTATTTTGGTTTCAATAATAACTATTTTTGTTATGGGATTTAATTTTACACATGTATATAATGGAAGAATTGCAAAAAATATATACATAGAAGGAATAGATGTTTCGGGGATGAGACCAAGTGAAGCTAAAAAAGTATTAGATGAAAAATATAAAGTGGATAGTATAAAATTTGAATATCAAGGCAAAAAATATATAATAAAACCAGAAGAGGTGGATTTAAAATACAATATAGATAAAATTGTAGATGAAGCATATGGATATACAAGAGATGGTAGTTATTATAGAGATTTAAAAAACTATTTCTCTTTAGAGAATAAAAGTCTAAAAAAATACATAGATGTCGTATATGACAAAGAAAAAATGAAAAATAAAATAGAAAAAATAGCTGAAAAATTAGATAAAAAACCTGTAGAAGCAACCATAAAAATATCATCAAATGGAACACATACTACGGAATCAAAAGATGGAATAAAATTAAATATTTCTAAAACTTTATCAGCTTTAACAAATAGTATAGATAATAAAAAGAAAGAAACAATACCTTTGATTATGGAAAAAGATGAACCTAAGGTTAAAACGAGTGATGTTAAATCTATAAATACTAAATTATCAGAATACACAACTTCATTTGTTAAATCTAATAAACAAAGATCTCACAATGTAATAAAATCAGCTAATATAACTAGTGATATCCTTTTGATGCCAGGCGAAGTATTTTCTTATAATGCACATACAGGAAAGACTAATTCAAAAAATGGATATCAAGAAGCTCCAATAATTATTAATGGTAAATTAGAGCCATCAGCAGGTGGAGGAGTTTGTCAAACATCATCTACCATATTTAACAGTGCTTTATTATCTGGTGTAGAAATATTAAATGTAAAAAATCACTCATCATCTCTTTCGTATGTACCTCTAGGAAGAGATGCAACAGTAAATGATTCAGGACTTGATTTTAGATTTAAAAACACACTTAATCATCCTATATATATAAAAAATACAATAGAAAATAAAAAATTAACTTGTACTATATATGGAAGTAAGGATGATAAGAAAAATATAGATATAAATGTAGAAAATCATGCTAAATCTGGTGAAGATGGAGCTATAGAATTTAAAACTTATAGAATATATAAAAATTCAGAGGGAAAAGAAACTAGAAAGGAATATATTTCTGGTGGAGTTTATAGAAGAATAAAAAAATAACTTATATAGAGAATATAGAGAAGAGTTAAAAATAAAAATTATATCAAAAGAAAATAGAATATATGAAAAAATAGGAGTTAATAATTTGACTCCTATTTTTATGTAATAAATTTTGACTAGAATATTTAAACTTTTAAAAGATATATAATTTTAAAATATATAAATCATATATATAGAATAGAAGCTTTTAATTTGTTATAATAAAATAAATTATTATAATAAAATAGGTGGGGTTTCAATGATAATGAATAGGTACGCAGTCGATATTGACAGCGACGTAATGCAAGAAAATAAATTGTATGTAGCAAGAGATACATATTTAGATAAAAAAGTATTAATAAAAATATTTTCTGATAATAAATATATTAGAAGTGACTTTATACAAAATTTTATAGATGTTTCTACTGTAATAAATGATATTAAATCAAAATATATATTAAAAATAGAAAATGTGGGAGGATATTCTTCAATAGATAAATATTATTATTTTATCGTATATGAATATATAGAAGGAATAGAACTTCCAGAACTTATAAAAGGGAATTATCTTCATGCAGAAGCAGTTACAAATATAGCAATTGAAATTTTAAAAGCATTAGAATGTGTAAATGAAATAGATAATAAGATACTTATTGATGGAATCAGCAATATAAATTATCATGGTTCTTTAAAAATTCAAGATATAATAGTAGATAAAGAATATAATATAAAAATTGCAGATTTTGGAATTACAGCTGCAAATAAGGGCAAAAATATAAGAGCTAATGGAAATTATAGATATATGTCTCCTCACCAATTGTGCGTGGAATATACAGATTATGAAAGTGATTTATTTTCATTTGGTATTATCCTTTATGAAATGATTTTTAAAAAAAGACCATTTGGAGAAGGATATGATGAAATTGATATGTTAAATAAAATAGATAAAGGTCCAGACTATAAAAGTATGACAGTATCTAAAGAATACAATGAATTAATAGAAATAAATAAAAAATTATTGAGTAGAAAAAATAAATTCAAAAATTTCAAGGAAGTTATATTAGAATTATCAAATATAATGTATAAAACATCAGAAATAGAAAAAGATCTTGTCAAAAAAGTAAATGATATTGATAAAAAATTAAAAGAAATTGAAGAAAACGAAAATAAAAAGAAAGAAAAAGAACTATTAGAAAATAGAAATGAAAAAATTAAAAAAGGTGTATTTACAATACTTATAATTATGCTTTTGATAAGAATAATTACGCTATTATAAAAAAAATAATTAATTTTAATAAATATAAATAAAACATATTGTAATAATAAATGTACTATGTTATAATCGTATAGGTGAAAAAATGAATAATCACACACAGAATTGCGATCCTTAAAAGGTGCCCAATGGGTTTTTTAGGGAGATGAACAATCTGGAGGAAGAAAAAACCGAGGAGGACAAAAAATGTCAGTAATATCAATGAAACAGTTATTAGAAGCTGGTGTACACTTTGGACATCAGACAAGAAGATGGAACCCTAAAATGGGTAAATATATATTCACAGAAAGAAATGGAATATATATAATAGACTTACAGAAAACAGTTAAAAAAGTAGAAGAAGCTTACAAATTCGTTAAAGAAGTTTCTGAAACTGGAAAACCAATATTATTCGTAGGTACTAAAAAACAGGCTCAGGAAGCTATAAAAGAAGAAGCTGAAAGATGCGGAATGTTCTATGTTAATGAAAGATGGTTAGGTGGTATGTTAACTAACTACAAAACTATAAAAACTAGAATAAACAAATTAAGAGAATTAGAAAAAATGGAAGAAGATGGTACTTTCGATGTACTTCCTAAAAAAGAAGTTATAAAATTAAGAGCTGAAAAAGAAAAACTAGAAAAGAACTTAGGTGGAATAAAAGAAATGCCTGAATTACCAGGTGCTATGTTCGTAGTTGACCCAAGAAAAGAAAATATAGCAATACAGGAAGCTCACAGATTAGGTATACCAGTTGTTGGTATAGTTGATACTAACTGCGATCCAGAAGAATTAGATTTCCCAATACCAGGAAATGACGATGCTATAAGAGCTGTTAAATTAATAACTGCTGCAATGGCTACTGCTGTTATCGAAGGAAGACAGGGAGCTGAAGAAGAAATAGAAGAAGCTGAAGAAGTAGAAGTATCAGAAGAAAACTAATACTAAAAATTGAATGGTAAGGGATTCCCTTACCATTTATAATATCAAACAAAGCAATAATATTTGTAAATTTAGGAGGAACACAAAATGGCTATAACTGCTGCAATGGTAAAAGAGTTAAGAGAAGCTACAGGTGCAGGTATGATGGACTGCAAAAAAGCTTTAACAGAAACTGATGGAGATATGGAAAAAGCTGTAGACGTATTAAGAGAAAAAGGTTTAGCTAAAGCTGCTAAAAAAGCTGATAGAATAGCTGCTGAAGGGCTTGTTGCTATAGAAATGAATGAAGATAACACAGTTGCTTCTGTTGTAGAAGTAAACTCAGAAACTGACTTCGTTGCTAAAAATGAAGACTTCAAAGAATTCGTAAAATTAGTATCAAAAATGGCTTTAAATACAGAAAAAGAAACAGTTGAAGAATTATTAACTGAAGAAGCTGAAGAAGGAAATGACCTTCAGACAGTATTAAACAACAAAGTTGCTAAAATAGGTGAAAAATTAGACTTCAGAAGATTTGCTAAAGTTTCTACAAATGGACAGTTAGCAGGATATATACATGGAGCTGGTAAAATAGCAGTTTTAGTTGAAATGGAAACTGAAGGAAGAGACGAAAAAATACTTAACTTAGGTAAAGACGTAGCAATGCAGGTTGCAGCTATGAACCCTAAATATGTTTCTAGAGATGATGTAGATGCTGAATACATAGCACATGAAACAGAAGTATTAACTCAGCAGGCATTAAACGAAGGAAAACCTGCTAACATAGTTGAAAAAATGGTTAAAGGTAGATTAGAAAAAGAACTTAAAGAAGTTTGTCTATTAGAACAGCCTTTCGTTAAAGATCCTGATTTCACAGTTAAAAAATTAGTTGAAGCAGTTGCTAAAGAAGTTGGATCTGAAATAAAAGTTGTAAACGTTGTTAGATTCGAAGTTGGAGAAGGTATAGAAAAGAAAAACGAAAACTTTGCTGAAGAAGTTGCAAAACAGATGCAGTAATTTTCAAATAGTTGACTAAGAAGAGAGCACGTCAGTGTTCTCTTTTTTAAAAATAACAATTTTTACAAAAATAGGGGGAGCATTGAAAATGGATAAACCAGTTTATAAAAGAGTATTATTAAAATTAAGTGGAGAAGCATTAGCTGGAGAACAAAAACGTGGAATAAACAATGATATAGTTAATCAGATAGCAGTTGCCATAAAAGAAATCAATGAATTAGGTGTAGAAGTAGCCGTAGTAGTTGGTGGAGGAAACTTCTGGAGAGGTAGAACAAGCGAAGGTATGGATAGAACTACTGCTGATTATATCGGAATGCTTGCTACTGTAATGAATGCTATGGCATTACAAGATGCCCTTGAAAATATAGATGTTGCAACTAGAGTTCAAACTGGAATAGAAATGAGACAAGTTGCAGAACCATATATAAGAAGAAGAGCTGTTAGACATCTTGAAAAAAATAGAGTTGTTATATTTGGCGCAGGAACTGGAAATCCTTATTTCTCAACAGATACAGCCGCAGCACTTAGAGCTCTTGAAATGGAAGCAGAAGTTATCCTTCTTGCTAAAAATGTAGATGCTGTTTATGACAAAGACCCAAAAGTATATCCTGATGCTCAGAAATTTGAAAAATTAAGTTATATGGAAGTTATACAAAAAGAGTTAAAAGTTATGGACTCAACAGCTACATCTTTATGTAAAGATAATAACATTCCTATAAAAGTATTTGAACTATCAACAGAAAATATAATAAAAGCTGTTAAAGGTGAAAATATAGGAACAACAGTAGAATAATATTTATAATAAAGCTATAAAAATAATTTAGAAAATGATAAAATATAGATAATAAAATATTAAAACTCAAGATGCAAGGAGGCGTAAAATATGAGACTTGAAGTACATGAACAATTAGAACAGAAAATGGATGCGACTATAGACGCTTTAAAATTTGAATTCGGAACAATAAGAGCTGGTAGAGCAAATGCTGCTATGCTTGACAAAGTAAGAGTAGATTATTATGGAACAATGACACCAGTTAATCAGATGGCAGCTATATCAGTTCCAGAACCAAGAACACTTATGATAACTCCATGGGATAAATCATCTATGCATGAAATAGAAAAAGCTATAGCAAATTCAGACATCGGATTAACTCCAGCTAATGATGGAAACGTAATAAGATTATCAGTTCCAGCATTAACAGAAGAAAGAAGAAAAGAATTAGCTAAAAAAGCTCACAAAGCATCAGAAGATTTCAAAGTTAGAATAAGAAATGAAAGAAGAGACGCCAACGATAAACTTAAAAAAATACAGAAAGATGGCGAAATAACAGAAGACGAATTAAAAAAAGCAACTGACGAAGTTCAGAAAATAACAGATAGATATATAAAAGAAATAGATACACTATACGCTAAAAAAGAAAAAGATATAATGGAGGTATAATATTGGAAAAATATTATAATCTCTTAGGATTGAATGTGGAAGATGTAGAAAAATATTTTGATAATCAAAATATAAAACACCACACAATCTTTATTGAGGGCGGAAAAGATAAGGAAAGACTTAAATTTCCAAGAGCAATAAAAATATCAGAAAAAGCTGATAGTGTAGAAATAACAGCGACATACTTCTCTGACTCCTTGTTATAAGGAGTCAGAATTAATATGGAGGGAAATATGGACAATCTAAAATATGATATAGATTTAGAGAAAATGCCTACTCACATAGCTATAATTATGGATGGTAATGGAAGATGGGCAAAATCGAGATTTCTTCCAAGAACTGCTGGCCATAAAGCTGGAGTAGAAACAATAAGAAAAGTAGTAAAAGAAAGTAATAGATTAGGATTAAAATATCTTACTTTATATGCTTTTTCAACAGAAAACTGGAAAAGACCAAAACTAGAAGTAGATGCTCTTATGAATTTACTTGTTACTTATCTTAGAAATGAAATAGATGAACTTCACAAAAATAATGTCAAATTAACAGCTGTAGGAGATTTTGAACAATTACCAGAAGCATGTGTAAAAGAATTACATTCTGCAATGGATAAAACAAAAGATAATACAGGTGTACATCTTAATCTTGCTCTAAATTATGGAGGAAGAAATGATATAAGAGAAGCAGTTGTAGAAATAGCTAAAAAATATAAAGATGGAGATATAAGTTTAAACGATATAACAGAAGATTTAATAAAAAAACATCTTAGTACTGGAGAAATACCAGATCCAGACCTTGTAGTAAGAACTAGTGGAGAACAAAGACTTAGCAACTTCTTACTTTGGGATGTAGCATATTCAGAATTTTATTATACTGATATACATTGGCCTGATTTTGATGAAAAAGAGTTACAAAAAGCAATATACTCTTATCAAAAAAGGGATAGAAGATTTGGTGGAGTAAAATAAATATGAAAACAAGAATAATATCAGGACTTATACTTTTACCTTTATTATTATTAATAGTATATGGAGGAATACCTCTATACATTGCCGAATTTTTAGTTGTTGGAATTGCTATGCATGAATTTTATAAAGCATTTGAAGCAAAAGAAATAGAACCAGTATTTATAGTTGGATATATTTTTGCAGCATACTTAGCTATAAAAAATATGTTAAAACTTCCTTTAATATATACTTATGCTACAATATTTGCTCTTTTCTTAGTTTGTATAGTATATATGCTTAAAGGTAAAAAAAATATAATAGATGTATCTATTACTTTTTCAGGGATATTCTATGTTGCAGTATTCTTTGATTTTGTAATTCTTACAAAAAATGGATTTGCAAAAGGTGATATTTATGTATGGTTGATATTTATAATATCTTTCTGTACAGATATATTTGCTTACTTTAGTGGATATTTCTTTGGAAAACACAAACTAATACCATCTGTAAGCCCTAAAAAAACTATAGAGGGAAGTATAGGCGGAATATTAGGAAGTACAATTGGTTGTATGATTTTAGGACATTTCTTCGGAATGGAAATGATTTATATGGTTGTAATAGGATTTACAGGTAGCATTATAGCACAATTTGGAGACCTTTTTGCATCATCAATAAAAAGATATGTTGGTATAAAAGACTACGGAAAACTTATACCAGGGCATGGTGGAATCTTAGATAGATTTGACAGTGTTATACTTGTTGCACCATTTGTTTACAATGCAATAAAATTATTTATAATATAAATTAATATAAATTAAAAGGACTACTGAAAATGTAGTTCTTTTTTTGTATAAAATTAAAAATCTATATAATTATATTTTGAAATTTTACTAAACTAATAAAAAATTTATGGATTTATTCAAAGAAGATTCAGTTAAGTATCTTTTATCCGAAATTATACAAAATACTTCTATTTAATTATAATATTTAAAATGGTATAATATTTGGAAGAGACTAAAAAATAAAGTCTATTATCTATATATAATAAAGAAAAAATAAAGCTAAATATAATAATATAATATAGATATATTTTGAAGAATTTAGAAGGGAGATATTTATCTTGAAAAAAATATCAATACTTGGTTCGACAGGATCAATAGGAACACAAACGTTAGACGTAATAAGAGAAAATCCAAATGAATTTGAAGCTGTAGCAATATCAGCAAATAGCAATGTAAAAATGATTCTTGAACAAATAGAAGAATTTAAACCTAAATATGCTGTTATGTATGAAGAAGAAAAAGCAGAAGAACTAAAAAAATTAATAAAAAAAGACTCTAAAACAGAAATATTATCTGGTATGGAAGGTCTAAAAAAAATAGCATCACTAGATGAAGTTGATATTGTCCTTACAGCAGTTGTTGGAATGATAGGATTAGTACCAACTATGTGTGCTATAGAAAATAAAAAAGATATAGCACTTGCTAATAAAGAAACTTTGGTAACAGCTGGTGAACTTGTAATGAATGCAGCAAAAGAAAATAAAGTTAAAATATTACCAGTAGATAGTGAACATAGTGCAGTATTTCAGAGTTTAAATGGTGAAAATAAAAGAGATGTTGAAAAAATAATTTTAACAGCATCAGGAGGTCCTTTTAGAGGGAAAAAAAGAGAAGATTTATTAAATATAACTAAAAATGAAGCTTTAAAACATCCAAATTGGGATATGGGTAGAAAAATTAGTATAGATTCATCTACTCTTATGAATAAAGGATTAGAAGTAATAGAGGCAAAATGGTTATTTGATGTAAAAGCTGAAGATATAGATGTTGTAGTACATCCACAAAGCATAGTACATTCAATGGTTCAATATAGAGATAGCTCAGTAATAGCGCAACTGGGATGTCCTGATATGAGACTTCCTATACAATATGCTCTAACTTATCCAGACAGAATGGAAACGAATTTTGAAAGATTGGATTTTAGAAAAGCATCAGAGCTTACTTTTGAAGAACCAGATTTAGAAACATTCCCTTGTTTAAAATTAGCATATGAATGTCTGGAAAAAGGTGGAACTTATTGTACTGTTTTAAATGCAGCTAATGAAGTTTTAGTAAATGAGTTTTTAGATGACAAAATAGGATTTTATGATATTCCAAAATATATAAAAATAGTATTAGATGAACATGAAAGCATAGAAAATGCTAGTTTAGAAGAAATATTAAAAATAGACTTAGAAACAAGAGAGAATGTTAAAAAACTACTTTCTAATAATTAATTTAATAATTAGTTTAAAATGATATAAAAATAAATATAAAGAACTAAAAAAATAAAATAAATTAGTAATTAAATATAATTAATAATATTATTAATTATATTTGTTAAAAAGAAAAAATAAAGGGGGAATATAATGAGCGTATTAAATATAATTTTCATAGTATTATTATTCAGTTTTATAGTACTATTCCATGAATT
>NZ_JARIBH010000058.1 GCF_029264495.1 Peptacetobacter sp.
AAAAGAGTAGAAAGAGCAGGTGGAAAAACTAAAAAAGAAGCACTTCAAAAAATGGCTTTATTTGAAGCTGAAGTATTAAAAAAAGGATATAAGGAAGAAACTAAAATTACATTTAAAGAATTATTCGATATTTGGTTTAAAGAATATGTTGAGCTTAACTGCTCGATAAATACTCAAAACACTTATAAAAATAATGCTAGATTACATATTTTCCCTAAAATTGGCAATTATAAAATCGTCGATATAAAAGCTCGTGTTATAAATTCATTTTTTAATAACTTAAAAAAAGAAGGTTATAAAAATTCGCAAGCTAGAATTTTAAGAAATATAATAAATTCTTGCTTGAATTATGCAGTTTTTCCATTAGAACTTTTGGATTCAAATCCTTGTAGCAATGTAAAAATGCCAAAAATCGATGGTAAAAATGAAGAAAAAAAAATAATTTCTAAAGAAAATTTATACACTCTTTTAGATGCAGGAAAAGATATTTGTAATTTTAAAGAAATGTGTCTTTTTTTATACAACACTGGAATGCGAGTTGGAGAAGCTCTTGCACTTCAATGGGAAGATATAGATTTTGAAGAAAAATTAATCCACATTCGTCACACACTTATTCACAAAGATGTTAATGAATTTCAGCTTACTTCGACAAAAACAAGTAGCTCTTTACGAGATATTTATTTCAATAAAGATGTTGAAAAAATATTAAAAAGCTTGAAAAAAAGTCAAAATGAAAATAAACTTAAATATGGATGCTACTATATTAATTATAAAGAAAATCTTGTATTTACAATGCCGAGTGGCAAATTTATGACTCAACAACATTTTACAAATGCATCAGCAAGATTGAAAAAAACAACTGGTATTAATTTTTCAATGCATCTTTTCAGACATACGCACGCTACTATGATGTTAGAGGCTGGAGCTACAATGAAAGATGTTCAAACGCGACTTGGCCACGCTAATATTAATACTACAATGAATATCTATGTAAAATCAACTGAAGATGCAAAAAAAGAAGCTTTAAAAAAATTCACTTCTTTTGCAAAAACTTCCGACATTTAGCAGATTGTCGGAAAAATGTCGGAATTATTTTAAATAAAGTTGTTTTAGGCGTTGAAATTTCAATATTCTTTAGATTTTAAATTATAACAAAACATTATAATTTTAGGTAGCTTGAGGAGGTAGAAATTTATGATTATTTTATCATGTAATAACTTAAATAAGAGTTTTGGTGTTGAATCAATACTCGAAAACATAAGTTTTACAGTCAATGAGGGTGACAAAATAGGCGTCATAGGTGTAAATGGTACTGGCAAAACCACTTTATTTAAAATCATTGCCGGTTTATCAGACTATGATGGTGGAGATATATACACATCAAAAGACTGTGAAATTGGCTATTTAGAGCAGAATACAAATTTTTATTCAGATAATACTATTTTTACAGAAGTTTTAGAAGTATTTAATGATCTCATGAAAATGGAACAGGAATTAAGAGATATGGAACATCTTATTTCTGAAAAAAGTTCAGAAAAAAATTCTCCTGACTTACAAAAACTTATGGATAATTATTCACATAAATTAGAATTATTCCAAAATTCTAATGGATATGGATATAAATCTGAAGTAAAAGGTGTTTTAAAAGGTTTAGGTTTTAACGATGATGAGTTAGAAAAACCTATTAAAATTCTTTCTGGTGGAGAAAAAACTAGGGTTTTACTTGCAAAATTGTTATTAAAAAAACCTACATTACTTTTACTTGATGAGCCCACAAACCATTTAGATGCCGATGCTCTTGAATGGTTAGAATTATTCCTTAAACAGTATAAAGGAACTGTTATTCTTATTTCTCATGATAGGTATTTCTTGGATCAATCAGTAAATAGAATATTTGAAATACATAATAAAAAATTAAAAGCTTATAATGGTAATTATTCTAATTACATAGAAAAATCTGCTGTTGATAAAGAAATAGAAAGAAAAAAATATGAAGATCAACAAAGAGAATTAAAACTACAAGAAGAATCAATTGAAAGATTAAAAGCCTATGGTAGAGAAAAGCATTTAAAACGTGCTAGAAGTAAAGAAAAAGCTCTTTCAAAAGTCGATATTATAGAAAGACCTGATGGTGATAGAAAAAGAGCAAAAATTAAGTTTATACCATCTACTGAAAGTGGAAATGATGTTTTATCTATAGAAAATGTTAAAATGGAGTTTCCTGATAAAATTCTTTTTAAAGATTTAAATTTAGATATTTATAGGGGTGAAAAAGTTGCTTTAATCGGTCCTAATGGTGCTGGAAAATCAACTTTATTCCAAATAATTATGAATGAACTAACTCCTATGGAAGGAACTGTAAAATTTGGAACGAATGTCCATACTGCTTATTTCCATCAGGAACAAAAAACTCTTAATTTAGACAATTCTATAATAGATGAAATTTGGGATTCTAATCCTCATCTTACTCAGACGGAAATTAGAACTATGCTAGGAGCATTTTTATTTGAAAATGATGATGTATTTAAAAAAATATCATCTCTAAGTGGTGGTGAAAGAGCTCGAGTTGCTATTCTTAAACTTATATTATCTAATTCTAATTTCTTACTTTTAGATGAACCTACAAATCATTTAGATATAGATTCAAAAGAAGTTTTAGAAGAAGCACTTTTAAATTATACTGGTACAATATTTACTATTTCACATGATAGATATTTTTTAAATAGAGTTGTCGATAAAATCCTTGTTCTAGGGGAAAATGGCGTTACTGAATATCTTGGAAATTACGACTATTATATAGAAAAGAAAAGACAACTTGCTGAGATGAATAAAGAAGAAGTCTTAGAAACTAAAACTAAAACACAAATAAAAGAAGAACGAAAAAAAGAAAAAGAACAAAGAGATATAGAAAAACGGAGTAAAAATAAGATAAAAAAATTAGAAAGTGATATTGAACAAATAGAAAAGAAAATAGCTGGACTTGATATTATGCTTTGTCAAGAAGAAGTTTATTCAAATCCAGAAAAATCTAAAGAGGTTAATTTAGAAAAATCTGAATTAGAAAATAAATTAGCTTCCCTTTATGAAAAATGGGAACAGATAATGGAGTAATTTATTGAAAAATTTATTCGCTTTTAATGACGAAAATAAGAGATTTTTTAAAATTCTTTTTTCTCTTTGTATTCCTATAATAATACAAAATTTAATTTCATCTTCAGTAAATGTAATAGATACTGTTATGATAAGTAGTTTGGGAGAAGTATCTGTTGCATCTGTTGGTGTTGCAAACCAATTCTTTTTTATTTTTAATATGTGTATTGCTGGTATTCTTGGAGGTTCTGGTTTATTTATTTCTCAGTTTTTCGGGAAAAATGATGTTTTGAATATAAAAAAAATAACCGCACTTAGTATTTTATTGGGATTACTACTTAGCTTACCTTTTGTTATTATAGCTTTTTTATCACCAGAAAGTATAATACATATATTTTCTCATGATTTAGAAGTTGTTTCTTTATGTAAAAAATATTTCAAAATAGTTGTAATTAGCTACCCATTTACGGCTATTAGTATGGGCTTTGGTGTATGTTCTCGTAGTATAAAAAATCCTAATATTGGTATGAAATGTAGTGCTATTGCTATTATAATAAATATATTCTTTAATTACGCACTTATATTTGGACACTTTGGTTTTCCTTATATGGGTGTAAGAGGTGCTGCACTTGCAACTTTAATTGCCAGAATTATAGAATCAATTATTATGATTTTTTATGTGTATATATATAAAAAAGACTATATGCTTAAATTTGATTTGAGTCATTTTGGCATGTTCAATAAAGAATTTTTATCTGCTTTTGCTTCTAAAAGCATTCCTATATTTTTAAATGAATCATTTTGGGCAATTGCAACAGTTTGTTATTCCGTAGCATATGCTATGGCTGGAACTTCTGCTATAGCATCTAGTCAAATAGCTACTACCACTAGTAACTTTTTTATAATCACCGCAATGTGTGTTGCTATGGGTTCTTCAATTATGTTAGGTAATGAACTCGGTTCAGATCATATTGAAAGAGCTATTGAATATTCAAAAAAATTAGGTTTTATAGTTACTGCTGTAGGTTTTGTAATGGGGATTTTATTAATTATTTCTATTCCAGGATTGCTTATTTTATTCAATGTTTCAGATACCATGAAACCTGATATTATAAAAATATTTACAATAATGGCTATTGTAATGCCTTTAAGAGCTTTCAATACTTTTATAATTATTGGTGTTCTAAGAAGTGGTGGAGATACTAAACTAGCCTTAATAATAGAAATGTCTTCTATGTGGCTTGGTTCTGTTCCTCTTACTTTTTTAGCTGCAAAATTTGGAATTCCTATATATCTTCTTGTACGGTGTACTTCTATTGAAGAAATTATAAAATTTATATTTGGTGTTCCTAGAGCTTTAAGTAAAAAATGGGCTGTTAATATTGTAAAAAATTTATAAAAATAAAATCAGCTAGATATTATCTAGCTGATTTTTATATTATTTTTCTGTTATTTGTAGATTTGGTACTGCATTTAAATTCATATCATCTACTCTACCTTTTATATAATTATAATATCCTGCACATCCAATCATAGCTGCATTATCAGTACATAGAATTCCTGGAGGATATTTTACATCTATTTTATTTTCTTTACCTAAAATTTCTATCTTTTCTCTAAGTCCAGAATTTGAAGCAACGCCACCAGATAGTGTTATTATATTGTACCCTTTTTCTTTTGCAGCTTTGATAGCTTTATTTGCTAAAACATCTGTTACAGCATCTTGGAATGAAGCTGCTACATCTGCTTCAACAATTTCTTCTTTTTTCATTTTTTTAGCATTTAGATAGTTTAATACTGCTGATTTTATTCCACTAAAACTAAAATCATACCCTTCATCCATATAAGCTCTTGGGAATTCTATAGCATCTTTATTTCCTTCTTTTGCAAGTCTATCTATTATAGGTCCTCCTGGATATCCAAGGCCCATAGCCCTTGCAACTTTATCAAAGGCTTCTCCTGAAGCATCGTCTCTAGTTCTTCCTAAAATTTCATATTCACCATAATCTTTAACCTCTACTAGATGAGTATGTCCTCCAGAAACTATTAATGTTATAAATGGAGGTTTTAGATCTTTATGAGCTATATAATTTGCACTTAAATGACCTTCTATATGATTTACTCCAACTAACGGTATATCTAAAGTATATGCCATCGCTTTTGCATAAGATAACCCAACTAGTAGTGCTCCAACAAGTCCAGGTCCATATGTAACTGCTATATGATCTATATCATTCATAGATATATTAGCTTCATCAATTGCTTGTTGCACAACTATATCTATATTTTCAATATGTTTTCTAGATGCGACTTCTGGTACTACACCACCAAATTTTTTATGAATATCTATTTGTGTTGATATTATATTTGAAAGTACTTCTCTACCATTTCTTAATATAGAAGCTGCTGTTTCATCACAACTACTTTCTATCGCCAATGTTATTATATCCTTCATTTTTACACCTCCGAAAGATGATTCCACATAATTATAGCATCTTCTCTATTGTCACTATAGTATTCTTTTCTTATTCCAGCCATTTTAAATCCATATTTTTTATATAGATTTTGAGCTATTTCATTACTTTTCCTAACTTCTAATGTCATCGCAATTATATTATTTTCTTTACAAAGATTTACCATTTCTTTTAAAAGTTCATTTCCTATCTTAAGTCCTCTATAATCACTATGAACTGCTACATTTGTTATATGTCCTTCATCTAGTATTAACCAAATACCTATGTATCCAACTATTTTAGATCCATTTTGTGCTACTAGGTATCTCGCATTATTATTTTTTATTTCATCTATAAACGATTGTTTTGACCAAAAATCTTCAAAGCAATTTTTTTCAACTTCAAAAACTCCATCTACGTCATTTATAGTCATTTCTCGTATTACAAGTTCAGAAATTTTTACTTTACTTTCCATAAAACCCTCTTATTTATTATCTTTTTTATTTTCTTCTAATTTTTTCATTTTTTCTTCGTACTGTACTTCAGCTTGAGATTTTCTTATGTATATTGGATTTACATCATAACAACTGTGTATTCCTTCTCCTTTTTTATACTTAGCAAGAGCAACAGCACATACACTAGATGCTTTTGTAACATTATGAGAAACTGCTGGTATAATTATATTCTCTACACTTAATAACTTATCATAATATTTTGAAACCGCTTCACCAAGAACTATTGTTTCTTCGTTGCTATTTTTTATAATATTTATAAGTTCATCTATTTCTTTTACATCCATTCTTTCTAATTCCAACAGTTCATTATCTTTGTACTCATATTTTGCTGTATAAACTTGTGTTCTTTGTGCATCTAATATTGGATATATTTTTTTATTATTAAGATCCATATTAGCAGCTAAACTTTCCAATGCATTTACTGAAATTATCGGAATATCATTTACATGAGATATTGCTTTTGCTGTTGCCATACTTATTCTAAGCCCTGTAAAAGAACCAGGCCCAACAGATACAGCTATAGCATCCATATCTTCTATACTTAAATCACTCATATTTAACATAGTTTCTATCATAGGCATTAATTTTTGTGAGTGAGTTTTCTTGTTATTTATGACAAATTCACATATAAGACAATCATCTTCAACAACAGCTATACTACAAGCTCTTGAAGATGTGTCCATTCCTAAAATTTTCATTTAAATATTCATCTCCTTAACCATTTTTTCATATTTTTCTCCAATAGGTTCAAATGTTATTTCTCGTCCCATATCTTTATATTTTAAATCTATTTTTAAATATTCATCTGGAAGTATATCTTCTATTAAATTAGACCATTCTATTATACATACTCCTTCCGAATTTATATATTCATCATATCCAATGTCATACATTTCTTCGCTGCATCCTATCCTATAAACATCGAAATGATATAATGGTAATCTTCCTTCATATTCATTTACTATTGTAAATGTTGGACTTGTTATGTAATCATCTATACCTAACGATTTTGCAAAACTTTGAGTTAATGTAGTTTTTCCAGCTCCTAAATCTCCAACTAAACAAATCACAGAACCTTTGTCTACAATTTTTCCCAACTTTTCTCCTATTTCTTTTGTTTTAGTTTCATCTTCTAAAAAAATTGTTTTCATCTTTTTCTCCATAACTTAAATTTATATAATTACTTTTTATATTATATTTACTTTCTATTTACAATATATTTTTATTTATAATATATCTTTATTTTCTATAAACTATTTTACCATCTATAATTGTGTATAATATATTTCCATCAAAACCAAATGGAGAACCTTCCCATATTGAAATATCAGCATCTTTACCTTCTTCGATTGAACCTACTCTATCATCTATTCCCAATGTTTTTGCTGGATTTATACTAATTGCCCTTAATGCATCTTCTTTTTTCATTCCATTTTTTATAGCCATTCCTGCACACATTGGCAAATGTTGTATTGGTATAACAGGATGGTCTGTCATAAGAGATACTTCTATTCCTGCATTTGAAAGTATACCTGCTGTTTTTAATGATAAATTTTTTAACTCTGGTTTTGATCTATCTGTTATAGAAGGTCCTACTATTATAGGGTATTCTCCATTTTCTTCAAGAAGTTCTTCTACTATTAAATGTCCTTCTGTGCAATGATCTATCGTTAATTTCAAATCAAATTCTTTAGCTATTCTTATTGCTGTAAAAATATCATCTGCCCTATGAGCATGTGCTTTTAACGGTATTCTCCTTCTAAGAACTGGTATTAAACTTTCTAATTTCATATCATATTCTGGTCTATCTATATCATTTTCATCTGATTCGCTGTAAAAATTAACTTCATCCATATAATCTTGTGCTTTTTTAAAATTTTCTCTTAGTGATGCTGCTATTGCCATTCTTGTCTGAGGAGATTTTTCATCTTGACCATAACAGCTTTTAGGATTTTCTCCAAATGCTATTTTTATAGCTACTGGATTTTTTATTATCATTTTATCTATTCTTTTCCCAAATGTTTTTATAGCTATACATTGTCCTCCAATTACATTAGCACTTCCAGGAGTTACACATACAGATGTCACTCCACCTTCATATGCTTCTCTAAAAGTATGGTCCATAGGATTTATAGCATCTATAGGATTTAAATTTGGCGTTATAGGATCTGTTTCTTCATTTCCATCTGCACCTTCAAACCCTATTCCATCTTCCCAAAGACCAAGATGTGTATGAGCATCTATAAATCCCGGAAAAATATTTTTACCTTCTACATCAATTACTTCTATTTCTTCTTTAAAATCATTTATATCTATTGATGTGTCTATTTTTTCTATCTTTTTATCTTTTATAAGTATATCACCTTTAAACTCACCATTTGTAACTGTATTTATATATCCATTCTTTAAAAGAATCATTTATCATCTTCCTTTCTATGAATAATTTTTTCCACATTGTTTCATATTATATTATATTAGAAATTTTTTAGCTTATCAATTTTATTATATTTTTTAATTATTTATAATTTTATTTTTTTAATTTATTAAAAAATACTGCTGAAAATAATTCAGCAGTATTTTAAATTTATTTTTTATATATTCATACTAAGTGAGATTCTATTTTTATTTTTATCTATTCCAATAACTTTTACATCTATTATATCTCCAACAGATACTATATCCATCGTATCTTTAACAAATTTACCCATTTCTTTTTTATGTACAAGTCCATCTGTTTTTACACCGATATCTACAAATGCTCCAAAATCTACAACATTTCTTACAGTACCTTTTAAAATCATACCTTCTCTTAAATCGTCCATACTAAGGACATCTGTTCTAAGTATCGGTTTTATACCATCTTCTCTAGGATCTCTACCTGGTCTTTTTATTTCTTCTATAATATCTTTAAGTGTTGGAACTCCTGATTCTAATTCTTTTGCTAGATTATCTATTCCTTTTAATTTTATTTTTTCATCTATATCTTTTAAATTTCCATTTTCTATATCTTCTTTTGAATATCCTAGTAGATTTAACATTTTCTCGCATATATTATAGCTTTCTGGATGAACTCCTGTATTATCTAATGGATTTTTAGAATGAGGTATTCTTAAAAATCCTGCACATTGAGTAAATGCCTTTGGTCCTAATTTACTAACTTTTTTTATTTCGCTTCTAGATTTAAACTCTCCATTTTCTTCTCTATATGCAACTATATTTTTTGCAACAGATGAACTTATTCCTGAAACATGTTCTAAAAGAGATGATGAGGCTGTATTCAAATCTGCTCCAACACTGTTTACTGCATCTTCAACTACTCCGTCTAAAACTTCTTCTAATCTTTTTGCATTTACATCATGTTGATATTGTCCAACACCTATACTTTTAGGATCTATTTTTATAAGTTCTGCAAGAGGGTCTTGTATTCTTCTAGCTATTGATATTGCTCCTCTTATTGATACGTCTATATCTGGATGTTCTTTAGCGGCTAATTCTGATGCAGAATAAACCGATGCTCCTGCTTCACTTACAATCATATATTTTACATTTAATTTATTTATTTTTATCATTTCTGCTACAAATAATTCTGATTCTCTAGATGCTGTTCCATTTCCTATCGCTATTATATCTATGTTATATTTTTTTATCAAATCTATAAGTGCTTTTTCAGAATCAGATTTTTTAGCTTGACTTCCTGTTACAAATACAACTGTAGAGTCTAAAAATTTTCCATTTTTGTCTACTACAGCTATTTTACAACCAGTTCTAATTCCTGGGTCAAAGCCCATTACATTTTTACCTTGTATAGGTGGTTGAAGAAGTAAATTATTTAAATTTTTACCAAATACACTTATTGCTCTTTCTTGTCCTTTTTCAGTTAATTCATTTCTTATTTCTCTTTCTATAGATGGAAATATTAGTCTTTTATAAGCATCATCTATAGCATTTAAAACTATTTCTTTACACTCTTTTGATAATTTTTTAGTATATCTATATCCTATCCAATTTTTAACATATTCATCATCTATTTCTATTTTTACTTTTAATATTTTTTCACTTTCTCCTCTATTTATAGCCAAAATTCTATGTGGTGCTATATATTTTACAGGCTCTGAATAATCATAATACATCTCATATACAGTTTTTTCCTCTGAATCACCTTTAGAAATTAATTTTCCTCTTTTTCTAGTATTTTCTCTAAGATATTTTCTAACTTCTGCATCATCAGAAATTATTTCTGCTATTATATCATTTATTCCTTTTAATACGTCTTCTTCAGTTTTTAAATCTTTTTCCTCATTTATATATGATTGTGCAATTAATTCTATATTTTCAACTTTACCATACATTATTTCAAGTGCTGGTTTTTCTAATCCTTTTTCTTTTGCTATTGATGCTCTAGTTCTTTTTTTCTTTTTAAATGGAGCATATATATCTTCTATTTCTTGAAGGGTAGTTGCTTTTTTTATAGATTTATTTATATCTTCAGTAAGTTTTCCTTGCTCTTGTATAAGTCTTGTTACATCTTCTTTTCTTGATTCTAGATTTCTTAAATATACTAGCTTTTCATGAAATTTTCTAAGAATTACATCACTCATCTCTCCAGTTTTTTCTTTTCTATATCTAGCTATAAATGGAATTGTATTTCCTTCATCTATAAGTTCTATTGTATTTTTTACTTGAAAATCCTTTAAATCGAATTCATTTTTTAGTATTTCTTTTATATCCAACTTTTTCGCCTCCATATCGCTTTTCATTTAAGACTATTATACTTTATTTTAACAATAACTACACTAAAAAAGAGTTGATCTAAAAAGACCAACTCTTTTTATTAATTTTGATTTAATTTTTTTTGTGTTAAGTATGAGTTTATAAATATATCTATGTTCCCATTCATAACACTATCTACATTTCCAACTTCAGCATTCGTTCTGTGGTCTTTTACCATTTTATATGGTTGGAATACATAAGATCTAATTTGACTGCCCCAAGTTATTTGAGTGTATTTTCCTTGTAAATCTTCTATTTTTTCTTTTTGTTCCATTTCTTTTATGTCTATTAGTTTTGCCATAAGCATTCTCATAGCTACTTCTCTATTTAGATGTTGAGATCTTTCATTTTGACATTGAACTATTATACCTGTTGGAATATGTGTTATTCTAACAGCAGAATCTGTAGTATTTACATGCTGTCCACCTGCACCAGAGGCTCTATATGTGTCTATTTTTAAATCATTTTGATTTATTTGTACTTCTATATTTTCATCCAATTCTGGAATTACATCTACTGATGCAAATGATGTATGTCTTTTCCCAGATGGATCAAATGGTGATATTCTAACTATTCTATGTACTCCTTTTTCACCTTTTAAATATCCGTATGTATTTTCTCCTTGTATAAGGATTACTGCTGTTTTTATACCTGCTTCTGGATCTGATATTAAATCTAAAAGTTTAACTTTATAATCTTTTCCTTCAGCCCATCTTATATACATTCTTAAAAGCATCTGAGCCCAATCCTGAGCGTCTAATCCACCTGTCCCTGCATTTATAGATAGTATAGCATTATTCTTGTCGTATTCTCCATTTAAAAGCGTTTGAATAGTTATTTCATCTATATCTTCTTTTAATTTTTTTATTAAATTCGATATTTCATTTTCAATATCATCACTTTCATCTTCTTCTAATCCTATTTCTATTAAGACTTCTATATCTTCAAGATTTTTTTGTAGTTGGTTAAATCTTTCTAAAGTTTCATTTAACTTTTTATTTTTTTGTAATACTTTTTGTGCTTTCTCATTGTCTTCCCAGAAATTTTGATTTTCCATCTCTTTTTCGTTTATTTTTATTTCTTCTTTAATACCTTCTATGTCAAAGAGAAACACTCAATTCTTTTATATTTTCAGACATATTTTCTATATCATGTCTGTATTCTTGTACATTAAGCATTTTTTCCCCCTAATTATCTTCCACAGCAGTTTTTATATTTTTTACCACTTCCACATGGGCATGGCTCATTTCTTCCAATTTTTTTATCAGCAACTACTGGTTTTTTATCTGTTCCTTCAGTATCAGGAGATTCTAATTTTTCAACATCTACCACTGCTTTTCTTTCAGCTGGAACTTCTACTGTTATATTGAATAAGAATTTGACAGTATCTTCTCTTATAAGTTTATTCATTTCGTCAAACATATCAAATCCTTCCATTTTGTATGCTATAACAGGGTCTTGCTGTCCTAATGCTCTTAGACCTATACCTTGACGTAATTGGTCCATAGCATCTATATGGTCTATCCAATGATTATCAACTGATTGAAGAAGTACTATTCTTTCAACTTCTCTCATTCTATCAGAACCTATATTTTCTTCTTTTATTTTATAAAGTTCAAATGCTACTTCGTTTATTTTTTCAGCTATTTCTATAGAATTTAATCCTTCAAAGCTTATATTATCTAAACTTCCTACAGGCATAAATTTATTATATATATGTTTTTTAAGTCCATCTACATTAAATCCAGCTTCTATATTATATTCTTCTACTCCATCTACTATTATAGAGTGAATCATATCTTGTATCTGTTCTTGAAGATTTTCTCCTGCAAGAACTCTTCTTCTTTCTTTGTAGATTATTTCTCTTTGTTTATTCATAACATCATCGTATTCTAAGACATGTTTTCTTATACCAAAGTTTTTACCTTCTACTTTTTTCTGAGCTGATTCTATAGATTTTGTAAGCATTCTATGTTCTATAGGCATATCTTCTTCTAATCCTATTTTATCAACTAAACCTTGAATTCTATCTGATCCGAATAATCTCATTAAATCATCATCAAGAGCTATATAAAATCTTGATGAACCTGGGTCTCCCTGTCTACCAGCACGACCTCTAAGCTGATTGTCTATACGTCTTGATTCATGTCTTTCTGTACCTATTATACAAAGACCTCCAGCTTCTAGAACTTGTTTTTGTTCCATATCTGTTTGTTCTTTAAATTCTTTATATAAATTTTTATATGTTTTTCTAGCTGCATCTAGTTCTTCATTTTCTTGTATACCTTCCACTTCACTAGCTGCATTTACTCTATTTATAGTTTCTTCTGTGAAATTCATTTTTTTCATTTGTTTTATTGCCATAAATGAAGGGTTTCCACCTAGAAGTATATCAGTACCCCTACCTGCCATATTTGTAGCTATTGTAACTGCTCCTAATCTACCTGCCTGAGCAATTATTTCCGCTTCTTTTTCATGGTATTTTGCATTTAATACCTCGTGTTTTATTCCTCTTTTTCTTAATATATCAGAAAGTATTTCAGATTTTTCTATTGATACAGTACCAACTAAAACCGGTTGATTTTTAGCATGTCTTTCTTCTATATCATCTGCAACTGCATTAAATTTACCTCTAGTACTTTTATATACTGTATCTGGTAAATCTTCTCTAATCATAGGTTTATTCGTAGGAACTTGGAATACATCCATTTTGTATATTGATTTAAATTCTTCTTCTTCTGTTTTTGCAGTACCTGTCATACCTGATAATTTATTATACATTCTAAAGTAATTTTGGAATGTTATAGTTGCTAAAGTTTTTGATTCTCTTTGTACTTTTAGTCCTTCTTTAGCTTCTATTGCTTGATGTAGTCCATCAGAGTATCTTCTACCAAACATTAAACGTCCTGTAAACTCATCGACTATAACTATTTCTCCATCTTTTGAAACATAGTCTACATCCTTTTTCATTATCACATGTGCTTTTAGTGCTTGATTTATATGATGGTAAAGCTCTGTATGCTCTACATCAGTTATATTGTCCACATTGAAATATATTTCTGCTTTTTTTACACCTGATTCTGTAAGTGATACAGCTTTATCTTTTTCTTCTTGTTCATAGTCATCTTTTTTAAGTGTATTAACAAAAGTATTTGCATCTGTGTAAAGATGTGTAGATTTATCTCCAGGTCCTGATATTATAAGTGGTGTTCTTGCTTCATCAACTAATATAGAATCGACCTCATCGACTATCGCATAGTTTAAATCTCTTTGAACCATCTGTTCTTCATGTATTACCATGTTATCTTTTAAGTAGTCAAATCCAAATTCATTATTTGTACCATAAGTTATATCGCAATCATATTGTTTTTTTCTAAGTTTTGGATTTTGACCATGTACTATAACACCTACTGTCATACCTAAAAATTCATAAACTTTTGCCATCTGATCACGGTCACGTTTTGCTAGGTAGTCATTTACAGTTACAACATGTACACCCTTACCTTCAAGTGCATTAAGATATACTGGACAAGTCGCAACAAGAGTTTTACCTTCTCCTGTTTTCATCTCAGCTATTCTTCCTTCATGAAGAACCATACCACCTATTAGCTGAACTTTATAGTGTCTAAGACCTAAAGTTCTTTTTGAAGCTTCCCTAACAACTGCAAAAGCTTCTGGTAATATATCATCTAAAGTCTCACCTTTTGATAATCTTTCTTTAAATTTATTAGTCATATCTTTTAATTCAGAATCACTCATAACTTCAAATTTAGGTTCTAATGATTCTATAAGATCTGCTGTTTTTTCAAATTTCTTTAAATCTTTTCTATCTGCCATATTAAATAGGCTGTCTAAAAAACCCATACTCTTACCTCTCCTTTGAATTTATATAATCTTTTTACATATTCTAATTTTATGCTACCTTTCATTTTACCATAAAAAAAAGCTATTTGTATGAAATTTTAAAAAATAGATTAAGTATATCTTTATAGTATATTTCTTCTATTACTCTAATAAATTTACTCTATTATATTCTAATTTATAATATCGAAAATTTTAATACACCTTATCGTAAAATTAAATTCAAAAAACAAAAAAAAGAAACAAGCTTTTAACTTGTTTCTTTTTGATTTTTTATAGTAAATATTTTAAAACTCTTCTTGTTCAATTATACCATATCCACCATTTTTACGTTTATAAACTAGAGCTATTTCATCAGTTTCATCATTTTTGAAAATATAAAAATCATGTCCAACTAATTCCATTTGAAGAACTGCTTCTTCTTCACTCATTGGTTTTACATTTATTTTTTTACGTCTTTTAATTTCAAATGGTTCTTCTTTATATTCTTCAATATCTTCTTCTAGTATAATATCATTTATTTCTGCTGTATCAAATCTTATACTTTGATTTTCTTTATTTCTTTTTTGCATTTTACCTTTGTATTTTCTTAGTTGTATTTTTAATTTATCAACTATAAGGTCTATTGCTGGGTATAAGTTTTCTTGTGATTCTTCAGCTCTGATAACATGTCCATTTTTAGGAGTTATAGTTACCTCTATTTTCTGTCTTCCTTTTCTTGCACTCACAGTAACTTTTACATCTGTATCTGGGGCAACGTATTTATCTAGTTTGCTAAGTTTAGCTTCTACGTTTTCTTTTATTCCCTGAGTTAATTCCATTTGTCTTCCAGATATAGTAAGTTTCATAACTATCTCTCCTTTCAATCAAGTGAATATTTTTATATATTCACTGCACTTCTTTTCTATTTAGTTATATATTTCTACATATAAGTTAAATCTCCTCTTTTTTTTGAAAAAATTTTTATTCTTTTCTGAAAATTATTCAAATCTTATAAAAATTTTTGTTTAATATCTAGTGGATATTGTGGATATTTAGCTGTTGATATTGTTAATAACTTTGTTGATAACTATTTTTTCGTGTGTATTACTTGTTTTCAGGTTTTCACTTTTCCACATTATATTCCTTTTTTTGTTATTAATTTGTTAATTATTTTTAACAATAAATATATTTAATTTATCATAATAAAAAAGAGAGCATAACGCTCTCTTTTTTAGATATTTAGCTGACCTGGTCTTTGCCCCCACACTCGCCTACTGGAGGGTTCGCTCTGGGTTGCATCACTACTACTCTCTCTCGATTGGAATTTATTTTTGAATATCGGTAGGTCTTACTTCTAGGCCGCACCATGATCACTGTCCCGCTTTTAGGACTAGCTTACGTGGATCCCTTTGCCTGCGACTGGCTTGGACTTTCAACCACAGACCTAAATATCTTTTCCCATTTTAATATATTTATTCAAAATCGTCAATGATTATTTTTACTTTAATTTATATTTCTAGTTAGAAATGTCATTACTATTATATTTTTAACTCCATATATTTTTAATTTTTTTGAAATTTCATTGGTTGTTGTTCCCGTTGTAAAAATATCATCTATCAAAAATACTGTTTTATCTTTTATAATTTCGCTACCATTCTTTATTTCAAATGCATTCTTTAATTCTTTTTCTCTATCAATTTTGTCTAAAGCATAAAGTCTTTTCGTATTTTTATTTCTTTTTATACAATCTATCATTGGTATTTTTGTAAGCTCAGATAAATATATAGCAATTTTTTCCGCTTGATTAAAACCTCTTTTTTTCATTCTTTTTTTGTGTAGAGGAACTGGAATTATATAATCTGCTTTTATACATTCAAAATCAATTTTTTCTTTCATTATATTCGCTATATATTTTGCAATATAGGTATTTCCATAATATTTCAAAGATAAAACTAATATTTTACTTTTTTCAGTATACTCTATACATGATATGGCTCTATCAAAATAAAATCTTTTGTCTTTACAAAAACTACATCTTTCAACTTCTTCTATTTTATCTTTTTTTATATCATCATAATCTTCTTTATAACCTTCTTTGTATCCATCAAATTTTTTCATTAAATATTCTTCATCTTCATCTATATCTGATTTAGATAATTTTTCTAGACCATTTTCATCTACTGAAATAATACAATTTTTTTCTATTTCTTTCATCATATTTTCTGACAATATTTCTTCTTTTTCTATTTCTATTTTATTTATTATAGGTTTTCCACATTTATAACACTCATCTTTAATAAAAATTAAATCTTCAAAGCATTCCCTACATAAAGAATATGTATTATTAGGATCTATTGGTCTTTTACATATTAGACATGTTATATTTTCTGGAAACAAAAAATCTAAAATTATTGATATAAATTTCAATTATTCTAGCACTCCTTCTCTTTTTATTGTATTTAGTTTGAAGGCTAGGTTTGAATATCTTGCGTTTACTCTATTATTTTGTATCATCTGTTTTAAATATTTTATATCCCCAACAAGAACAACTAGTTTTTTAGCTCTTGTTATAGCTGTATATAAAAGATTTCTCGATAATAACATAGGAGGTGCCCAAGATATAGGTATTACTACTACAGGAAATTCACTTCCTTGGCTTTTATGAATAGTTGTACAGAAACTGTGGTCTAGTTCATCTAATTCTTCAAATTTATATTCTGCTATTTTTGAACCTTCAAACATAACGTATATAATTTTTTTATTCTTATCTATATAATAAATATATCCAATATCCCCATTATATATTCCTTCTCCACTTTCTGTTTCATCTTCATTTTTCCAACTTTTAGTATAATTGTTTTTTATTTGCATAACTTTATCTCCAACCCTAAATGTTCTTTTATTTAGATTTACTTCTATTTTTCTTTCCGAACATGGATTTAGATATTTTTGTAATATGATATTCATATTATTTACACCAATATCACCTTTTCTCATAGGACTTAATATTTGTATATCATCTAATGGGTCTACTTTATAAAATTTAGGTAGTCTAGTTTCTACTAGTCCAATTACAGTTTTTACTATTTCTTCATTTGTTTGAGCTTTTAAGAAGAAGAAATCTTTATTTTTTACATTTAAATATGGTGCTTCACCATGGTTTATTTTATGTGCATTTACTACAATCATACTCTCTTGAGCTTGTCTAAATACTTCATCTAATTTTACAACTTTTATAACATCTGAATCTATTATATCTCTTAAAACATTTCCTGCTCCAACTGATGGTAGCTGGTCACTATCTCCAACTATTATAAGTCTAGTTCCTGGTTTTATAGCATTTATCAGACTATACATAAGAACTATATCTATCATTGATGCTTCATCTACTATTATTACATCTGCTTTTATAGGTTCATCTTCATTTTTAAAAAATATTAATTCATCATCAGAAGAATATCCCATTTCTAATAGTCTATGTATAGTTTTTGCATCTTCATTTGAAGTTTCACTCATTCTTTTAGCAGCTCTACCTGTTGGTGCAGCAAGTACAACCTCTTTTTTCCAACGCTTAAATATTTTTATTATTGTATTTATAGTTGTTGTTTTTCCTGTACCAGGACCACCAGTTATAACACTTACTCCATTTTTCAAAGCCTCTAAAACAGCTTCTCTTTGCTTATTTGCTAAATTTATCTTTTCTTCTTTTTCTACTTCATTGATATCTTTTTCTATATCTATATTTTTTTCTTTTTTAAACTTAAAACTCGCTAATTCAATTAATTTTTTACATACTCCGTTTTCTGCAAGATAATAATTCATAATATATACATTTAAATTGTTTCCAATTTTATCTAATTTTATTTTTTGAGCATATGCTAAATCAAGTAGACATTCGTCAATCTTTTCTATATCAACTCCAAGTAATTTCATAGCCTCATTTTCTACATCTTCTTCTGGTAAAAAAGTATGCCCTTCATTTAATGCATTTTTTAAGACAAATATTATTCCTTGATTTATTCTATCTTTAGATTCTCTATCTATTCCTATTTTTTGAGCTATATTATCTGCTATTTTAAATCCAATTCCTCTTATATCCTCTGCTAATCTATATGGATTTGATTTTATTAATTTCATCGCTCTAGAATTATATTTTTTATATATTTTTAAGCATAAATTAGGTGTTATTCCAAATGGAGCTAATTCAAGAATTATTTTTCTAAGTTCTCTGTCTTCTTCATAACTTTCTACTATCTGGGCCACTTTCTTTTTGCCTATACCATCTACTTCTTGAAGTTTTTCAGGAGAATTTTGTATTATATTTAATGTATCGACACCAAATTTTTCTATTATTTTATTTGCCATTTTTTCTCCAATACCTTTTACCATACCTGATGATAGATATACTCTTATTCCTTCAACAGATGTCGGTGTTACAGGCATAAATGAACTTACTTCAAATTGGTTTCCGTAAATTTTATGTCTTCCCCATTTTCCTTCCACTTCTATTGTTTCACCAATTGAAAGAGTTGGCATACATCCTACTACTGTTATTTCTCCATCTTCATTTGTAAATTTTGCTATTGTGTACCCATTATCATCATTTTGAAAAACTATATCAGTTATTAGACCTTCTATTCTCTCCACTTTATCACCTCTTATTTTACAAATTTATAAATTCATTCCCATATAGTTTTATTTTTAAAATTTCATATAAGTTTTATTATACTAATAGTATTACTTTTTTTCAAACAAGAGTTCGTATAAGTTTATGTATCTTATTAAAAATATTTTTAATCTCTTCATAAAAAAATGCATACATTTAGAATAAACTAAATGTATGCATAATATTTTCTCTATTAAGTATTAAGCAAGAGCTTCTTTTTTAAGTATTTCTGCTTTATCTGTTCTTTCCCATGGAAGATCTATATCAGTTCTACCAAAGTGTCCGTAAGCAGCACACTGTTTGTATATTGGTCTTAAAAGATCAAGATCTCTTATTATTGCTCCTGGTCTTAAATCGAAGTGTTTATTAACTAATTCTACTAGTCTTTCTTCAGAAACTTTTCCTGTTCCAAATGTGTCTACAAATATAGATAAAGGTCTTGCTATACCTATAGCATATGATAATTCTATTTCACATTTATCTGCAAGTCCTGCTGCTACTATATTTTTAGCTACATATCTTGCTGCATAAGCTGCTGATCTATCAACTTTTGTAGGGTCTTTTCCTGAGAAAGCTCCTCCACCATGTCTTGAATATCCACCATAAGTATCTATTATTATTTTTCTACCTGTAAGTCCTGTATCTCCCTGTGGTCCACCTACAACAAATCTACCTGTTGGATTTATATAGAATAATGTTTCATCATCAAGAAGTTCTGCAGGTATAACTGCTTTTATTACATGTTCTATTAAATCTTTTCTTATCTGTTCATTAGTTACTTCTTCACCATGCTGAGAAGATATTAATACAGTATGAACTCTAACTGGTTTATTATCTTCATATTCCACTGTTACCTGAGTTTTACCATCTGGTCTTAAGTAATCAAGAAGTCCTGATTTTCTAACTTCAGTTAATCTTCTAGATAATTTATGCGCTAAAGATATTGGTAGTGGCATAAGTTCTGGTGTTTCATTACAAGCAAATCCGAACATTATACCCTGATCTCCAGCACCTACTTTTTCTATTTCTTCTTCTGTTACTTCTCCTGATTTACTCTCTAAACCTTCATCAACACCCATAGCTATATCGCCTGATTGTTCATCTATAGATGTTATAACTGCACAAGTATCGCAGTCAAATCCATATTTAGCTCTTGTATAACCTATTTCTCTAACTGTTTCTCTTACTAATTTTGGTATATCAATATATGCTGATGTACTTATTTCTCCTGCTACAAGAACTAGTCCTGTTGTTACTGTTGTTTCACATGCAACTCTAGCTTTTGAATCTGCTTCTAGTAATGCATCTAATATTGAATCTGATATCTGGTCACATATTTTATCTGGATGTCCTTCAGTTACTGATTCTGATGTAAATAAATGTCTTGCCATTTTCCTTTTCCTCCTCTTTTCTTTAATTTACCTTATTTATTTTTATCTTCCTAATAATAGATTTTCCTACAATTATTGCCAATATAATATTAGCTTTTTTACAATAAAAAACCTCTTCACAAAAGAAGAGGTTAATTGTTCACAACTAATTAACGTAACCTCATCTTTCAGGATAAATCCTGTAGGAATTAGCACCTTTTCCCTTTTGGGTGGTTGCTGGGCTTCGTAGGGCCTGTCCCTCAGCCACTCTTGATAAGGCAATCAAGATTTCGTCTATTTTTTTAACGAATTTAATTTTATAATATATATTATTGTTTGTCAATATAAAATTCAAACTTATATAATTCTTATTTTATTTTTCTGTTAAAGCAAACATTAACTCGCCCTTACAAACTAATTCCCCATCAACATAAGCACAAGCATCTGCTTTACCAATATTTCTTTTTAGAGCCTTCATTTCTACTTCCATTTTTAATGTATCTCCAGGTCTAACTTCCTTTTTGAATCTAACTTTATCTATCCCTGCAAATACTCCTAATTTCCCTTTATTTTCGTCAATTGACATCATTGCAACTGCACCTACTTGTGCCATAGCTTCTATTATTAATACGCCTGGCATAATAGGATATTCTGGGAAATGTCCTTGGAAAAATGGTTCATTTACTGTAACATTTTTTATTCCAACAGCTCTTTTTCCTTCTTCTAATTCTATAATTTTATCTACTAGAAGAAATGGATATCTATGTGGAATTATTTCTTTTATTTGGTCTATATTAAGCATACTATCTCCTGACTTTTTACTAATAGTACTTTTTTATTATTATCTATTTTTCTTCCGCTGGAACTGATTTAAAAGATCCACCAGTTTTTAATATATCAAGTGATCCAAGTGCTGCTCCTGTACCTGTTGCGACACAAGATAATGGATTTTCAGCTATTCTAACTTTTATTCCTGTTCTCTGTTCTATTTTTTTATCAAGACCATATAATAATGATCCTCCACCTGTCATAACTATTCCTGATTCACTTATATCTGCTGCTAATTCTGGTGGTGTTTTTTCAAGTACTGAATGAGTTGTAACAACTATCTGTTCTACACATTCATCAAGTGCTTCTAATGTTTCAGAAGAACTTATTTCTACTGTACATGGAAGTCCTGTTATCTGATTTCTTCCTGTAACTTTCATGAATTTTTCTTCTTCTCTTTTATATGCACTACCTATCTCTATTTTAACTTTTTCTGCTGTTCTTTCACCTATTATTAAATTGTGCTGTTTTTTCATATATTTTGTTATAGCATCATCGAATTTATCTCCACCCATTTTTATTGAGTCACTTACAACAGCTCCTCCAAGAGATATTACTGCTATATCTACAGTTCCTCCACCGATATCTATAACCATATTTCCACTTGGTTCTCCAATTTCAATTCCTGCACCTATAGCTGCTGCTATTGGTTCTTCTATAACATAGACTTCTCTAGCTCCAGCCTGTTTAGTTGCATCTTCAACTGCTCTTTTTTCTACTTCTGTAACTCCTGTTGGTACACAAACCATTATTCTAGGCATTACAAATTTTCCAAAGCCTTTTTTTTCAACTATTTTTTCAACAAAATATTTTAACATTTTTTCAGTTGTATTGTAGTCAGAAATAACACCATCTCTAAGAGGTCTTATTGCTGATATATTTGCAGGTGTTCTACCTATCATTCTTTTTGCTTCATGTCCAACTGCTAATATTTCATTTGTTTTATTATCTATTGCAACTACTGAAGGTTCTTCAAGTACTATACCTTTATCACTAACATATACTAAAACATTTGCTGTTCCTAAATCTATCCCTATATCAACACCAGATACTTTTGCCATTTCAAAAACTCCTTTGTATTTTAAATTTAAATTTTATTATTATTTCTATTTATTACAAATTCAATTATATCATATTTTTATCTATTACTATATATATTTAATTACAACATTAATAGACATAGACTATTCTTCAATAATTTCTATGTTTCCACCTAATGCTCTTATTTTTTTATCTATATCAACATATCCTCTTTGTATATGATATATTTCACCTATCTGAGTTTCTCCTTCTGCTATAAGTCCACATAGTATAAGTGCTGCCCCTGCTCTAAGGTCTGTAGCATTTACTTTTGCACCATATAGTTTTTCTACACCATTGACTATAGCACTTCTTCCTTCTATTTTTATGTCAGCACCCATTCTATTAAATTCTGCAACATGCATAAATCTATTTTCAAATACAGTTTCTATAACAACTGCTGTTCCATTTGCTATTGTAAGCATTGCCATAAATTGAGCCTGTACATCTGTTGGGAATCCTGGATGTGGTAGAGTTTTTATATCTATAGGTTTTAATGTTTCTGGACCTATTACTCTAACTGCATTGTCCATTTCAATTACTTGACATCCCGCTTCTCTTAATTTTGCTACAATAGGTTTTAAATGTTCCATTAATACATTTTCAACAACTATATCACCTTTTGTCATTGCTGCTGCAACCATATATGTTGCTGCTTCTATTCTATCAGGTATTATTGTATGTTCTGCACCTTTTAACTCTTTAACACCTTTTATTTTTATTGTATTTGTTCCTGCACCTTTTACATTTGCACCCATTTCATTTAAGAAGTTTGCTAAGTCAACTATTTCTGGTTCTTCTGCTGCATTTTCTATTATAGTTGTTCCTTCTGCTAATGCTGCTGCCATCATTATATTTTCAGTTGCTCCAACTGATGGGAAGTCAAGATATAATTTATTCCCTTCTAATTTTTCTGCTTTTGCTTCTACAAATCCATGGTCTATTTCTACTTCTGCACCTAATGATTTGAATCCTTTTAAATGTAAATCTATTGGTCTAGTCCCTATAGCACATCCTCCAGGCATAGATATTTTTGTCTGATTAAATCTAGCAAGTAAAGGTCCCATTACTAAGAAAGATGCTCTCATTTTTCTTACTAATTCATATGGAGCTTCACAAGTAGTTATATTGCTTGCATCTACTGTTAGAGTTGTTCCTTCATATGTAACATCTGCTCCTAAATGTCTTAAAAGGTCTGATATTACATGAACATCTCTAAGATTAGGTACTCCTTTTAAAACTGATTTTCCATCTGCAAGTAATGTTGCAGCAATTATTGGTAGTACTGCATTTTTTGCTCCATCTATTTTAACTGTTCCTTTTAAAGGATTGCTTTTCTTTACGATTATTTTTGGCATATTATTTCTCCTCTAATTCATTTCATCTATTTTCATTTATCAATTTACTATTTTATCTCTTATCAATTTTGATATTTTTTAATAATTATTCTATATAAATTCAACTTAAATACAATAAATCTCTTTTTATCTTTATTGTATTCTTTATTATATAATACTTCTATAAAAATTTCATTAGTATTGCTTAGTTTGTAACTTTTTTTAATCAATCAAATAGTCTTAATTTTTTATAATTTTTTAATTCAAATTTTAAATACCTTATCAATTATATCACTTTATGTAAACTTTATGAATATAGAATAACAAAAAAAGACTGTATTTTTATAAATACAATCCTTTTTTGTTATTTTACTTTATTCTAAATAGTCTTTTTAATCCTCTTCCTACTACTTGAAAGAAAGTTAATGATTTTACTAATCTTTCAGATTCTATATATTTATTTATAGCTCTTAATGTAGCTTTATTATCTCTTGTAGAGAATGTAAATGTCCCATTTTCTTTTGTTACAATTGCAAATCTAGATATCCATTTACCTTTAAAATTTACAGAACCCATAATATAATTTATCTCTTCCCATGGTATTTGAATATAATCATTTATATTTTTTTCATTATAAAATTCAAACGCTTTATCACCAATCATAACATTTCCATAACTTGCAAGTCCTAAAAAGGATGTTGCTGGTACAGTATAATCTACTTTTGTATTTAGTGATTGTGCCATAAAAGAACCTCCTTAATTATAGTAAATTAAAGAAAAGCTCAGATAACTGAGCTTTTCTTTCTAAATATTTATTATAAATATTTTATTACATTATTCCTACAAGATGACCAAGTATACCAACTACGAATAATGCTACGATTATTACTATTGGAGATACTTTTTTCTTTAATAACTGGCAGCATAATAATGTTAATAATAAAGCTGCTAATCCAGGTATTAACTGATCTAAGTTTCCTTGTAAAGTAGTTACTTTTACTGCATCTAATGCATTTGCACCTAATGAATTGTACATTGATAGTGCTTGTTTTATACCTTCTGTTCCTGCTGGTAAACTAGCCCAATCTATATAAGCACCTTCAGATTGAGTAACTTGAGATACTATAGGAGTAAATGAAATACTTACCCAACGCTGAACTAGAGAACCTATTATGAACATACCAAGGATTGACGCTCCCTGAGTTATTTTTCCTAATAATCCACCTGATAAATCTTGTGCTATTGAGTTACCAACTTTGTATCCGAATTCCTGAGTATACCATAAGAATGCTATACGTATTATATTCCATGCTAAGAAGAATATTAATGGTCCTACTATATTACCACTTAATGCAAGAGATGCACCTAATGCACCAAGTATTGGTCTTAGTGTGAACCAGAATACTGGATCCCCTACACCTGCTAGAGGTCCCATCATACCAACTTTAACACCCTGTATTGCCTGGTCATTTATTTCAGCACCATTAGCTCTTTCTTCTTCTAATGCTAATGTAACCCCCATAACTGGAGCTGATACATATGGATGTGTGTTGTAGAATTCCATGTGTCTTTTTAAAGCTTCACACTGGTCTTCTTTATTTGTGTATAATTTTTTGATTGCTGGTATCATTGAGTAACACCAACCACCATTTTGCATACGTTCATAGTTCCATGAACCTTGAAGGAACTGATGACGCCAAGCTACAGACATACGATCTTTTTTACTTAATGTTTTTCTTTCTGCCATTTTTCTTTCCTCCTTCAAGATTAATATTCGTTTAATATATCACCTAATGGGTCTCCAGAGCCACCAACTCCGTTACCACCATTACCGCCATTTTCTTTTAGTCCTAAGTATATTAGAGCTAATGCAACACCTATTGCACCTAATGCTATAAGTGTTAACTGATTTATAGCAGCTAAAACAAATCCTAATGCAAAGAATGGCCATGTTTCTTTTGTTGACATCATGTTTATAACCATTGCATAACCAACTGCAGCAACCATTCCTCCACCTATTGTCATACCTGTTGCTAACCATTCAGGCATTGAGTTTAATACATTTGTTACAACTGTTGCTGGAACGAAACAAAGTGCAGCTGCTGGTATAGCTATTCTTATACCTTGTAGTAATATAGCTATTATCTGCCACATTTCTATTGAACGCATATTTCCTTTTTCTGCTGCTGCATCCATGAAATGAACTATTGGTATTGTTAATGTACGACATATCATAGTTAAGAATAATCCTGCTACTGATAATGGTATAGCAACAGCTATAGATGTAGATATTGCGTTCTGTACATTAGTTGTACCACCATTTAATCCTAAAACCATTATAATTGCAGATGCAACTGAAGCTAGTGCAGCATCTGGTGCAACTGCCGCACCAACGTTTGCCCAACCTAAAGCTATCATCTGTAGTGAACCACCAAGGATAACTCCTTCAGTTAAATGTCCACTTACTAATCCTATTAATGTACATGCCACTAGAGGCTGATGGAACTGGAACTCATCTAGTACACCTTCCATACCTGCTAGCAAGGCAACGACAATTATTAAAAGTACTGTTATCATTGACATAAATTTATATCCTCCTCGCCTTTATGCTTTTGCTAATTCAGCTTTTGCTTTTTTAAGAAGATTGTCGATATTTTCTCCAGATTCACTTGGAACCTTACGAACATCGAAAGTTATTCCCATAGCTTTTAATTTTTCAATTGTTTCTACGTCTTTTAAATCCATAGCTATAGCTTTGTTTACAACAACTTTACCTACAGAATGAGCCATAGAACCAAGGTTTAATTCTTTTACATCTACTCCACCTTCTATTGCACGAAGTGCATCTTCTGGTGTTTCAAATAATAACATTGCTTCAGTATTTCCAAAACGAGTATCTTTTGCAACTTTTATCATTTTGTCTATTGGAACAACGTTAGCTTTCACCCCTGGAGGTGCTGCCTGTTCTATCATTTTTTTACGTAAATCGTCATGAGCAACTGAGTCAGATACTACTATTATACGATTTGGTTTTGTTGTTTTTGTCCAAGTTGTTGCAACCTGTCCATGTAATAGACGAGTATCTATACGCGCTAAAACATATTTTATTTTTCCGTCTCCTATTACTGTTCCCTCAGGAATAGCACCCGCTTTAGTTGTTTGCTGAACTGGAGCAGTTTCAACTTTTTTAGGTTCTAATTCTTCTGGGCAAACTTTTATGCCTTCTCTTCCAGCTCCAACTATATGAGCTGCAATTTCATGGGCAGTTTCCATAGATAAACGAGCACCATATGCTTCTATAAGCATTGGTAAGTTAAGACCTGTTACTATTGCCCATTTATCTTCATGTCCAGCAAGAAGTCCATTAGCCTGATTAAATGGAGTTCCACTCCATAAATCAACTAAAAATAATACCTCTTCAGGATTTTCGAAAGTAGCAATAGCTTCTTCAATCTTAGCTTTTAAATCGTCTGGTCCTTCACTTGGCTGTAATGTTACCGCTTTAACATCTTGCTGTTCGCCAAATATCATTGATACTGACTGTAGTATTCCATTAGCAAAGTCACCATGACTAGCAAGAATAATTCCTACCATCTCTCTTTCCTCCAATCATTATTTTTTTATAGATGGAGAGTAAATACAGGAGATTATTATTACAATATACAATTTTAAACCAACCTCTTATTAAGTTAAAATATAACAATGTAATTAAAACCTTTTCATAATACCAATTTTTATAGGTAAACAATATCCTATTTTATACTCTTCAAATATAGTTTTATTATATATAAGCTTTGAAAAATTTTCAACAATCTTTTATACAGTCTTTTTTCTTAAGGAAATATGATAACCTTATCAACTTTTAAAAGAAAATTAAAAAGCCATGAATATTTTTTTTATTTATAAAATATTCATGGCTTCTTTAAAAAAAAATTTTTTTATCAAATTTTATTCAACTGTAACTGATTTAGCTAAATTTCTTGGTTTATCAACATCAAGACCTTTCATTGTTGATACATAATAAGCTAGTAATTGCATTGGTATTACTGCTAATATAGGAACTAACATATCATCGCAGTTTGGAATGTATATAACTTCATCAGATACTTTTTCAACACTTTCGTTATGTTGTTGAGCTATAGATATTACAAAGGCTCCTCTTGCTTTTACTTCTTGCATATTTGATACCATTTTTTCAAATAATTTTTCTTGAGTTGCTATAGCTATTACCGGTGTTTCTTCTTCTATTAACGCTATTGTTCCATGTTTTAGTTCGCCAGCTGCAAATGCTTCTGAATGAATATATGAAACTTCTTTTAATTTTAAAGATCCTTCCATTGCTAAAGAATAATCCACACCTCTTCCTAAGAAAAATACATGCTCTTTAGAAACTATTTTTTTTGCAATATCTTTTATTTTTTCTTGTTTTGATATTATTTCTTCTATCTTTTCAGGAAGTTTTTTCATTTTATTTATTATTTCTTTATAGTATTCTTCACTTATTGTTCCTTTTGCAAGAGCAAAATTTAAAGCTATCATATATAATGATGTTATTTGTGTTGTATAAGCTTTTGTTGATGCAACTGCTATTTCAGGTCCTGCCCAAGTATAAAATACCTCATCTGCTTCTCTAGATATTGAAGATCCTACTACATTTGTTATTGCTAAAACTTTAGCTCCTTTTTCTTTTACATCTCTAAGTACAGCAAGTGTATCTGCTGTTTCTCCTGATTGACTAACTAATATTACTAATGAATTCTCATCTACAAAATTTTCATTATATCTGAATTCTGATGCTATATCTGATATAACTGGAACTTTTAAATATTTTTCAAGTGCATTTTTACCAAGTAACCCTGCATGATAAGCCGTTCCACATGCTACAATATAAATTTTATTTATTTTTTCTAATTCTTCTTTAGATATTTTTATACCTTCTAAAACTATATTTCCATCATCATCAAGTCTTCTTTCCAATGTATTTTTAACACCTTCTGGTTGTTCATTTATTTCTTTAAGCATAAAACTATCATATCCACCTTTTGAAGCTGCTTCAATATCCCATTTTACATCATATATTTCTTTTTCGACTAGATTTCTTTCTGAATCATATATTTTTAGTTCATTATCTTTTATATGTACTACTTCCCCATTTTCTAAGAAATACACTTTTTTTGTATATTTTAAAAGTGCTGGAATATCAGATGCTATAAAGTTTTCACCCTCTCCAACACCTGCTATAAGGGGACTGTCTTTTCTAACTGCTACTAATTCTTTTTCATTATCTTTACAAATTACACCAAGTGCATAGGCTCCTCTTAATTTAGAAACCGCTTTATAAACAGCGTCTAAAAGATTTCCTTCATAATATTTATCTACCAAATGTGCAATTACTTCTGTATCAGTTTCTGATTTAAATTCAATACCTTCTGATTTTAATTCCTCTTTTAATTCCATATAATTTTCTATTATTCCGTTATGAACAACAGCGATTGTTTTATCTTGATTATAGTGGGGATGAGAATTTACATCTGAAGGTTCTCCATGAGTTGCCCATCTTGTATGACCTATACCTAAATTTCCCTCTAAGCTGTTTTTTTCTATGTCTTTTGCAAGTACAGACAATCTTCCTTTAAATTTTCTAACTTCTAATTTTCCTTCATTTACTACTGCTATTCCAGCAGAATCATATCCTCTATACTCTAACTTTGATAGTCCATCGACTATTACCTCTGCTGCATTTTTGTGTCCTAAGTATCCTACTATTCCACACATATTTTTACCTCCTAAAAATTAAATTTATTTATTTTTAAGAAGTAGTGATAAAAAAATCATTTACTCAAACTTCCCTTTGTTCACCAGATCACTCTCATGCTTTAAAGAAGTTTTTACGATGGTAAATTCACCGCAGAGCACCCGCCGAAAATTCGATTAACTCTGACCTCGTCAACTTGAAAATTTAATTTTTTAATTCTCTTATAAATATAAGTTCAATAATATTTATTTTACAGATATTATTATTCAAGTTCTGGCGCTAAAAACGGATATAAGAATTTTAGATCTTATATCCGTAATTTTACAACTAAGCTAGTCTTTCTTTTATAAGTTCTGCAAGGTTAGTTGCTAATTCTTTTATCTGATCTACTTCTTTACCCTCTAACATTACTCTTACTAATGGTTCAGTACCTGATGGTCTTATAAGAACTCTACCTTCTCCATCTAAAAGTTTTTCTATTCTTTCTATTTCTTCTTTTACTTCAGGAAACTCCATGTATCTATTTTTATTTTCATTTTTAACTTTTGCATTTATAAGAACTTGTGGATATTGCTCCATAACAGAAGCTATTTCTGAAAGAGCTTTTCCTTCTTCTGCAATTATTCCTGATAATACTAGAGAACTTAAAGTCCCATCTCCAGTTGTGTTATTATCAAGGAATATTAAATGTCCAGATTGTTCTCCACCTAAAACATATCCTTCTTTTAGCATTTCTTCCATTACATATCTATCTCCAACAGAAGTTATAGCAAGGTTTATACCATGTTCTTTGGCTGCTATTTTTAAACCTATATTAGACATTACAGTAACTACTAATGTATCTTTAGCTAGTTTACCTTTTTTCTTTAAATTTATAGCACTTAATATAAGTATTCTATCTCCATCCATTATATTACCTTTTTCATCTACTGCTATTAATCTATCTGCATCTCCATCATAAGCAAGACCATAATCAGCACCTTCTTTTACAACTGTTTCTTGTAACTTTTCTGGATGAGTTGAACCACATTTATTGTTTATATTTGTTCCATCTGGTTCGGCATTTATAACAATAAGATCTGCACCTAATCTTCTATATGCATCTGGAGCAACCTTTGATGCAGCACCATTAGCACAATCAAGAACTATTTTTTTACCAGTTAAATCAACTCCAGCTGTTTCTATTAAAAAATCAACATATTCTTTTTGAGCTTCATGTTTGTGTATTCTTTTTCCAACATCTACTCCTGTTGGATTACATTTTACAGCATCTATATTGTCTATATATTTTTCTATCTCTAGTTCTATATTATCATCTAGTTTAAATCCATCTTTATTAAAGAATTTTATTCCATTAAATTCTACAGGATTATGTGAAGCTGATATTACAACACCACAATCTGCATTATATTTTCTTGTTAAATATGCAACTGCTGGTGTAGGTATTACTCCTACAGTTATAACATCGCATCCAACTGACATAAGGCCTGATATTAACGCTGCTTCTAACATATCTCCTGATATTCTAGTATCTTTACCAACAACAACTTTTACTCTATGATCTCCTTGTGCAAGAACATATCCACCTGCTCTTCCTAGTTTATATGCAAGATTACAATCAAGTTCTGTATTAGCTACTCCTCTAACTCCATCTGTCCCAAAATATTTTCTCATACTATTCTCCTTTTCTTGGACTCAAATTTAAATATTTTATTATTTTTGTAATTATTTTCTATTTTTATTTTATTATATTTATGGATATCATTTTTTTCCATAAGATTATTTTATTACTTATTTATAAAAAACTCAATAGAAATATTTATATGTTAAATAAAAAGTAAAAGCATAATTTTATTTTGATTTATAAAAAAATATTTCTTATTTTTATATTAAATTATTATATAATAAAGTAATTAATTTTAAATATTCTATATATAAATTAAAATTACTTTATATATAAAAAAGAAAACCATCGATAAATCGACGGTTTTCTCATCTATATTATAAGTAATTTTGGCTAAACAAAATTTATTTTCTAGTAGCTTCGATACCTTTTTCTAATGCTTCTCTATTTAGAGGTATGAATTTAGCTTTTCTTTCTCCGAAAACTTTTTTGAATGCTTCTAATACAGAATCAACTTCAACTGTTCCAGAAACTCCAAGGTAAGCACCTAACATTATCATATTAGCAACTTTTGGATTTCCTAATTCAGCTGCTATATCATTAGCATCTATATAATATACATCAACATCAGTTCTTTCAACTTTTTCTTTTATTAAAGAAGAGTTAACTAATATTTTTCCACCTGGAACAACGTCTTTCTGGAATTTGTGGAATGCTGGTAAGTTCATTAATATTGCTGCTGTAGCATCATCAGTTATTAATGGAGAACCTACTTCATGATCTGATACTGTAACTGCACAGTTAGCAGTACCTCCACGCATTTCTGGACCATAAGATGGTAACCAAGAAACTTCTTTATTTTCTAGCATTCCTGCATAAGTTAGTAACTGTCCCATAGACATAACACCCTGGCCTCCGAAGCCTGCACATATTACTCTAGCTGTAGACATTTACTTCACCTCCTGTTCTTCAAGATCAACGTCTTTAAAGTTTCCTAATGGATAATATGGTATCATGTTATCTCTTAACCACTGTAAAGCTGCTGGAGCTGTCATACCCCAGTTAGTTGGACAAGTAGATAATACTTCTACTATAGAGAATCCTTTACCAGCTAACTGTACCTGGAAAGCTTTCTTTATAGCTTTTTTAGCTGCTCTTACATGAGCTGGAGTATCAACTGTAACTCTTTCTACAAATACTGCACCCTGTAATGTAGCTAACATTTCAGACATTCTCATAGAGAAACCATTTATTTCTGGATTTCTACCATCCTGACAAGTAGTAGCTTTCTGTCCTACTAATGTAGTTGGAGCCATCTGTCCACCAGTCATTCCGTATATAGCATTATTTACGAATATAGTAGTTATTTTTTCTCCTCTATTTGCAGCATGAACTATTTCAGCAGCACCTATAGATGCTAAGTCACCATCTCCCTGATAAGTAAATACTACTTTATCTGGCTGACATCTTTTTATTCCTGTTGCACAAGCTGGTGCTCTACCATGAGCAGCTTCCTGTGTATCACAGTTGAAGTAGTTATATGCTAAAACTGAACATCCAACTGGAACAACACCTATAGCATCTCCTAAAACTCCTAATTCTTCTAAAACTTCTGCTACTAATCTATGGATTATACCATGAGTACATCCTGGACAGTAGTGAGTCTGGACTTTCTGAAGTCCTTCAGTTCTTTTAAATACAACAGCCATTATTTAGCACCTCCTGAAAGTATTTCTTTTGCCATTCTTACTAAATCTTTTGGTACTGGCACCATACCACCTGGTCTACCATGGAAGTGAACTGGTAATTTACATTCACATGCTAATTTAACGTCTTCTATCATCTGTCCCATAGACATTTCTACAACGAATAAATCTTTAGCATTTGGTATTTCTTTAAATGCTTTATTTGGGAATGGCCATAAAACTTTTGGTCTTATTAAACCAACTTTTAGACCTTCTTCTCTTAATTCATCTACTGCGTTTTTAACAACTCTTGAAGTTGTTCCATATGCAACAAATACTAATTCAGCATCATCTGTTTTATACATTTCATACTGAACTTCATTTTCTTCAATTTTTTTGAATTTTTCATTTAAATGCCAGCAGTGTTCTTCAAGAACTTCTGGTGATAAGTATAAAGAGTTTATAACATTTGGTTTTCTCTGTCCTTTAGTACCAGTTGTTGCCCAATCTTTTGGAGGTAATTCTCTTTTCTTTTCTGGAGCTCTAAATTCTACTGGTTCCATCATCTGTCCTATCATACCATCAGCCATAACCATTACTGGTGTTCTGTAGCAATCTGCAACATCAAATGCTTCCTGTATCATATCTACTGCTTCCTGAACTGTAGCTGGAGCGAAAACTGGAGTTCTATAGTCACCATTTCCTCCACCTCTAGTTGACATGTAGTAGTCTGCCTGAGATGGCTGTATACTTCCTAGTCCTGGACCACCTCTCATTACGTTTAATATAACGCAAGGAACTTCTGCACCAACTGCATAAGTTATCCCTTCTTGTTTTAAAGCCACACCTGGTGAAGATGAAGAAGTCATTACTCTTACTCCTGATCCTCCTGCACCATAAACCATATTTATAGCAGCAACTTCAGATTCAGACTGAACGAATGCTCCACCTATTTTTGGTAATTCTCTTGATAAATATTCTGGTAATTCACTCTGTGGAGTTATTGGGTAACCGAAGAAATATTTACATCCAGCTTCTATTGCTGCTTTACCAAATGCTTCGTTACCTTTCATAAGTATCTTAGCCATTTAAAATTCCCCCCTATTATCTCATTAATAATAATTAGTTTCTTTCTACAGTTATAACTACGTCTGGACACATCATTGCACAGCTAGCACAACCTATACATTTGTCCATATCTACTACTGTTGCTGGGTTGTATCCCTTTTCATTTGTTGCTTCTGTGTTTAATTTTATTATTTTCATTGGACATACTTCTACACACAATCCACAACCTTTACAGTACTTTTCATCAAAAGATACTCTTCCTTTAGCCATTTGCTTAAGCCTCCTTAAACTTTCTTATTTATTTGAAGTCAAACTACATCATCCAGTCATCTCTCATATATAGATCTATTGGAAGTATTTCTCCTTCTAGATTATCAGGAAGATCTTTTATAACCTCTCTGATGCAAGCAACATATTTTATTGGTATATTTCTTAATTTAGAAACTTCTCTTGAAACTTCTTGTCCTTTTAATACATCTTCTACTGTTGTAGCTTTCAGCATATGAGTATTATTTATAAGACCTGTAACCTTTAATTGTGATGCTTGTTCTATTTCATCTATATATTCCATAACTTCTTCAGCAGTCTGAGTTCTCTCTCTGTTAGCGTTTACTACAAATAGTAAATCATATTCATCTTCAGGTATAGATTCTCTGAATCTAGCTATTACCCTAGCACCTACTTTATCTCCACCTAAATCTATTACATATTGATAAGATTTATCATGCATAGGAGCTGTTACTTCTGCTGAAACAGCAGGTAAGTCTAAACTTGGTGCATCTACTGAACTATCTATAGGATGTATTCCCATAGCTTTCATTTCTTCTTTTCTTTCTCTTGATCTGAAATAAACATTTACAACATCAAGATCTGCAAGAGCTACTTTATCTTTTGTTTCTTTTCTTAATTGTACAGCATAATTTACAGCAAATTCGCTTTTCCCACTACCATAGTGTCCTGTTATTATTCTTATTCTTTTATCTTTACTTACCATATACTTGAGCCTCTTCTTCTTTATTAAGAACTCTTAGTCCACCTTGAGCTAGAGCTATCATTTCATCTTCTCCTGGGTAAACTTTGACTTCTGATATGAATTTTACTCTATCTATTATTTCTTTAGTAAATGATTTTGAATAAGCTATACCACCAGTTAATAATATAGCATCTACATTGCCTTTTAATACAGCTGCACATGCACCTATTTCTTTTGCTACTTGATAAGCCATAGCATCATAAACAAGTTTTGCTTTTTCATTTCCTGCTTCTATCATTTCTTCAACTTCTCTTGCATCATTAGTATTTAGATAAGAAACAAGACCTGCACTTCCTTTTATTTTTTTCTTCATATCATCTAGTGAATATTCACCACTGAAGCACATTTTTATTAAGCTTCCTACTGGTAGTCCACCAGATCTTTCTGGAGAGAATGGTCCTTCCCCATCAAGTGCATTTGCTACATCTATTACTCTACCTTTTTCATGTGCTCCTACAGATATTCCTCCACCCATATGAGCTACTATAAGGTTAACTTCTTCATATGTTTTTCCTATTTCTTTTGCATATCTTCTTGCAATTGCTTTTTGATTTAGAGCATGGAATATACTAGTTCTTTCTATATCAGCCATTCCTGATATTCTAGCTATATCTTGTAATTCATCAACAACAACTGGGTCTACTATGAAAGAAGGTACTCCTACTTCATCGCCTATTTGTTTAGCGATTATTCCACCTAAATTAGATGCATGTTCTCCTGATACTCCTACTTTTAAGTCTTCAACCATTTCTTCATTAACTGAATAAGTTCCACCTTTTATAGGTTTTAAAAGACCTCCTCTACCAACAACAGCGTCTAATTCAGATGCTTTCACTCCGCCTTCTGCAAGAGCATCTTCTATTACTCCTTTACGGAATTCAAACTGATCTGCTATTTTATCGTATTTACCAATCTCTTCTGAAGAGTGTCTAAGTGTTTTTTCAAATACTAATGATTCATCATCAAAAACTGCTATTTTTGTAGACGTTGAACCAGGATTGATAGTTAATATTCTATTTACTTTACTCATGTAGTTTTACCTCCTATAAAATTTAAAACCTATTGTTTTAACAAATTTATTTTTAGATAATTTGTTTGAATTTATATTTTCTAAAATATTATTTTAGATTTAATCATATTATTTTTTTATTTTTTATTTTGCTGTTTTTGCAGCCATTAGTACACCAAGTGCTATTGAGTTTAATTTAGTTTCTTCTGTATCTGCTCTTGAAGTTAATATAACTGGAGCTTTTGCACCAACTATAACTCCTGCATTCTTAGCCTGTGCAAAGAATACCATTGATTTGTATAATACATTACCTGCTTCTATATCAGGAACTAATAATATATCTGCTTTCCCAGCACCTGGATGTGTTACACCTTTATGTGATGCTGCTTCTTCTGATACTGCATTATCTAGTGCAAATGGACCACCAACTACACAGCCTTCTATTTCGCCTCTTTCACACATAGCTTGAAGTTCTGCAGCTTCTACAGTATCTTTCATTTTAGGATTTACTTTTTCTTTTGCACAAAGACATGCTACATTTGGTTTTTCTATATCAAGTGCATGAGCAACTTCTACAGAATTTTCTATTATTTGTTTTTTAGCAGCAACATCTGGTGCAAGATTCATTGCAGCATCTGTTATAAAGAATAATCTATCAAATCCATTAACATCAAATACAGCAACATGACTTAATACTTTTCCTGTTCTTAATCCTATTTCTTTATCTAAAACAGCTTTTAGAACTATTGATGTATCAACTATTCCTTTCATTACCATATCAGCTTTTCCTGTTGATACAAGTTCAACTGCTTTTCTTGATGCTTCTGTTAAATCTTCTATGTTTATTAATTCATAATTAGATAAATCTATTCCTATTTCTTTTGCTATAGCTTCTGTTTTTTCTATATCTCCAACTAATATAGCTTTTGCTATTCCTTCTTTTCTTGCCATTTCAACTGCAAGTAAAACTTCTTTATCCTGACTGCAAGCAACAGATATTACTTTTGGTCCTCTTTCTTTTGCAAATTTTATAACTTCTTCAAAGTTTCTCATAAACTCCACCTCGTAGTAGTATTTTTATTGTATATCATAATTAAATTATACGATATAATTAATACAAAGTATATCGTTTTCCAAATAATTAATATTTATTTTTTTGCATAGTATATCATTAAAAATATATTATATCTTTATAATATATCTAAAATAAATAAGTTGCAATAAAAATATAAATTTAACAAAAATAAATTTATTTTTTTATTAAATTCATATATTTTATATTGTTTTTTATTTAATTTTTCAGACTATTTTTTTCTTTTTTAAAATTAAATTTTATTTTAATATTTTTATATTCTGAAAATTTATTATTATCTTTATTATTTAAAGTATAGATAAAATCCCGAATCTAAAGTAGATTCGGGATTTCATATAGTCAATTTTACATTATCTAAATTTTATTTTACTAATGATTCATACTAACAATAACTTTATTTTATCAATACTTATATCTTGTTAACATTTCTCATTAGTATATCATTTTTATTTGACTTGTTATTAAATTATTATTTTTCAAAACTCAATTTTACTTTTTCTTCATCTGATTTCACACCATTTGGAAGTACAAGTTTTACATCAATATTTTTTTTATCTTTTAACTCATCTGAACTTACTTTTTCTGTTTCTATATATTGTATATTTTTAAGCAATTCTTCTTTTCCTTTTATAGAAACTTCTTCTTGACTTATTTTATAATTAACAATTTCATTTTCTCCAAAAGAAACTTTTATTGGAACTTTTTTCTCACTTAGAAGTTTGATATCTACATTTATATAATTATCACTAATCTCTATTCCTTTGACTTCTTTTCCATCAGAATCAATAGGTATAAGTCTAACTTTTTTTATAAAGTGTTTGCTTGATTCTTCTTTTAGTGAATCTATTTTACCTATTATTTTTTTGACTTTATTCATCTGAGTTCTAGGTCCACTTACTTCAATATAATCTTTTTTAGGCTTGATAGATTCTATATTTTCTTTGTCTTTAGACGAAATATTTATATATACTTTTAATTCTTTTGTTATTTTCTTTTCCAAGTTTACAATAATTGTATTTTGAGTAAATTCATGACTAACTCTATCTGACATATTAGCTCTTAAATAAACCTCATTTTTACCTTCTATAGGATTATCTATTTCACCATATACTTTTATATCATCTTTATTTATATTTTTTACATTTGATAATTTACCACTTACATTTATACTAGATAGCAGATCATCTTTAGGATATATTACTAAATCTTTATCTGAAACTTCTTCCATATTACTTACAGTAACAGGTATATTTTCAATTAATTTTGTATCTTCTGGATCAACTATTGCTATTACATATATCCATAATGCTATTGCACTAAAGAGTGATATCAGCTTTACTTTTGTATTATTTTTTATTCTCATCATTTAAATAATCCTCCTATAAAGGAACTTTTTTCTTCTTTTCTGACTTTTAGATTATGAGATAATATACTTCTCATTCTTTCTTTTGTAATATCCCTGTACAATTTACCAGATTTAGCTATAGAAACCCCTCCTGTTTCTTCTGATACAATAAGAGTCAAACAATCTGAAACTTCACTAACACCTACTCCTGCTCTATGTCTAGTTCCTAAGTCTTTACTAAGATCTTTGCTTTGTGTTAGTGGTAGAAAACATGCTCCAGCTTTTATTTTTGATTCTCTTATTACAACAGCTCCATCATGAAGAGGTGTATTAGGAATAAATATATTTATCAGTAATTGCCTAGATATTTCTGAATTTAATATAGTCCCAGTATTTATTATATCATTTAGTTTTGTTTCTCTTTCCATAACAATTAAAGCTCCTATTTTTTGTCTTGATAAAGAATATAGTGCTTCTACTATTTCATCTATTATGTGATTAAATTTTTCTTCTGATATTTCCCGCTGTTTTTGGAATATTTTAAGTTTAGTTCTACCTATATGCTCTAATCCTGCTCTTAATTCCGGTTGGAATATTATAAATGGAAGTATAAATCCAACTTCAAGTGATTTAACTAATAACCAATATATAGTATGTAATTTAAATATTTTACTAGCACCAGTTGCAACCAATAAAACCAAAATTCCTTTTAAAACTTGTTCTGCTCTTGTATCTTTTATAAACATAAATATTTTGTAAAATAAATATGTAACTATTGCTATATCAATAATATCATTAATACCCATCTGATATATTATATTTAAAAATTCTCCTATAAAAGAACTTAAATCTAACAATTTATTCACTCCCTTTATATTTTATCTATTCAAAATTAATCTTATCTTCATTTATTAAATTATTAAATATTAATAATATTTTTATTCAAAATTATTAATATTTTTATTTTATTATCAATATTACTTTTATCAATACTATTATATATTAAGTAAACTATATATCTTTCATTAAATATTATACTATATCTAAGTATCAAAATATATAACTTCTTTATTTTGTATATAAATTGTATATTTTTTATATTTTTTTCTAATATTGTAACTATTTTTTAATTTTTTATGTTTTTAAAAATAAAAAAAGACTTTGTTTAATAAACAAAGTCTTTATATATGAGCGCACAAGGATTCGAACCTTGGACACACGCCTTAGAAGGGCGTTGCTCTATCCAGCTGAGCTATGCACCCATGATATTAAATGGAGCGGGAAACGAGATTCGAACTCGCGACTTCGACCTTGGCAAGGTCGCGCTCTACCGCTGAACTATTCCCGCATTTATTTGGCGACTCGGATGGGGTTCGAACCCACGACCTCCAGCGTGACAGGCTGGCATTCTAACCAACTGAACTACCGAGCCAAATAAAAATGGTGGGGTTAACAGGGCTCGAACCTGTGACCCCCTGCTTGTAAGGCAGATGCTCTCCCAGCTGAGCTATAACCCCATAATTGGAGCGGGTGAAGGGGATCGAACCCTCACAGCTGGCTTGGAAGGCCAGAACTCTACCATTGAGCTACACCCGCATATTTAGTTGGTGACCCGTAGGAGAATCGAACTCCTGTTACCACCGTGAA
>NZ_JARIBH010000004.1 GCF_029264495.1 Peptacetobacter sp.
GATAGAATAGATACATCAATAGATGCAAGTAAAGATTTATATCCAAATGGAACAGATTCAGTAGTACTTGCAAACTGTGAAAGATATACAGATGTACTTACAGCAAATCCATTTGCAGTACAGATAAAAGCATCATCACTATTTACATATAAAGATAAATTACCAGAAAAAATATTAAAAGAAATAGAAAGATTAGGAGCTAAGAAAATATATATAAGCGGTGGATATGAAGCAGTATCTAAAAAAGTAGTGGATAGACTATCAAATATGGGTTATTCAATACATAGATTTGATGGAAAGGATAGATATGACACAGCAAGAAAAATAGCTATAAAAATAAGAGAAAAAGGAAATAAAAATATAGCAGAACTTGCATCAGGAGAAAATTATCCAGATGCATTATCAATGACATCAATGGCAGTAAAAGACAATGCACCGATACTTCTTACAAAAAAAGATTTAATTCCAATGTATACAAAAAAAGCATTAGCTCAATGGGATATAGAAACAATAAAAATAGCTGGACTTAATGAAGCTATATCAAAAGATGTTGAAAATCAGATACACAAAGGATTTTCTATAATAAAAGGAAATAAGGAAAATTCAAATGTTTATAATGGAGCAAAAATATTATTAAGATATGGTGGAAAAGATAGATATGAAACATCAACAGTAATAGCAGAAGAATCATATCCTGAATCAAAACTAGGAGTATATGCAACAGGAGAAGACTTCCCAGATGCGTTAATAGCAGGAAACTATGCTGGAAGAAAAGAAGCACCAGTACTTCTAGTTAAAAGAGATACTTTACCAAAAGTTGTAGAAAACTATACAAAAGAGTCAAAAATAAAAAGAGCAACATTAATAGGTGGAGTAAATGCAATAAGCGATAAAGTATTATATGATATAAAAAATATAATAGAATTAAATTTATATTAAGTATATAAATTTAAGATAGAAAAAGAGAGATTAATTTCTCTCTTTTTTATTTTGTGGACTATATTAATAATAAGTATTAAAGAATAAAGATGAATAAATAAGGATAAATTTATTTTGAATATAAAAATAATCCACAAAGAGTATTGAAATAATCTTTAATTTAAACTAATCTAAAATTAAAAGAAAGTACTAAATTAATATAAAATAAGAACTAATATGTGAATAATAATGAAAAATCCCAAATGAAACAGTGGATAAGTGGATAAAATTTTAAAAGAAAATAAACTATAAACAGAAAAGGTGTGAATAAAATTGTACAAAGAAAAAGAAAGAGTTATATCATTTGATATGGCAAAAAGTAATAAAGAGAAAAAATATAAAACAAATATAGAAATCGAATTTAAAAATAATGAGATTTTAGATATATATAATGAAAATGGTGAAATAATAGGATCTAAAACAAGAGGTGAAATTCATAAGAAAGGATATCTACATAAAGTGATACATTGTTGGTTTGAAGAAGATAAAGAAGATGGAAAAAATTGTTACTTTCAACAAAGAGCAATGTATAAAAGTTATCCAGGGTTATATGGAGTTATGGTAGGTGGACATATAGATTCTGGAGAAGACGAATTTTCAGCATTAAAAAGAGAAATTTCAGAAGAAGCAGGAATAATAGCAGAAGAAAAAAATATAAGTTTTATAAATCAAATAACAGAACATATAGTTGATGGAGGATTTATAGATAATGAAATATGCGAAGTATATAGATATAAGGTAGATGATAGTACAAAATTTAAACCAAATGAAGAAGTAGCAAAAATTGTAAAAATGGATGAAAAAGAATATAAAGATTGTGTATTTGGTATATCAGACACAGTTGAAGCAGAAGTTGTAGCTATTTCAAATCAAGATGGTATGGAACAATATGAAGTTGGAGATAAATTCCTTATACATACAAATGATTTTTGTGAATACGATAGAGAGTATGTAAGAATGGTAACAGAAATGACAGATGATGAATATTTTATGAGAGAAGCTCTTAGAGAGGCTAAAAAAGCATATAAGAAAGAAGAAACACCAATAGGAGCAATAATTGTTAAAGATGGAAAGATAGTTGGAAGAGGACATAATTTGACTGAGTATTTAAATGATGCAACTGCTCATTCTGAAATACTAGCAATTAAAGATGCTACAAAAAATTTAGGTGGATGGCGCCTTTTTGGTTGTAAAATGTATGTAACAATGGAGCCATGTATAATGTGTTGTGGTGCAATAGTAAATTCTAGAATTAGAGATGTTGTAATAGGAGCTAAAAGAGTAAAAAATGAAAAGATAGAAAAACAATCAGAATTTAAAAAGGAATTCTTTGAAGATTCTAAGGTTAAATATAAATATGGTATTATGGAAAAAGATTGTGCAAAAATGCTTACCGACTTTTTTAAAAAATTAAGATAACAAAAATAAGGTAATATAGATATATAAAGATTAAATTATTGATAAAAAGTAATTAAAAAATGCAAATAAAAAGCCCCAGGAAAATTATGTGGAAATTCCCGGAGCTTTGAGAAAAGAAATAAAAAAGAGTTGTATAAAATAATACTAATACATTATAACACATAAAAAAGGAAAATGTAAATAAAATATAGGTATTGGATAAAACAAATAAAAAAGAGATAGTATTGAAATTTCAACATTCAAATATTATCTCTTTTTAAAGTCTAAATATAAAAAATTTATATAAAAATATATATTAAATATGAAAAATTATAGAAAATATTAGTTTAGTCTAAAAGTAAAATTATCTATAAGTCTAGTTTTTCCTATAAATACTGCAATTGCTACTAAAACATTTTTTTCTACAGATTCTACTGGTTGTAGAGTTTCACTATCTACAATTTCTATATAGTCTGCTTTAGCTAAAGGTTCAGCATTTATTTCTGATTCTATAATATTTTTTATTTCTTTAGTGCATCTTAAGCCATTTTCCATAGCCTCATTTGCTTTTTTTAAACTTCTACTAAGAACTAAAGCAGCTTTTCTTTCATCTTCAGAAAGATAAGTATTTCTAGAACTTTTAGCAAGTCCATCATTTTCTCTTACTATAGGGCATCCTATTATTTCAACATCTATACTAAGGTCTCTTACCATTCTTTTTATTATAGCTAACTGTTGAGCATCTTTTTCTCCAAAATAAGCTCTATCAGGAGTAACTATATTTAAAAACTTAGAAACAACAAGACAAACTCCTCCAAAATGAACTGGTCTTTTTGCTCCACATAAACCTTTAGATAAACCTTCAACATTTACAGTAGTACATTTATCTGGAAAATACATTTCTTCTGGTTCTGGATTAAATACTAAATTGGCTCCTGCTTCTGTACAAAAAGCATAATCTTTTTCTATATCTCTTGGATAATCTTCAAAATCTTCATTAGGTCCAAATTGAGTTGGGTTTACAAAAACACTAACTACAACTCTATCATTTTCTGAAACAGCTTTTTCTATTAAAGATTTATGCCCTTCATGAAGAAATCCCATAGTAGGTACATAACCTATAGAAAGACCTTCTTTTCTCCAAGCTTTTACTTGTTCTCTAACTTCTTTTATTGTATTAACTAACATTTTATAATCTCCAATCATAATTTATTAATAAAGTTTTTTTAATTCATCTTCATCTATTTTGAAAGTATGTTTTTGCTCAGGGAATGAACAATTTTCTACTTCATCTATATATTCTGTTATAGCATCTCTCATTATTTTCCCTGTATTAGCATATTGTTTAACGAATTTAGGTACAAAATCATCAAACATTCCAAGCATATCTTGATAAACAAGTATTTGCCCATCACAATCGACACCAGCACCAATACCGATAGTAGGGATTGAAACAGCTTCAGTTATTAATTTTGCTATAGCAGCAGGAACTCCTTCAAGAACAATAGAGAAAGCACCAGCTTTTTCAAGTAACTTAGCATCTTCAATTAATTTTCTTGCAGCTTCTTCAGTTTTTCCCTGAACTTTAAATCCTCCAAAAGCATTTATAGATTGAGGAGTAAGTCCTAGATGACCCATAACAGGAATCTGAGCATCGACAATTGCTTTTACTTGATTAACTACAGTTGCACCACCTTCAAGTTTAACAGCATGTGCACCACCTTCTTTTATAATTCTGCCTGCATTTCTTACAGCATCTTCAATAGATACATGATAAGAAAGAAAAGGCATATCACCTACAATAAGTGCATTTTTAGCACCTTTTTTAACTGCTTTAGTATGGTAAATAATGTCTTCTACAGTTACTGAAAGAGTATCCTCATCACCTTTTATAACCATACCAAGTGAATCACCAACTAAGATACCATTTATTCCACAACTATCTATTATTTTAGCCATTGAATAATCATAAGCAGTTAACATACTTAGTTTTTTACCGTCTTCTTTTGCTTTTTTAAATGATAAAACAGTATTTTTCATTATTCTATTCCTCCGAGTATTTTATAAATTTTGCCAAATTTTTCTGATGAATTTAAAAGTTTAACAAAAGAGTCTTCATTATTTCCAAACTCCCTTTTAGCTTTTAAATTCAATAAATTCATAGAAAGATTTTTATAAATTTCAATATCTTTATCTTTCAAAACAGATAGATGTTTTTCTACAGGTGAAATATCTCCTCTTGAAACAGGTCCTGTAAGAGAAAGATTAAAACCTTTATTTTTTATATTTTCTATATTTCCCAGTATTAAAGGATATAAAGCCTCAAAAGAATCTTTTTCAGAAAGACCTAAATCTTGTAGATATTCAATTCCAATATTAAATAAAGAAAGTGCTAAATTAGAAACAATTACATTTGCTAAATGATATTTAGCAGAAGAATTAGAATCTCTAATAAAATACTTATTTCCCAAAGAATTCATAAATTTAATAATATCTGAATTACTATCTACATTTTTCCCTTCTACAGAAAAATATATGTTATTTAATTTTTCTAAATCTGTGAATTTATTTGAAAAGGCAAACATTGGATGTATAGAATAGATTGATGCACCTGAATTTTCTGCACTAGAAAGAATATCTGACGAAAGAGAACCACTTGTATGGAATATAGATTTTCCAGTCAGATTATATTTTGAAATTTGTTTGTTTATTTCTGAAATAGTATCATCAGGAGTTGTTATTACTATAATATTACTTTCAGTAATTAAATTTTTTAAGTCTAAAAAAATTGTTGAGTTTGTTAAATTACATGCTTCTTTTAAAGATTTTGGATTATGTCCATAAAACCCAGAAATCTCTATATTTTTGTAGCTAAAATACCTAGCAAGTGAAACGCCCACTTTACCAGGACCAATAAATCCAATAGACAATGGTATCACCTCCAAAATAGTGTGATCCAAATCCTGACTTTCAGAAAATTAATGCTTAAAAATAGGTACAGTTCTATAATATAGATACTATCCAACTAACATTTTAGCACCATAACCATTCAATAACAAGATTGAATTATAAAAAGTATGCTGTATACAATAGTATTTGAATATATATTTTTTATAAATTAAGAAAAATGAAGAATATATTTTTTACTTGATGAAAACAAACCTTTGTGCTATCATAGTATAGTAATTCTTAATAATATTATATTTATAATATTATTAAAAAAATAAATATGGTTATAATTTTGCTGTACTAGATGGGGAGGTAGCGGCACCCTGTAACCTGCAATCCGCTATAGCAGGGTTGAATTCCATCTGGAGGATTTGTAATTGAAGTGCAGTCTCTTTTAACTTAGTGTTGACGCTCAGGTCCTGGGCAATGGAAGCTCGTGAATCCCGTCAGATCCGGAAGGAAGCAGCGGTAAGCGATCACTTTTATGTGACCTAGGGAAGCCTTGGCTGAGCTGAGTACTAGAGCAACGGCTTTGAGGAAAAGACGATAGATGGTGTACAGCTTATTTTTTTAATAGCAAATCCCTTTGAAAGAAGGGATTTTTTTTATAGTATTTATAAAGTTACAAAGGAGTTGAAATATATGCATAAAGCATTATATAGAGAGTATAGACCTCAAAAATTTTCTGATGTGGTAGGACAAGAGCATATAGTAAGAACTTTGAAAAATGAGATAATATCTGGAAATATTGCTCATGCATATATGTTTAGTGGAACAAGAGGTACAGGTAAAACAACTGCTGCAAAAATATTTGCAAGAGCTGTAAATTGTTTAAATCCTAAAGATGGAGAACCTTGTAATGAATGTGAATCTTGTAGAGCAATAATAAATGATAGTACAGTTGATATTTTTGAAATTGATGCTGCATCAAATAATAGTGTAGACGATGTAAGAGAAATTAGGGAAAGTGTAAAATACACTCCAACAAATTCTAAATATAAAGTATATATAATAGATGAAGCACATATGCTTTCAAAAGGTGCTAGTAACGCTCTTTTAAAAACAATAGAAGAACCTCCTGAATATGTTGTATTTATATTTGCTACAACAGAACCAAATAAAATGATACCGACAGTACTTTCAAGATGTCAAAGATTTGATTTTAAAAGAATTACTATAGAAGAAATGAAAGATAGAATGAGATATATATGCTCAAAAGAAGGAGTAGAGGTTGAAGAAGATGCACTTTCTGTAATAGCAAGAAATTCTCAAGGAGCTCTTAGAGATGCACTTAGTATTTTAGATAGATGTATTTTATTTGGTGAAAATTATTTAAAATATGATGATGTTGTAGAAATACTTGGAATTGTAAATATAGATGAAATATTTGGATTGGCAGATGATATTATAAATCACAAAGTATCTGAAGCTCTTCAAAAAATCGACTCATTTATATCTAGTGGTAAAGATATAGAAATTTTATCTTCAGAATTAATAGAGCATATGAGAAGTCTTATGATTTGTTTAGCAGCAAAAGAAAATGCAAAAAATATTATATCTGTATCAGATGATGAGTTTGAAAAAATGAAAAATAGTATTAAAAACACTGATATAGATAATATAATAAGAATAATAAATATATTGTCAGAAGTGCAAAATAATTTAAAATATGCAATAGACAAGAGAACTATATTTGAAGTTGGTATAATAAAAACTATTAAACCTATATACGATACTAGTAAACAAGCTTTAGAAGAGAGAGTTAAGTATCTAGAACAAATTATAGAAAGTGGAAATATAACTATTAATTCTAAAAATATAGATGAAAAAGATAAAAAAGAAGATAAAAGAAATGATATTGATTCTAAAAAAGTAGATGTAGATAAAAAAAGTTCTGATAACAAAAAGAAAAAATATGAAGAAATGAAAAGTGAAGATTTAAATAAGATAGAGCGGCTTTGGGACAAGGTATTAGATACAATGAAAAAAGATAGAAAAATGCCTGTTAGAGCTATGTTATTAGAAAAGAAAAATATAAAAGAACATAATGGAGTTTTATATATAATTTTTGGTGAAAAATTTGCTTTTGCCAAAAAAAGTTTAACAGAACATGGAAATTTAGAGTATATAGAAAATGTTATAAAAAGTGTAGTACATAAAAATTTCTCTGTTAAAATCATTTTAGAATCAGAAGCAGATAATATAAATATGGAAATTGAGAAAGAATCTGATAAGGGAGAGGAAATATTAAAAAGAATTGTTTCTTCAGATATTATAGAGATAAAGGAAGGTTCTGATAAAGAAATATAATATTTATAGAAAATATATGATGATTATTATAGAAGATTTATCAAAGATTTTATTCTATTGATTAAATTTTTGATAAGTAATAAAATAAATTATAATTAAATCAGTATTGTCGATTTTTTCGACTTACATAGAATATAATAATATAAAATAAATAATTGTTTTATTAATAGGAGGAAAGTATAATGGCAAAAAAAGGATTCCCAATGGGTGGAATGGGCGGCATGAATATGAACAAGATGCTTAAACAAGCTCAAAAGATGCAAGAAGATATGGCAAAAGCACAAAAAGAGTTAGAGGAAAAAGAAGTAGAAGCATCAGTTGGTGGAGGTGCTGTTACTGTAAAAGTTAATGGTAAAAAAGAAGTAGTATCTATAAATATAAAAGAAGAAGTTGTAGATCCTGATGATGTAGAAATGCTAGAAGATTTAGTATTAAGTGCAGTTAATGAAGCTCTTAGAAATATAGATAATCTTCAAGCTAATCAGATGAATAAACTAACAGGTGGAATGAATATACCAGGATTATTCTAGGTGAGATAGTATGCAAGCATATACAGAACCAATCACTAGATTAATTGAAGAATTTTCAAAACTACCTGGAGTGGGTAGAAAAACAGCACAAAGATTGGCTTTTCATGTTATAAATATGAATAATAATGATGTAGAATCATTAGCTAAAGCTATTATAGATGCAAAAAAAGAAATTAGGTATTGTTCAATCTGTTGTAATATAACAGATACTGATCCATGCAGCATGTGTGCTAATAAAAATAGAGATAAAAGTGTAATTTGCGTTGTTGAAGATCCAAGAGATGTAGCAGCTATGGAAAGAACAAAAGATTATAATGGAATGTATCATGTTCTTCATGGAGTTATATCTCCAATGGATGGTGTTGGGCCAGATATGATAAAGATAAAAGAGCTTTTAGTAAGGCTTTCGAATCAAGATGTTAAAGAAATTATAATGGCAACTAATCCTACAGTTGAGGGAGAGGCAACAGCTATGTATATAGCAAGACTTGTAAAACCAATGGGAATAAAAGTTACTAGAATAGCACATGGTCTTCCTGTTGGTGGGGATCTTGAATATGCAGATGAGGTTACAATATCAAAAGCACTTGAAGGAAGAAGAGAGATATAATGAATATCGATAAAGAATATGATTTTGATGAAGGACTTGCTATGGATTTAATTACTAAAAAAAGAGTGAATAAACCAAAGCAGAAAATATCTTCAAAGAAAAAATATAAAAATGTAGAGGGTTCATTTAGAAACAATGTTAAAAATTATCAATATGATTATGAAGAAGATTTTTATGAACCTGAGAATAAATAATAATAAAAGAAGGACTAACTTTTAAAGTTTAGTCCTTTTTCATGTTTGTATGTATAAAAATCAAGTTTTATTTATTATTGTTTATAAAATCTTGATTTTCCATTATTTCTTTTGATAAATTTGCTATATTCTGAGCAGAGTTGACCTTTTTTATAGAAGAAATATTTTTTTTGAGAAGTTCTACTCTTTCTGGGTGATCCAATAAAACTTTTAATAATACAGAAAGTGTATATTTTTTAGTAACTCTAATTACAGCACCACAATTAGATAAAAAATCTAAATTTTCTTCTTCTTGTCCAGGAATATAGTAAGGAACAATCATAGGAACACCTTTTAAAAGTGTTTCAGTAGTAGTAAGACCACCAGGTTTTGTAACTATAAAGTCTACTGCAGATAATATATCATTCATTTTATCAGTAAAGCCTAACACTTGTATATTTTTTTCGCACTCATAATTAGCTAATTTTTTTTCTATTTTTTCTTTTAATGATTTGTTTCTACCTGTAATAACTAAGATTTGAAAATCTCTGTCAATTTGAATTAATTCTTCTAAAGTTTCTTTTATATTTCCAGCCCCAAAACTTCCACCCATTAATACAATTGTCTTTTTATCTGTTGATAGATTTAATTCTTTTAAAACAGTTTCTTTATCTCGATTAAGTAAAAAAGATTTTTCAACTGGGATTCCATACGCTTTTATTCTTTCAGGTTCAGCACCTTCAGAAACTAAAAGTTCCTTAACATATTCATGACCTACTATATAGTAATCTATTTCATTTTGTATGTGTGTAGAGTGGACAGTATAATCAGTAAGTATGGAAATAAGAGGAGGAACTGCTACTGGCTCTTCATTCCAGTGAAATAAGCTAGAGTATTCTTCAGAAATTTTATTAGAAGATGAATGTACCTTTTTCTCATTTGATATTTTTTTTAATTTTGATAAAGCAATCATTGGAAAAGGATGTGTTCCTATAATTAAATCTGGATTTTCTTCTAATATTAATGTTTTTAATTTTTTTGCTAATAAAGATATTAAAGGATTATCTTTATATTCATTTTTTGATACAAGTTGAGTATCAGATAATCTATATATACTTCCATATGCTTCTGGAGTGTACATAGCTGATTTTTCATATCCTCTAGAAATAACTTTATCAGTGAAATTATTTATTAATTTTAAGCTGTCTATAATCTTACATTCAACAGGTTCGCCATTTATAAATTTTAATTCAAGGTCTTCTTGAATGGCTTTAGCCGCACGATTATGGCCGCCACCAGTAGAAGCCGACATAATAAGTACTTTTTTCATAAAATCCTCCTAATTTAAGCAAATAGATTATTTTTAAAGAATCATTTTCTAATTAATTAAAATTATGAGATTTATTCTTTTATTTATTGTATTATTTTAATATTAATCTAATACAATAATAAAAAAAATACAAGTAATATGAATGAAATATCATATTGGAAATAATTATAAAATAAAAAAATAAAATAAATAAAAAGTTTATCTAAAGCTTTTTTAAAATTTTAAAATATTTTTTTAAAAAAGTGTTGACCTTTTATTAATGAGATGGTAATATAATACTTGTCCTTGAGAGAGGGCAAGAAACAAAAGAGAAAATCGAAAGATTAAAATGAACTTTGAAAACTGAACAGCAGATATATTTAG
>NZ_JARIBH010000076.1 GCF_029264495.1 Peptacetobacter sp.
TAAAAATCAGTTCAAAATATAATTATTTTTTATAAAAAAGCACTCTATCTTAAAATAGAGTGCTTTTAATCGTATATTATATAATAATATCGCCATTATCTTCTTTTTCTTCGATATCAAATCCATATCTAATTATTTTTGTAAATTTTCCAAACTGATAAATATTTATCTTATCTTCACTATCATATAACTTTTTAAGTCCTTTTTTTAATTCTTTTGTTCTTTTCTTGTCTAATAACATTTCAAATGCTGATTTTTGAACTCTAATTCCGAATCCATTTAAATATTTTACTAACTCTCTACGTCTTTTATCATCTACAACATCATAGATTACAAGGGTTCTTATTCCTTTATCTTTTTTGCTTATTTTATTTTTATTTAAATTATATGATATGTAATCAAAATTATCTTTTATTTTTAATATAGAGTTATTTTTATTATTTTTTGATTTAAATTTTATTTTCATAATAGTCCTGCCTTTATCTTATATTTGAAATTTTATAAAGTTCTGTATCTTCATTTTTTAAAACATCTATAAAACTATCCACTTGTCTAGAAATTGCTTCCCTATAATTCATCTTTTTATCAAAATATGTTATATCACTATTCATTTTTCGTGATATATGTTCAATCAGTATCTTTCTTCCATTTTGATTGAGATACACACTTCCATCATCATTAAAATTAAAAGAATCTTTTTTTATCCAATTTTTATTTATTATAGATATTACAGTGCTATCACATATAATAGGTCTCCATTCTTCCATAAAGTCACTTATTAAAGCTGCATGACCTTTTTTATCAGAATGCATAAATCCTGCATATATATACAAACCTTTAGATGATGCAATTGATTTTATTTCAGAAAATAATAGCGTGTATGCCATACTAATCATTGCATTAAACATATCTTTAGGCGGTCTTTTACTTCTACCTTCAAAAATAAATTCTTCTTTTATTATTTTTGAAATACCATCAAAATATTCTTTTGCTGCAAAACCTTCATATCCCATAACTTCAGAAATATCGTTACAAATATCTAATTTTTTCTTCATATTTTTCATTTGTGTTAAATTATATCTTATATCTTCATTCAAATTTATTTTTCTATTTAATAATACAATTTGATTATTTATTTTTGAGTTAATAATTTTTTTAGACATTTTCAATCTAAAATTTTCATTATCAGTCAACTTAATTTGCTTCCTAACTATATCTACTCTATCATTATCATTACAAGAAATTCTTCCTAAGTATTTTCCGTTATTTTTAAAAAAATTAATTTCTATATTATTTTCAATTGTATATTGTATTAAATTGGTACTTACTTTTATTCCTCCAAACATATTTATTTTATCTACCTTATGTACAGGAATTTCTTTTATTATTTCACCTTTTTCATCAATATAAATTTTATTTTCTCTTATTCCTATAGAAACTCCTTCTTTTGTTATATATAAATCAGACATAATATTTTTCACCTTTCTATAAAAAAGACGATATATAATATATCGCCTTTTACTTTGTTTTATATTTTTTTAAAATCTATTTCTATTTTTCCCATTTCATAAATACCACTTCTCGAAGTACTTCCATATTCTGCGACCTTTATTTTTCTTGGAGAAACATTATATCTTTCACCATCTTTTAAGTGATTATGTTTTCTAAATGAATTATGTAGTATTTGCTCAATAAAACCAAGTCCATCACTTTGTAAAAGAGGATATACTATTGTTTTTGATGGAAAACCAGAATAACCTCCTAAAAATAGAGTATTTATATTGCATTGTTCAGTATCATTAAAATAACTTATAAAATCACTATCTATTCTTTCAGAGTAAGTTTTTATCGATTTTTTTATTTTTTCTATGTTTATATCGTCAGTTATACTTGTGTCTATTGTTATAGTTGTCTTTATATCTACACCAGGTTTTATACATTCATAATATATTGGTAATTGTGTTATATTTCCATCTACATCCATATCCATTCTTTGGCACAATGTCATATATTCATTTGGAATAATTTGACTATCACTAACTTTGATACATGACATAATATCGTTCACAGCATCTTTTTTATCTGTATTTTTTCTTCCTATTGTTCTTAAAATTCTGTTTTCTATTTCATTTATATTTATTCCAACTTTTTTAGAATTTTTTGATTCAGATAAAATTTTATCTCCTATTTTTATAAAATCTTTATAATTATTGACAATTCCATCAACAATTAATGCCGTTCTAATAGCCCCTTTTAAACTAGAGCCTGGTATATAATTTTTATTTCCAGATTCTTTTATAAAGGTATTTATTCCTTTGAATTTGAATTCTTTTAAATTATATATATTACTTGCATCTATAGAATATTCAGACCAGTTTTTTATATCCATAATACCTATTCCATTTTTTTTAAAAAATTCACCTAAATCCATTTTAGCTTTTGCATTAAACATATATTCTTGGTATTTTTTATCTAGGTTTTTGTTTATTATCCCTTTAAACATTTTTTCAAAATTAAATAAATAGACTTTATTATTATTTTCGTCAAAATAATATTCTTTTTTACCTATATTTTTCCCACTTCCTATATATATAGGTCCTTTAGTTCTTATTGTGACTTCATATTTTTTTAAATAATCCTGCATTAAATCACCTCCATAAATAAAGGTTTTGCATATCTATATACAGGATGAGCTCCATTTATAGATACATCTACTATTTCACCTTCAAAGATTTTTTCAAAGCATCCACCAGCTTGTATTACATATAAATCTTTTTTTCTCATAAGTGTATCTGAGTAAGTTGTTGAATAAACGAATCCACTCCTTTTTTCTATTCTATAATATGCATTTTCTAATGCATCATCTATTTTATCATTTTCTGGTATACAAAGAGATAGAGACATCTTTATTTTTGAATTATCGATATTATCTAATCTTTTTTCTAATTTGTTAGGTATCTTTTCTTCCTCAAATGTAAACTTACCAAGACCTGAACTTACTTTTCCACCAATACCAGTATATGATAATGATTTTAATAATTCTTCAAATTCATTTTTATAATTTTCTTCTTCAAATTCTACAATTATATATAGACCTCCTTTTTCAGAAAATCTATATATTCCTAAATAATATGGTTCTGCATCTTCTTCTCTTCTTACAGCTGCTATATTTCTTTCATCATATTTTCCTAATTCTTTTATTTCTTTATTTGTTTTTAAAACATCTAAATCTCCTTTTAGATATGAATCTATTTTATCTACAGGAATATACTTTAATTTTTTATATGCCTTTTTTTCTTTTGAATCACTTTTTCTATCTTCTTTTATATCAAGAGGCATAAATGGTTTTGGTATAAAAAGAGTTTTATCGATATAAGGAAATGAATCTGAAATTTTAAATTTTCCTTTTTTTGCATATTCTATAAATTTATTTAACTTTTCTTCTCCACCAATATTTAGTGCTTCAATGCATAATGCTGAGAAAAGTGTATCTGCTTGAAAATTATTGTTCGATTCTGATAAAGATCCATTTCCAAAGTGTACACCTGTTTTAAATTTTAATTTATAAATTATTCTTTTCATTATGCTATCCCTCTAATATTTTTTTACAATCTTCTTTTATCTTATTATCGATTTTCCCTACCACTACATCTAAATTTAAATCTTCTATTTTTACTCTTCCATAACCTCTTGAACCATGCCCACCTATATAGTCATATTCAAGGAATTTTAATCCTTCTTTTAGTAACTCTATATCTTCTTTTATTTCTTTTTCTTCTTCAGCGTTATATATTATACTAAAATCAAATATTGATCCTCTAACAGCTCTTTCTATTTGTCTTGGATTTGCTATTGCTGTTATTCTATTTATAGTATTTTCTGTTTTTATTTCTGTAGAAGAAACTCCTATATCCTTTAAATCATCATCATTTGATAATATAGAATCAGAAAATATAAGTCTACTTGATTTTATTTCTCCTTTTTTTGAACTACCAAATAATCTTTTTATTTTCTGGTCATCATTATCTGGTTCGACTAATTTAGTATTGTATTTTTTAGCAAGTAATGTACGTAATTTACCTTTAAAACTACTTCCAGGAATCATTGGTAAATCAGTAAAAGAATCTCTTATTACAGGAGAATCTATTGCACCTATAGCCGCAAACTGTGTAGATCCACCTATATGCATTCCTGTTTCTAGTTTTATTTTTCCTTTTATTTCTATTTTAGCAAACATAATTTTTCTCCTTTTTATATAATTTATATATCTATATAACAAATTTAATATCTTATTTTTCTTTCCCACCATAGTATTTATGATAAGCAACTAATGCTTCCATATAGTTACAGAATAATATTAAAGATTCTCTTTTATTTCCAATTGAATCTATTATTTCTAATAGATGTCCATTTTTTGCAAATTTTTCAACTCCAGACTTTCCATTATCTGCGATATCTCTACCAATTTCATATACCAATCTCATTTTCATATATTTAACTCTGCTGACAATATTTTCATCTAATATATCATCTCTATTTCTCAGAGCTGAATTATATAATTCTGTTACCATCATTAATATATTTCTTATTTTTGATGTAGTTAATTTTATTTCTTTATCCCCTCTTTTATTTGTCTCTACTAAACTTTTTATTACTTTTTCAGCTTCATCAACATAATTTAATTTAGTTATATATTTCATTTTTACCCTCCATATCCTTTCTATTATTATATACATATAAAAGAATAGCTGTCTTCATTTGTTTACTATCTTCTTCATTTTTTATCCATTTATATACTTTCTTAGAAAATTCCATATAATTTTCTTTTTCTTTTTCAAAAATTTTTAAAGATTCATCATCCTTTTTATTTGGTTTTTGAGGTTCTAATCTAGCAAGAACATATGCTAATCTTGCTATATTAATTTTATCTTCTTTATTATTAAATAATTCTAATATTCTATATACAAAGGTATTTCCTCTTTCTCTCTGATTTTTAAAGAAATTCTCAATAGTAAAGTACTTTTCTCCTATTACTTTTTCATTAAACTCATTCCATTTATAAGTATTTTCTGATCTAGCTATTGTTATGGCATTTTTCCCATCTACAGATTTTGATATTTCTTCAAGTTCTCCAGTTTTTCTCGCCATTACTGCTATTGGATATTTTTTTGGATAAATATCTATTCCAGCTGATAGTGTTAATGTATTTTGAGTAAATTTTTTAAATTTTTCAGTTAAATCTATTGAAAATTCTATTACATCATCCCAACTACCTATTATAAATAGATCATCTCCACCAGAATAAACTATAATAGCATTTCTTTTACCACGCTCTTTTTCTGAAGACATAGTAAAATCACCATCTTCTAAGATATTATTTATATGTAATTTGAAGAACATTGATAATTTTCTTGAGAATGTGGCTGTTCTAGAAAGAGTTATATATTGTTCTGGATTTTTTAATTTGCTATTTTCAAATCCTGATACAAAACTTTGTCCTAAATTATCTACATCTGCTCTCATAATGGCTAATCTTTTTATACCTGTTGAATTATTTGCAAGTGTAGAAAAATCATCTCCATTATTGTAATCTCCTACCCATATTTTAGAATATGTATTATCTATTTCTAAATTATTTTTAGAATAAACTCTTTTTATTTTTCCTTCTTTTTCTAATTTAATAATATTTTCTTTGTTTAATGCTATTAAATTATATCCAAATGGCAACGGTAAACTAGGTTGATAAGAATTATCTTTAATCACTACAAATGAATCCTTGTTTAATATATCCTTTGATATATCTTCTATATTGCTGCATATTTCACATTTATCATCTTTTCTTAATTTATCTACTCTATGGCATACACTACATTCTCTTTTTCCATCAGAAAGATTTTCTGAATTTAATTTTTTTATAATATTAGAAGAATATCTTTTCATTTTCTTTTCAGATATTTTTTTACTAACTTCTGCAAATAATTTTTTATAACTTCCAACAGGTTCATTACAAAAGCTATTGGCAGAACATTCAGAGTATCCAGATGCTATATATAAATCTGTTTTATAATACTCCATAAACCAATTATTTATATCTATTTCATAATTTTTTAATATTTCTTTTATTTCATCAGTATTAGGCAACACAATATAAGCATGCCCTCCTCCAGAATATATAAGGTTCGCTCTAGTAAATCCTGTTTTTTCTAATAAAATATCTATACAATGTTCTATAAGCATTTCAAGATAAAAAGATCTTGTTCTCAATCCTTTTAAAGCCTTTTGTGATGATATAGTATATATAAAATCTTGTATTCCAGATACATCCATACTATACAATAAGAACATTTTTTCATTCATAAATTCTAGTTCATTATCATTCAAAGATTTAAAATCACTTATATTATTTTCATCAAAATATCTTCTTACAGAAGATGCTATTGTTGCAGTTATCTTTGAATGATCATACAATGAAATATCTTTAATTTTTTCTTCTGTTAAGGTTGCTGGTACAAAACTTAAATATTTTTCTTCTACAGTAAGTAATTTTGCAGCCAATGCTTCTATAGAATTACTATTTTTTAATATATTTTTTATACTTTTATTAGCCTCTTCTAGTATTTTATTATTTTCTTTTGCTGATTTTACAGGATAGTTTGGAATTCCTTTTCTATCTATTTTTTCAACTCTATATACTAATTTTTCGTTATTTCCATTTAAAATATTAAAAATACTATCCAATTCTTTTATTTTATTTTGAATTAATTTCCCATCATCTTTTTTTCTGCCTTCCATTTTTGACGATATATTATCTGCAAAATTTACAATATACGCATAATCCGATATATTTTTATTTTCAGATATTTGTTTTTTATGATGATATTTTATTGAATCTAAAATATCTTTATCTAAAAATTGCATATTATCTTCAACAAATTTTGCACCACTTTCACTATGATGGATTTTTTTATCATTTAAAATTTTTCCAACATCATGTAGTAATGCCCCTGTTGTTGCTTTTAATTGAGCATTATTCATTTTTAATTACCTCCATTTTCAAATTTTATAGCTCCCATACCTATAGATGTCTTGATACCTATTCCAGAATATTCAGCATATCCAAACATAAAGTTGACTAGATTTACTAACATTTGCGGACCTTTTATTTTTATTGTTATTCTACCTTTAAACGACGGAATTTTTACACCTTCTAATTGGAATGCTGTACTTTTTAAATTATATGAAACTATTTCAGAATAATTTACTAAATCTTCTAAGACACTTTCATTAAAAACTACTATCTCATCTGACAATTTATCATGTTTTTTTATTATACTTTGATATATCCATCTTAAATTTGGATACATCTGATATTTTCCATCACTTTTAAAAGATGTCGGTGTTATAAAATTAATTTTTATAAATCGTTTTGAATATTCAAAGTAATATTTATCCATCAATTCATTTTCAGTTATAGTTATTATTTTTTTATCTAAAATTTTTAATCTTAAATCTTTATATTTTATTTCTATTTCTTTGAAATCATTACTATATAATTTATCTATTATTTTTTCTTTTGCTTCGTCTGTCAATGCCGTAATATTCCATTGTATAAAATTATTTTCCACAGAGATATATTGAGTATACGGATTTATAGGCATAGTATGTAAAATATCACCATATTCTCTATCAATTTTCTCCATTAAAACTCCTTGAAATAAAGACATTGTATTAAGATTAATTTCATCATTTTTTTCTATTTTTATTTCTAATTTTGTTAACATATCTTTACCTTTTTATACTTTTATATTAAAGATTTTATGTATTTATTCATTTTTTCATATGAATTCCATTCATCTTCATTTGATATTTCTGCTTCTTGAGCAATAAATTTAATCATATCTATTATATCTTTAGAGCTTTTACCCTTTTTTATTAATTTACCATTTTGTATAGTTATTGAATCAGAAGTACCTTCTTTTATTTTTTCATCATTTATAGATACTACTTGATGTGCCGCTATATTCCTTACATTTTCTTCCACTTGTCTTAATGTTATTATTGTATTTTTTACTTTTTCATTTGTTTCAACACCTTTTATAATAGCTGATAGATTTGATGCTGCTAATAGAGAATCTCTAAACTTACCAAATTCTTCATTTAAAGAATTTAATATTATTTGTGCTTCTTTATTATTCTTACTTATTTCATTTTTTAATTTTGAGTCTTTTATTTTTAGTTTAGAGTCTGAACCACTGCAATATTTTAAGATATTTATTTCTAGTTTTCGTTCTAGATACAATTTAAAAATATCAGATAGTATAGGACTTATTCCTCTTATAAAATCTGCATACTCTTCTCTCTTAACTTTTATTTCTAAAGATAATATATATTCATATAATTTTATATCCTCATTATTATTTTTATATTTTTTTAATTTGAAATATTCTATATCTGCTCCAGATTTTTTCAATAATTTTGCATAACTCATATAATTTAATGAGAGTCTTTCTTTTGCTGCCTCTATTGCATATAAAGCTTCTTTTGATAAACTTCTTTTAATATCTTTTGCTAATTCAAGTGCAGCATGATAATCATATTGATCTATATGTTTTTTTATAATTTCCTTTTTGAACTTTGTGATAAGTTGGAGATGTGTAGAAACTTCTGTTCTGTCTTTATATCCATCAAAATTATCTTTATTTTCTCTCCATAATTTTTCAAATGGTATTTCGGGTGGTTCATGATTTATTTTATTTGGAGCTGGTACTTGTATTGCTTTGTAATTTCCATCCCCTAATGCAGCAATCACTTGCAATGCTGATTTCATAGCTGGAGTTCCTGAAGATGTATTTAGAAAAATTTCTGAATCAGGATATTTTTCTCTTATTTTTTTTAAATTTGATTCAAATTCTTCATAATATGAATCAAATTTATATACAGCCTCAATCTTACTTCCATCTATTATTTCTATTTTTGTATTTTTCCCTATTTTTTTATCTAAAAGTTCTATGACTTTTGTATATCTCTGATCTTTATTTTGTTTTTCTCTCATTTCTTCAGAAAAATATAAATATACAACTTCTGGACTGTATACCCTTGTTATATGTAACATAGCACCATCGTGCATTTTAGATATAGGATCCGTTAAACCTATTGGCGAAAATAATATTCTCATAAAATATCTCTCCTTATTTATTTGCTATAAATTAATCTTATCACAAAGAAATTCTATAAACAATATTTACTAATTTATAAATAGATTAAATTTTATTTTTATATGTTTATTTTTTTATTTAATCTATGAATTTTAAATTTATATTTTAATATTTTAATTAAATATATAAATAATATAGATTAATAAGAAAAAAACAGGATACTTTTACAGTATCCTGTTCATTTTATACATTTAAAATATCTAAAATATCTTTCTTAACCTTAAACGAATATTCAATATCATCTACTCTGTCTCTATCAACTTTTATTTCTACACTGACACTAGATGGTTTATTAGAAATAACATAAATTCTATCAGAAAGTAAAATCGCTTCTTCTATATCATGAGTTATAAGCAATATAGTCGATTTAACCTGTTTTCTAACATTTAATAACCATTTTTGCATAGAAGACTTTGTTATAGAATCTAAAGCTCCAAAAGGTTCATCTAGTAGCATAATATCATTTGAATTTATATAGGTTCTCATGAAATTTGCTCTTTGTTTCATTCCACCTGATAATTCTTTAGGATATTTTTCTTCATATCCTTCTAAACCAAAAACTTTAAAATATTCTTTGACTTTTTTTCTGGCTTCTATTTTCTTTTCTTTTCTAAGTATAAGTGGCAATGAAACATTATCTATTATTGTTTTGTAAGGTAGTAGTAAATCTTTTTGATACATATAGCTTAAATTTCCATTTATTTCAACACTACCAGTATCTTGAGTTAAAAGTCCTGCTATTATATTAAAAATAGTACTTTTCCCACAACCACTTGGTCCTAAAATAGATACTAATTCTCCTTCTCCTACATTAATAGATATATTTTCTATTATTTTTTCACTTCCAAATGATTTACTTATATTTTCTATTTTTATCTTATTGTGGTAAGAATTCATTTGTATATGCATCCTTTGCTTTCATATCTTTTTTGATAAGTCCATATTCTTTTAAGAATGCTGTATAATTATTCCAAACCTTATCTTGCATTTCACCCCATCTAGCTGCATCATCTTTATATTTTGTAGCTAAGAATTTTTGGCTTTCTATTGCTAATTTTTCATCTATCTCAGGTGCATTTTTTACAAGAATTTTAGCAGCATCTTCTGGTTTATCTATAGCGAACTGATAACCTTCTGTTGTCGCTTTCATGAATTTTTTTATTAATTCAGGATTATCTTTTATTAATGCTTCATTAGTTATTATTACAGGTGTATAATAGTCTAATCTTTCATCAAAGTCTTTTATAGGTATAAAGTTTAAATCAAATCCTTTTAATTTAGCTTGAACTACATCCCAACCTTCATAAATCCAAGCAAAATCTACATTATTAGTTGTAGCTGTAAAGAAATCATCTTGACCTATATCAGCTATTTTTACTTTATCAAAATCTGCTTTAGATTTTTTCATAACAGATTCTATTACAGCTGGTTCAGATTGAGAACCCCATCCACCATAAATTTTATTTTCAAAATCTTTTGGTGTTTTTATATTTTTTTCAGCAGGAGATGCAAATCCTGATGTATTGTGCTGTATTACAGTTGCTATTGCTTTTATTGGAAGAGGATCATCAGAAGTTTTTGCATATGTTACTTCTTCTTGATATGATATCCCAAAATCTGCTTTTCCTGATGCAACTAAACTAGCTGCTCCACCTTCAGGTGGCTGAACTATTTCTACATCAAGTCCTTGTTCTTTATAGTATCCGTTCTCTAATGCAGTATAAAGACCAGTGTGATTTGTATTTGGAGTCCAGTCTAGCACAACTGTAACTTTTTCTAAATCCTTATTTGCTGATTTTTCTTCTTTTTTAGAGCATCCCGAAAGTACTCCAGCTACTAAAACCCCAACTAATCCTACTGAGATAAGTTTTTTAAATTTCATATTGTATCTCCTTATTTTTTATAATTTATATATTTCTATTTTTTAATGCTTTTTTTCTAATCAATTGTATAACACCTACAAATATTAAACTAAATATTACTATAAGTATTGTAGATGCAAACACTTTATCCAGTGCATATGCCTTTTTAGACCTTACCATATACACTCCAAGACCTTCTGTCCCACCTAACCATTCAGCAACAGTTGCAGCCATTACTGCATAAGTTGCCGATATTTTTAATCCAGAGAAAAGTTTTTCTGTAGACATTGGAAATTTTAAATGAATGAATGTATTTAGTTTACTTGCATTCATTGTTTTGAATAGATTTATATAATCTTTATCTATATTTTCAAGACCATCTACAAAACTTACTAATATTGGGAAGAAACAAGTAAGTATTACCATTAATGTTTTTGGTAATATTCCAAATCCAAACCATATTACAAGTAGTGGTGCTATTGTTATAGTAGGTATCATTTGTGTTATAAGCATAAGAGGATATAAACACTTTCTCACAATATCTACAAAATCCATTAAAATCCCCATAATTAAAGCTATAAGTACAGCTAACATAAAACCTGACACAGACTCAAATATAGTTACTATACTATGTTTCATTAAATTTTGATAATCTGTAAAAAATACATCTATTATATCAGTTGGTGCTGGTAAAAGATATTGTGGTATATCAAATTTAATTACTATAAATTCCCATGCTGCTATTATAATTAAAAATGTTATTATAGGATAAGAAGCTTTTTTTAGATTATCTGTGATTTCTAAGTTTGTCCTCAATAGTTAATCCCCCAGCTTTTTCATCTACTCTAGCTACAGTTATTACTCTTTCACAATCTAATTCAAAAGGTAATTTGTGCATTCTTTTTATAAGTTCAAATACTTCATCAAATTCCCCTTCAAAAGTAGTACTCATAGCTCCTATTTCATATTTTAATCCACTTTTTTCTACTAATTCTATACATGCATCTACTACTTTATACATCTGATCTTCGTTTGCATAAGGGCGTAAAGGCATTACTGCTACATCTGCTATTACCATATTAAATCATTCCTTTCAAATCAAAAATTTTTACTATATCTATTATACTATTACTTATTTTTTTAATCAAATTATTATTTTTTTAATTATTGTTTTTCTTTAAGTATTATTCTATAAAAACCAACATTCCTTTTCTTTTAAACTTCTATTCTGATTTTTATTTTATAATTATTAAACAGTTTATTTTCTATTTATTATTAATTTATTTTTTAATAAACAATAGATTTCAAAATTTCACTTTCTCTTTATTCTACTTTTTAATATAATTGAATTATAAATTTAAAATTAGGAGATGTATTATGTTCGATAAGCAAAAAATTTTAGATAAATTAAAAAATCATAAACCTTATATAAATGGCTATGAATCAATGAGAAGGGCTTCTGTTTATATTCCCCTTGTTAGAAAAGATGGTGAAGTTTATATTTTATTTGAAGTTAGAGCAAAAACGCTCAAACATGGACCTTCAGAAATATCTTTTCCTGGTGGAGGAATAGAAAAAGGAGAAACTCCTTTAGAAGCTGCCATAAGAGAAACAGGTGAAGAAATTGGTTCTTATGTCAGTGATTTAAATGTTATAGGAGAACTTGATTTATTAATAACTCCTGTTAGATATATAATTCATCCTTTTGTTGGATATCTTGATAATATAGAGCATTTAAAATTAAATAAAGATGAAGTAGATCATGTTTTTATGGTTCCCATAAAATATTTTTTAGAAAATCCTCCACAGATATACTTCAATACTGTAAAAACTACTCCTGATAAAAAACTGCCTTTTGATATTATCCCAGGAAAAGAAAATTATAAATTTGAAGAAGGAAAATCTTCTGTATTCTTTTATAGATATAAAGATTATGTAATATGGGGTATAACAGCAAAAATTTTATATAATTTCTTAGAATTTTTTAAAGACTAAATTTTATATAATATCTACTAAATATAATATCCACTAAAATAAAAGTTTTATAGATAGAATATCAATTTATATAAATTATAAAAAGCAACTAATCTTATTTATTAGTTGCTTTTTATTGACTTATATATTTTTATTTATAGTATTTTTATTAATTATATTTTATTTAGTAGAATTTTGTATATTAAATTTTAAATATTTCATTACTATTTTTATAGTATAGAATGTTTTTTCACAGTATTTTCATAATTTATACCTGCTAAGAAAAATGATATAGCAGATAATGAAAGTGATAACCCTATAGCTGTGTATATTATCACAAGTGCTATTCCACTTATTAAATTAAATACTCTAAGTGATATTCCAAAAGTCATCATAAATGCCATTATAAGATATCCTTTTTTATCAAAGAAAGAAAATAAACAAGGAGATTCATTTTCCATATTTACAATTCTTTTAGAATGTTTTTTAAACATTTTATAAAATACTTTTGAAAAGAATAGTGCAAATCCCATAAGACCTAGAATAAGAGAAATAAATCTAAAATTATCCATTGATCCAAATTCGTCTACACCTATTTTTAACACATTATATCCTGCTATTGCCCAAACTAATCCTGCTAAAAAGAATAAGTTTCTTTTATTTGTTTTTGGTTTAAATTTTTCTATATTTTTCATAATCTTAAATCCTTTCACAACTATATAACTTTATATTCTTTATTTACCCCTATTTTTATCTTTTAATCATTAAATCATAAAATAATTTATTCTATTTAAATATTTTTATTATGATTTATTTGTTGCAAATAATTATTTGAATAAAGCTTAAAGTTTGTGAATAAAATTTAAAAAATGAAAATATTATAATATATCGTTTAAAATCTTTTGTATGTCTAGAGAATTTAAATCTTCTTTTTTAGTAAATATTACTACATTATTTCTTTCTGCAAGTAAAACTGTTTCTTCATCAATAGATAAAGCTTCTAGTTTTGTATAGTCTATTGTAGCAACTCTATCATCTTGAAGTATAGCATTTATTTTCATATCTCCATCTGAGGCTATGTATTCCAATATAGACATTGATATACCTGTTAATTGATTAAATGTCAATACATTTACCATATCATTAGAATTTATAGTTCGTATTATTTCCAATATTTGTTCTTTTTTGTCCATATTCTGAAATTCTAAATTATCCATTTTAATTCCTCCAATTAAATAAATATTATCTATTAAAAATACCCATTACATCAGATTATTTATCTAATACAATAGGTATTTATTCATCAATATATTAATTTTTAATTACATACTAAGAAGTTTTTCTTCTATATATTCATTGAAAGGTTTATCTCCTATTTTAACCGGTCCATCACCAAAGAAATCTACTACTATATTAAAGAAGTTTATAACTAATTTATTATCATCTATATAGCATTCATCTACATGTCCTGGTATAAATACTACTTCATATTCATCTTTAGTTAGTTTATCTTCTAAGTAATCAAGATTTAATTGTTTTACTGGTGCAACCATCATATTTGTGAATCCTAAATCTTCAAGCATCCACATATTTTTACTCCAAAATCTACTTTCTTTTTTAGTAGGTTTGTTTAATAACTCTCTGTTTGATATTGCAGAAAGCACTTTTCTTACAGATTCTTTTGTAAATTCATCATCATATAGATATTTCATGTCTGGATTTTCTGCTATTTCTAAGAAGAATGAATCCGCTATTTTTTCTTTTTGATGTACTGAGTCCCAAATATAAAGCATCATTTCTAAAATTTCATTTTTGATTATAATTTTAGCCATTTTAATTCCCTCTTTCTTTTTTGTGTTTTTAATACCTCACTGAGTAAAAATCATTAAGATTACCTTTTCCTATGATTCACATTAATATTATATCATAATTTTGCAATAAGTTTAAAAGATAATTAATTTAAATTTTATTTTAATTTTAAATTTTTAATTATATCTTTATGTATATTTTTAAGATAATAAAAATACCCCCTATATTTGAAAATTTATAACTTGAAAGTTAATATAATCAAATATAAGAGGTATATAATATTTTAGGATTTAATTTTCTAGATTTAAAATCTTGTTAACATATGAAAACTATTTTACTTCTCCATACATTTCTTTTAATTTAGATTGTATTTCTTTGTTTTCTATATATTCATCAAATTCCATTTTTCTATCCATAATTCCATTTGGAGTTATTTCTATTATTCTATTTGCTAATGTTTCTATCATCTGGTGGTCATGAGATGTAAATAATATAACTCCTGGGAATTTTTCAAGTCCCTGGTTGACAGATGTTATAGATTCTAGGTCAAGATGGTTAGTTGGATCATCTAAAACAAGTACATTAGCATTTGAAAGCATCATCTTAGAGAACATACATCTAACTTTTTCTCCCCCTGATAAAACTTTTGCTTCTTTTAAAGCTTCATCTCCAGAGAATAACATTCTTCCTAAGAATCCTCTTACAAAACTTTCACTTTTTTCTTCTGAGAACTGTCTTAACCAGTCAACTAAAGAGTATTCACATCCATCAAAATATTTGTTATGATTTTTTGGAAGATAATCTTGAGTAGTAGTTACTCCCCATTTATATGAACCACTATCTGGTTCCATTTCTCCCATTATTATATTGAATAAAGTTGTAGTTGCTATTTCATCTCCCATAAATACGATTTTTTCATCGTTTTCTAATCTGAAAGATACATCATCAAGTACTTTTACTCCATCAATAGTTTTAGTTAGGTTATGAACTTCTAAAACTTCATTTCCTATTTCTCTAGCTGGTGTAAATCCAACATATGGATATCTTCTGCTAGATGGTTTTATATCTTCAACTTGTAATTTATCAAGCTGTTTCTTTCTAGACGTAGCCTGTTTAGCTTTTGATGCGTTAGAACTAAATCTTGCTATGAATTCTTTTAATTGAGCTATTTTTTCTTCCATTTTTTTATTTTGGTCTTTTTGTAGTTGTAATGCTAGCTGACTTGATTCATACCAGAAGTCGTAGTTACCAACATACATTTGTATTTTACCAAAGTCTACATCTACTATATTAGTACATATCTGATTTAAGAAATGTCTATCATGCGATACAACTATAACTATAGAGTTTTCTAAGTCCATTATAAAATTATTTAACCAATTAATTGATTGGAAATCAAGGTGGTTTGTAGGTTCGTCAAGTAATAGTATTTCTGGCTCTCCAAATAATGCTTGAGCTAAAAGAACTTTGACTTTTTCTCCACCAGTTAATTCCTTCATTAATTTATGGTGCATATCTTTTTCTATACTAAGTCCCATAAGTATTTTTTCAGCATTTGTTTCAGCATCCCATCCATTTAATTCTGCAAATTCTGCTTCAAGATCTGCTGCTTTTATACCATCTTCTTCTGAAAAATCTTCTTTCATATATAAAGCATCTTTTTCCTGCATTATATTCCAAAGTCTTTCATGACCTCTTATTACAACATTTAATACTTCTTCTTCTTCATACTTGAAGTGGTCCTGTTTTAGTACAGACATTCTTTCTTTTTCTGTTATTGATACACTTCCAGTATTAGGCTCTATTTCACCTGATAATATTTTTAAAAATGTAGATTTACCAGCTCCATTAGCTCCTATTATTCCGTAGCAATTACCTTTTGTAAATTTAAGATTTACATCTTTGTATAATTCTTTATCGCCAAATCTAAGTCCAACATTCGTTACTTGTAGCATATTATTTTCCTTTCTTTCAATTAATTATTTATATTTTACGAATTTCCGATTAACACAATCCTCTCTATCATATATTAAATTTCTATTATAGTCAATATCATAGAGTTTTCTTATGAAATTTTTAGTTGAATAATACACATACTTTTACTTGTTCTGACTTTTCTTTAACTAAATTTGCAAATATTACTGAACTTTTATCTCCATTACATCTTTCTTCAAATTCCATCATTAATTCTGAAATGTATTCAAAAGTAACTCTTTCATCACCCTCTAATATTATGATACATTTTCTAGAAATAAACTCATCTCCTGTACTTTCTATATCTTCCATTATTTTTTCTACAGCTATTTTAGATTCAGTACCATAATTTATATTCGTGCATATATATTTTATATCTTTGTCAGTAATCATTATATCTCTTAAATCTGTTATGTCTAAATTAAGTATAGGTTCTTCTGTTATAGATTCTGCCATCATATCCATTAAATCAGCTATTTTTTCAATATTTTTTTCTTCTGTTTTTATATATCTATCTATTTCTTCTATTTTTTTAGATTTATCTGTTGAAAAATCAAACCCTATACATAGAGTTTTTCTTTCTGATGCCATAAACCCTATAGCTTTTACTATTTCTATTGCTCTTTTATCTGATGAGTCAAATATAAGATATAATATTTCTATATCATCTAATAAATTTCTTACAAAATCTTTATCTACATCTTTATCTTTATCTATTCTTTCTATATTAACATGACTTAATTCAAATTTAGATATCTCATTTACTATTTCAATTCCTTTTTCAGAAATTCCTATTGCTTTTGATATTTTACCCATCATATTTCATTCTCCTCCAAAATTGATTATTTAAATAAATTTTATTTTTCTATTGTAATCTTGATGATTTTATTGTTTATTGAATTTATTATACTATATTCTTTTATTTATTCTAGAGATTCTTTTATTTTTTGAGATTCTTTTTTTATATTTCTTAATTCATCTTCATCCATTTTATTCATGTAATAGTGTGAAATCCATGTACATATACCTGATAGTAATAGTATAAAATAATATACTAAAAAACTATACATAATAACAGCATATCCTATATATCTTTTTGGAAAAACTCTATTGAATATTCCAAAGAAAGTTATTTCGTTTGCTCCTACATTTCCTGGTGTTGGAATAGGAGATATAGTCATATACAATAAAACTTGTAATGAAAATAGCATATAAAAGCTAGTTCCAGATAATTTTGATGCTTTATATATACAAAAAACTATGCTGAAATATATGAATAACTGTAAAAAAGTTAAAAATATTGTAATTATTAAAGATTTAACATCTTTTATATACATTAATATTGATTTATTGAAATCATCAATATAATTATAACATCTTTCATTTTTATCTCTTAAAAACTTAAATATTCTAAATCTTCCTAAAGCACTAATTACAATATCTACAAATTTTTTCATTAACTTTGGATTTAATACTATCATCATACCACCTAATATTGTAACCATATTCATAGCCATACCGAATGTTAAAAGCATTATAATATGTCTATAATCTGATACAATCATAGATTTATTTAGTAGTATAACAGCTCCACATATAAAAGTTACTACAGTTTGAAATAATACTGTTTTATTTGTCACTATAGCAACAGCTTTACTAAGACTTATTCCATATCTATTCATTACATAAATTTGCATTGGTTGGCTACCTGATGCAAATGGTGTTACAAGATTATAATAAAGCCCCATTGTACCCATTTGTAATCCAATTGTTCGTTTTTTCTTATCTTTCTCTACAGAATTTATAATTAATTGAAAAACAAGTGTTTCTAAAATAATATATATTAAAACCAATAACATTCCAAAGAATAAAAATTTCTTATCTACAAAAGCTATTACATCAGGAATTCTCCTATAGTCTATTGTTGTAGAAACTATATATACAGTAAGTCCTATTAAAAATAATAGAAAAACATACTGCAATATATTCTTCTCTGTTTTTGTCAATTTTCTCATAACCTTTATTCCCCTTTGTTTTTATTCCACAATATATTAGTATACATTTTAAAAATGTTTTTGAAAATACATTATTAGTTTTTATCACTCTATTATTATAATAACTCATTTTTCTTAAGATTATATAAAAAAATTTATAAAGTTTTTAATATAATTTTCAAATTTGTACATTATTTTTATTTTTTTTCACAAAAAAGGACGAGATAAATCTCGTCCTTGATTTTTTATACTGATTTTTTATTACATGTATATTAATTTAAGTGCAAATAATATAGCTAGTATTATTATTACTACAGATATTTTCTTTCTATCTTCTTTTTTAGCTATTAAGTTATAAACTACATTTACTAAAACATAAGATAAAACACCTAAAGTTAATCCATCACCTATACTATATGTTAAAGGCATTCCTGCTATTGTTATGAATGCTGGTAAACCTTCTGTTATGTTGCTGAAATCTATTTCAACTATTGAAGATAACATTAAGTATCCAACATATATTAATGCAGGAGCTGTTGCACAACTTGGTATAGCTATGAATATTGGAGAGAAGAACATTGCTATAAAGAATAATATACCTACTGTTATAGCTGTCCATCCAGTTCTTCCGCCTTCCATAACACCAGTTGAACTTTCAACGAATGTAGTAACTGTTGATACACCCATTAAAGAACCTGCTGTTGTAGCTATTGAGTCTGCTAATAAAGCTCTTCCTGCGTTAGGAACATTTCCATCTTCATCTAACATTCCTGCTTTTGAAGATACACCTACTAATGTACCAACTGTATCAAAGAAGTCAACAAATAAGAATGTACATACTATTCCTATAAATCCTCTTATATTTTTAGGATCAAATATATATCCGAAATCTACTTTTCCTGCTATTGGTGCCATGCTTTCAAATTTGAATACTCCTGAAGGAAGGTATATTCCTAATTCCTGTGCATGAGCTGGATTTATCATAGCATATCCCCATGCTAAAAGTGAACTTACTACTATACCAATAAGTATAGCTCCTTTCATTCCTCTTTTATCAAGCACTGCTATTAAAACTAAACCTATGCAAGCTATTATAGCTGTTGGAGTAAATTCTCCTAAAGCAACTAATGTTGCATCATTAGAAACTACTATTCCACTTCCTACTAATCCTATTAAAGCTATGAATAAACCTATACCTCCTGTAACCGCTAATTTCATATTAACTGGTATAGAATTTACTACTGCTTCTCTAACTTTAAATAAAGTTAGTATTATAAATATGATACCTTCTGCAAATACTGCTGTTAAAGCCACTTCCCAAGGAACTTTCTGTCCGATAACTACAGTAAAAGCGAAAAATGCATTTAATCCCATTCCTGATGCTAAACCAAATGGTAAATCTGCTAAAAGCCCCATCATTAAACATCCAAATGCTGCTGATAAGCAAGTTGCTGTAACTAATGCCCCTGCTGGCATTCCTGTAGCTGATAATATATTAGGGTTAACAGCTATTATATACGCCATTGTTAAGAATGTAGTAATACCAGCTAATATCTCCTTTTTCATATCTACAGGTCTGTTACTGAAAAGTGGAAATAATTTTTGTAAAGAACTATTTCCTTGTCCCGTTGTCTTCATTATAAACAACACCTCCTATTAAATTTTTAAAACGATTCGCCTCTGCTTTTCGTTGTATAATCTGGAGTACTTAATTCAGTATCATAGGCAGCCATATTACGGTGGCTGGTAGAGACTTTTGACCCATATTGTCAAAATTATATGATTACAATGATTAATATATCCAATTTCATCTATTCTTCATTATGTTATTTTATTTTATTTTTTTATTTTTGTCAATATTATTCGTCCCTTTTAAAAATGTTTTTATTGATTTTATTAATTAATATTCACATTACTTAAAAAATAGTTCTTGTAAAGGAATATTTTAAGAGTTTTTTCACATTCATTTTTTACAATAATCTAAATTTTTATAATTATGTGTTTATTTATTTTGGAAAAACTTTGTTTAAAATTTATTTATTTTTGAAAAACAGTTTATCACTTTAAAAAAATATGTGTTATAATTGTCATTAGGGAAACTTTTTCTTAAGGAGGATTTTTATAATGAAAATATCAGAAAGAATAGCAGAACTTCGTGTTCTAATGAAAGAAAAAAATATTGATGCTTATGTTGTTCCTACAGCAGACTTCCATCAGAGTGAATATGTTGGAGAACATTTCAAAGCTAGAAAATTTATAACAGGATTCTCAGGTAGTGCTGGTACTGCTGTAATAACAGCTGATGAAGCTTATTTATGGACAGATGGTAGATACTTTATACAGGCAGCTCAGCAAATAGAAGGAACAGGTGTTGAACTAATGAAAATGGGTGAACCTGGAGTTCCTACAATAAATGAATACTTAGCTAATAAACTTCCTGAAAACGGTATTTTAGGATTTGATGGTAGAGTTATAGCTATGGGTGAAGGTGAAGGATACGAAAATATAGTTAAATCTAAAAATGGTTCTATAGTTTATGAATATGATTTAATAGATCAAATATGGAAAGATAGACCTTCACTTTCTGAAAAACCAGTTTTTGAACTAGGTGTTGAATATGCTGGAGAAACTGTTGAATCTAAATTAACAAGAATAAGAGAAGAAATGAAAAAATGTGGAGCTACTGTTCATATACTTACTACATTAGATGATATATGTTGGACTTTAAATATGCGTGGAGATGATATAGACTTCTTCCCACTTGTATTATCTTATGCTGTTATAACTATGGATAAAGTTATACTATATATAAATGAAATAAAATTATCTGAAGAAACTAAAGCTAATTTTGCTAAAGATGGTATAGAATTAAGACCTTATAACGATATATATGAAGATGTTAAATCTATAGATAAAAATGAAGTTTTATTAATAGACCCAACAAAATTAAATTACTCTTTATTCAATAATCTTCCTTCAGAAGCTAAAAAAGTAGCTGCTAGTAATCCAGAAATAATATTTAAAGCTATGAAAAATGAAACTGAAATAGAAAATATCAAAAAAGCTCAGATAAAAGATTCAGTTGCTCATGTTAGATTCATGAAATGGGTTAAAGAAAATGTAAATAAAGAAGTTATAACAGAAATGAGTGCATCTGATAAACTTGATGAATTCAGAAAAGAAATGGGTAACTTCATAAGACCAAGTTTTGAACCAATAAGTTCTTATGGACCACATGCTGCTATGTGTCACTATACTTCTTCTCCAGAAACTGATGTTCAGTTAAAAGAAGGAGATATATTCTTAACAGATACAGGTGCTGGATTCTGGGAAGGTTCAACTGATATAACTAGAACTTATGCTTTAGGTGAAATACCTGCAAAAACAAAAGAATATTTCACTTTAGTTGCAATAAGTAACCTTCATTTAGGAGAAGCTAGATTCCTTCATGGAACAACAGGAATGGTTCTTGATATATTAGCTAGAAAACCATTCTGGGATAGAGACCTTAACTTTAATCATGGTACTGGACATGGTGTTGGATACCTTCTTAACATACATGAAGGACCTGCTGGATTCAGATGGACTTTCAGACCTCATGAAACTCATACATTAGAAAAAGGTATGATAATAACTAATGAACCTGGTATATACTTTGAAGGTGAATTTGGTATAAGATTAGAAAATGAATTATTATGCTGTGAAGGTACTAAAAATGAATACGGACAGTTTATGCATTTTGAAGCAATAACATTTGTTCCATTTGACCTTGATGCTATAGATACTTCTATAATGACAGAACATGACAAAGAACTTCTTAATAATTATCATAAAGAAGTATTTGAAAAAGTTTCTCCATACCTTAATGATGAAGAAAAATCTTGGTTAGAAAAATATACTAGAGCTATATAATAGATAAATTCATTAATAGATTTGATAAAAATAACTTTAAAAAGCTGAACATTTTTCTGTTCAGCTTTTTTTTATATACTTATATCATATTTTTACTTCATGTTAAATTCACTTTAAATTCATTTTATATTTTTGTTAGGCATACCCTAAACACCTTTAAATCAAGCCATTTATTTTTAATTCGAAATTATCTTTATCCCTTATAATTACTATTTTATTTTTGATAATAATAATCAATAGAATTGTTGTATATATTGAAATTAAAGCATTTTGTCACTTTTTAAGTTTTGCCCAATTCATATTCTATTCACTCTTTCTTCGTTTGACTTTTATAGTCAATAATCATAACATATACTTATGTGTAATAATAACATTCATTTATATATTTTAAACTATAATGAATTAATAACAACTTAATACAAGGAGGATGATTACAGGTGTTTAAAGAAGAATGGAAATCAATCTTCAAAAACAAATTCCTAATAGTTGTACTTATAGCTATTGCTTTTATACCAGCTTTGTACAACATAATATTTTTAAGTTCGATGTGGGATCCATATGGTGCAGTGGATAAACTTCCAGTTGCCATTGTAAACCACGACAAACCGGTAAAATATGAAGGAAGAACTTTAAAAGTTGGTGACGAACTTGTAGATAATCTTAAAGAAGATAAAAGTATGGATTTTCACTTTGTATCTCAAGAAGATGCTGATAAAGGCATAAACGATGGTGAATACTACATGGTTGTCTCAATACCTGAAAATTTCTCTAAAAATGCATCTACTCTTATATCTGATAATCCAAAAAAAGTAACTATAGATTATCAAACAACAGAAGGAAGAAACTTTATAGCTTCTAAAATGTCTAAAACTGCTGTAACAGAGATGAAAGATCAGCTATCATCTCAAATAACAGATATGTACGTTACAGCTGCTCTTGAACAATTTGAAAAGGTTGGAGATGGAATGACTACAGCTTCTGATGGAAGTCAGAAATTAAAAGATGGTTCTATCAAAATTATAGAAGGTAATAAAACTATAAATACTAACCTAAATAAATTAGCTAAAAGTTCACTTACTTTTGCCAATGGTGCGGAAACATTATCAGTTGGACTTGATCAATATGTAGCTGGTGCTCTTGAATTAAATAACGGTGCTCATCAGCTTAACAATGGGATACAATCTTTAGCTGAAAAAGTGCCAGCTTTAGCCAATGGTGTAAAAGCTCTTTCTGAAGGAGCTACAAAATTAGGTAATGGTGTTATGCAGTTTGTATCTGGAATAACTCAAGTTGATAATGGTGCAAAACAGTTAAATTCTGGTTTGAATCAATTAGATGAAAAAACTACTGCTCTTCCTCAGCAAACTGAAGCTTTAAATCAAGGTGCTCAACAACTTGCATCAGGACTTCAAAATGCTGGTTCTTTAACAGAAAATAATAGAGTTGGTATGGTTAGTTATGTAAATAGTGTGCAAACTTATCTTGGAGAAGTTAGTTCCGCTTTAGATAAATTACCTTCAAATAAACCTAATGGTTCATCTAATAATATAGCTGAAATTAAAACTTCTTTAGAATCAATTGGAAAAGATTTAGCTATTATAAAAAATGGCCTTTCTAATTCTTCTGGTTCTTCATCTTCAGGAGCATCTTCTGAAGATATAAAATCTGCATATTATTCTGATACAGAGTCTCATGCAGAAGCTGCCATATCTGCTTTAGAAGGTAGTGGAGTTGAACTTACTGATTCTCAAAGATCTGCTGTTAGATCTGCTGTTAAAAATAGTGGTGGTGAAACAGTTTCTGAAGCAAGTAATATATCTTCTACTTCAGGTGGTGGAAGTGTTGATTCTTCAGTTGTAAGTGCACTTGAAGATGCTCAAAAAAACTTAAGTTCAGTTAGTAATGGTTTAACTGCTTTAAGTGGTGGTGCTACTGCTTTACCAGATTTATCAAAATTAAAAGAAGCTACTAAAAGTTTACAAGCTCGGAGTATTAAAGCCACTCCTGGAATAATTAATTCAGTAAACGGACTTTATGCTATAGGTTCTTCTGCTGCTCCTGGTTCTGCTGCTCTTGCATCTGGAACTAAACAGCTTTCAGATAATATGCCTATGCTTTCTCAGTCTATAAAAGCTTTAGCAGATGGAAGTAACAAATTATCTGCTGGTACTTCTCAATTAGCCGCAAGTGCTCCTATTTTAAATGCGGGTGCACAGCAAGTTGCCGCTGGTGGAGAAAAACTTTCTGAAAATGTTCCTGTTTTAACTGCTGGTATTTCAAGACTTTCTAGTGGTTCTGCTGCTTTAGCGGGAGGTACTTCTCAGTTAGCTGCAAACGGACCTAAACTTACTGGTGGTGCTGGAAAACTTAAAGAAGGTGCTTTATTAATATCTTCTGGTAGTGGTAAATTAGCTGCTGGAAGTAATAAACTTTCTGATGCACTTAATCAAGTTAGAGATGGATTAACAACTCTTACAGATTCATTAAAATCAGGTGCAGAAAAAATAAAAGATACTAATACTAGTGATACTGCTGCAAATGCAATTGCTAGACCTGTAAAAACTAGTCATGTAGATAAAGATAAAGTTCCTAATAATGGTACTGCTATGGCTCCATATATGCTTTCAGTTGCATTATTCATAGCCCCTATAACTCTTAATATGCTTTACGATGCCTTTAATCCAAAGAAAAGACCATCTTCTGGTATAGCTTGGTGGGCAAGTAAAATGTCTGTTATGGGTCTTGTTGCTATAGTAGCAGCTTCAATAGTGTTCTTTGCTCTTACAGGATTACTTGGATTAAAACCTCTTTATCCTGCAAAAACATTAGCATTCTTAATGCTAATTTCATTGACATTTATGTCATTTGTAACGCTATTCAATTTATTATTAGGAAAAATCGGAGCATTCTTAATGTTAATATTCATGATATTACAGCTAGGAGGTTCTGCTGGTACTTATGCAATACAACTTTCTAATAAGTTCTTTATTGCAATAAGTCCTTATTTACCTATGACTTATACTGTAAGTGGTTTAAGACAATTAATCTCTATTAGAGGTGATGTAACAACTCAAGTTGCAGTTTTAACAGGTGTATTAGTCGTTACAAACTTACTTATGATTTTATTCTTCCATATGAAGACTAAAACATATCCAGATAAAATATTTGATAAAAATATTATAGCTGACGAAAAATAAAATAAAATTAAATATAATAAGATAGATGATTTAGAGAAAAAAAGAGGCTAAAAATTTTAGCCTCTTTTTTATTTTATAATTTTTATAAATTTTAAACATTTTCTCTATTATCTCTGTTTATATAAGTTTTATACTATTTATTCTCTATTATATTTGTATTATTTTATAATTTTAAAGACTTTCCTATACCATACATTCTTTAAAATCCTATATACTTTCTTTTCTATTATATACAATATAAGAAATATTGTAAGATACTAAAATTATAATAAATGATATTAGAATCATACTAAAGCTAAAAGATTTTATATATGTTCCAGTAAAATTTACTATATCTTCAATTGCAGTTGAAACACTTATAGGAATCATAAATCCTATTAAAGAAATTATTCTGCTTTTTATACCGTCAAAAGCCAAATTAGCCGGTATTATTATCGCCATCGAAAAAACAGTACTTAAAATTCCTACACTCGCCAATTCTAGCATATATCTAAATTCAAAAAAATTTATTGAAAATCTACTTTTTATAAGATGAACTAAAAAATAAAGAGATACTCCTACAATAACACCTATAATTCCAAGTAAGTATCTTGATTTTACAAAATCTTTTTTATTTATAGGTATATATGAAATTAAAATATCAATGTCACTTAAATTTTCATAAGCCATTATCATATAAGTAAATATGTATCCCATTATATTTATTAACATAACAAAATATATAGATTCACTTTCTCCATCTGATAATAAGGCTGCGACTACTATAAAACCTATAGCCCATATCATCATTTTCTTAATAGAATTTAAATTGTACAAACTCATTTTAGTTAATTTCAATATATTTTTCATAAATTTACCTCCTGATATAGAATTTTAATAAGTCTTCTATTTTTGGTCTTGAATATGTAGCTTCCTCACCCATTAATTCAAATACTGATTCACAATCATTTGTTAAACCCTCAAAACCAAATTTATTTTCATCTATACTTATAAAATATTTTCTTGTTTCATTATCGAGAAGTTCTAGTCTTCCCTTTACGATCTTATGAGAATCTATGATATCATCTCTGTATCCTTTTAAAAATATTTTCCCATCTTCTATAAACGCTATACTATCACATACATTTTCTAAATCTGAAGTAATATGAGTTGAATAAAATACTGTCATTTCATATTTTTCCATAATATTCTGAATTATTTCTATAAATTCATCTCTCACAACAGGATCTAAATTTGATGTAGGTTCATCCATTATTAAAATTTCGGGTTTATGAGATAATGCCATAGTTATATCAAATTTTCTCTGCTGTCCTTTAGAACAATCTTTATATACTTTGGACTCATCTAATTCAAATTTTTTTATTAAGTTATTATAAAGTTCTTCGTCCCAATTTTTATAAAAAAGAGATATGCTATTTTTTATATCTTTCAATCTTGATTCCTTCATAAAACCAGACTTATCACCAATATATCCTATTTTTTCTTTTATATTTAGTTCTTTTCCAGTATACTCTTTTCCAAGTATTTTTATATTACCACTATCTCTTCTTAAAAAATTCATTATCAAATTTATTGTAGTACTCTTACCTGCTCCGTTTTTACCTACAAATCCAGTTATAATTCCTTTTTCTATTTCAAAATTATCTATATCTAATTTAAAATCACCTAACTTTTTTATCAATCCATTTATTTCTATAGCATTCATAAATCTACACCTCCTCATAAATACTCTTAAATATTTCTAAACTTTCATCAAAAGAAATTCCAATTGATTTCATTTGCCTTATCGTATCTTCTAATTTATTTTCTATATCATACATGGCAATTTCTTTCATTCTCTCTTTATTTTTATTAGATACAAAAGTTCCTTTTCCTTGTACTGTTTCTAAAAAGCCTTCTTTTTCTAATTCTTCATAAGCTCTTTTTGTTGTAATTATACTTACTTTTATCTCTTTTGCTAGATTTCTTATAGAAGGTAACATTTCTCCAGGCTTTATATCTCCAGCTAGAATTTGAGATTTTATTTGGCTTTGTATCTGCTCATACAAAGATAATTTTGATTTATCATCTATTATTATATTCAATATAATCCTCCTAACCGATAACAATTGTATATATACTGTATATATTGTTTATATACACATAATAACACCTTTTAATTTTACTGTCAACTGTATATATTGTATATTTACAGTTTGTGTTGAATTTAATTTTTAAATAATAATTTTCATAAAATTCTTAAGTACTAAAATATATTTAAAATTGCAATAATTTGAAATTTTATAAATAAAAAAAGCTATTATACTAATTTTATAGTAATAATAGCTTTATATATTATTGGGGGTAATTTATTTGCTAATTAATGCTTCTTTCCAAGCTTCTTCTTTAAAACCGATAAGTACTATTTTACCTGCATCAAATATAGGTCTTTTTATAAGCATACCATCTGATGAAAGTATATCAAGAAGTTTATCATCTGATTCGACTTTTACAACATCTTTTAAATTTAATTCTCTATATTTTTTTCCGCTACTATTAAAGAATTTTTTTATCTCAAGACCACTTCTTTTGTACATATCTTCTATTTCTTCTTTTGTAGGTGTTTCCTTAACAACATCTACTTCTTCAAATTCTATATTATTTTCTAATAGCCAAGCCTTGGCTTTTTTCACTGTAGATCATCTAGAATATCCATATAATTTCATAATAATTTTCCTCCACACAAATACTTTTTGTATAAAATATAAATGGTATTTATTTTAATATTTATATTTTATATCTACCCAAATGAATTATATATTAAACAGATAATTATTTTAATATATTTTCATTTCATCTATTGTTTCTTTTATATTATTACTTTTCATAATTAAAGACATAACTGCAAAATCATCAGCATATTTTAATACTTCTGAAACATTTTTTGAATCAATTCCTCCGAGAGCTACTCTCTTGACCTTTGTTAAATTTCCGCTATTTTTCAAAATATCAAGACCCTTTGGTTTTAATCCTTTTTTGCATTTTGTTTCATATATATGTGAAAGAGTAATATATGAAATTTTTATTCCTTTATTTTTACAAATTTCTTCCATCTCAACTACTTCTTCCGTACTGTGTAGAGAAAGTCCTATTTGCTTTTTTTCATCAAATTTATAACCTTCTTTTAATTTTTCCTTAAATAGCCAATATGGTAGATGTATTCCATCACAGTCTGTTTTTTCATAGGCCTTCATTTTACTATTTATCAAAATTGAAGTCCTTTTTCTAATATTTTTAGGTAGAGATTTTGATATTTTTTCATATATAATCTCTACTTCTTCATCTGATAAATCTTTTTCTCTTATTATTATATTTTCTACTCCACAAAGACAAGCTTCTTTTATTCTTTCAAAATACTCTTCTTTGTCGCATAGATTTCTATTCGTAATTAAATACAAATTATCACTACCTCAAATTTTTAATATATATCTTTATAAAACAAATATATTTTTTATAAATTGATTATTTTTGACTTCTTGCTGTATAGTCAAATCTTTCCCAATCTTTAAATACATGTTGGTATCCTATTTCTTTAAGCATTTTTGTTACTTCTTCAACTTCACAATCGTGATTTGGTTCAAATTGAGCTGTGTCATGTTCATCTTGAGAGTGTCCACCTACATCTGTTGATACACCTGCACTCAATTTTGTAACTCCAAATGGTATTATATGTCTTCTTGTTTCTAAACTTTCTCTAGTAGATACATTAAGCCCTGCATGAGGATCAAATAATCTCATAACTAACATGGCTTGAACCATATTTGTATCATTTACTTCCATTATACCTTCAAAACAACCTTTAAATGGTCTTATTCTAGGTGCAGAATAAGATAATTCAATATAAGGATAATTATTTTTTAGATACTCTCCATGAAGAATTGTAAAGAACGCATCACTTCTCCATTTATAAAGACCTAATAGTGCTCCTAATGTAAGAGTTCTCATACCAGCTTTTGCTCCTCTTTCAGGTGCATCAAGTCTGAATTTATAATTAGCTTTTGGACCTTTTATATGTACCTTTTTATACATTTCTTCATTATAAGTTTCTTGATATACAGTAAGACCTTCTGCACCATTTTTTACTAAATGCTTATACCCTTCAACATCCATAGGATATACTTCTATTCCTATTGAAGGGAAATATTTAGTAGCACATTTTACAGCTTCTCCTATATATTCAATACTTGATTTTGTCTCACTTTCACCAGTAAGAACTAATATATGTTTGAATCCTTGTTTAGCTATAGCTTGACATTCTTTATCTATTTCTTCTAAATTTAATTTTTTTCTTTTTATTCCACTGTGACAATTATATCCACAATATACGCAATGATTTTCACAATAATTAGCTATATACATAGGTGTATATAAAGTTAATGATCTCCCAAAGTTTTGTATACTTATTCTATGTGCTTTTTGTGCCATTGCTTCTAAATGTTTTTCTGCTGTTGGAGATAAAAGATTTAAAACATCTTTATGATCTAATTTATCTTTTTCTAAACTTCTTAATACATCATAATCAGTTACATTTTCCCAATATTTATCAAAATCAAAATCTCTATATTGTTCTATTACTTCATAGAAACTCATTATTATCGCCTGCTTTCTTTTTTGTTACTATTTATTTAAATTTCCTAAAAATCCTGTTAATGGTGAAGACGCATTTGCAAATTCAGATACTGCTCCTGTTTTAGCTAAGTAAGCAGCTCTACCACCTTCAACCGCTAATTTAAAAGCTCTAGCCATTTCAACTGGATCTCCTGCAGATGCTATAGCAGTATTTACTAAAACTGCTGCTGCTCCCATTTCCATAGCTTCCATAGCTTGAGATGGTTTTCCTATACCAGCGTCAACTATTATTGGTATATCTAATTCTTCTATCATTATTTTTATCATTTCTTTCATCTGTAATCCTCTATTTGAGCCTATTGGTGCTCCTAGTGGCATAACTGCTGCTGCTCCAGCTTCTATTAATCTTCTTCCTGCATAAAGATCTGGTGTCATATATGGTAAAACAACAAATCCTTCATCAGCTAAAACTTTTGTAGCTTTTATAGTTTCTTCATTATCTGGAAGTAAGTATCTCATATCTGATATTATTTCTATTTTAATAAAATCTCCACATCCCATTTTTCTTGAAATTCTAGCAATTCTAATAGCTTCTTCTGCATTTGTAGCACCTGAAGTATTTGGTAATATTGTCATATTTTTAGGTATGTATGTAAGTATATTTTCTTCTTTATTTCTTTCATCTAAATCTACTCTTCTTAGTGCCATTGTTATTATTTCACTTTTACTAGATTCTATAACTTTAGGTAATATATCATTTGAACCATATTTTCCTGTTCCTATTAATAGTCTGCTATCAAATTCATGTCCTTTTAGTACTAATTTATCCATTTTTTTCACCTCAATTGAAATTATTCACCATCTACTAGTATTTGTATCACTTTATTTGCCATATGATTTGCACAAATTGAAACTCTAGGAGCCATAAGACCATCTCCTTCTTTAGCTTCATTTATAAAATCTCCACAAATATAAAATTTATCTCTTAATTTTTTCGTTTGTATTATATTTGAATCATAATATCCTGCCATTCCAGAAGATGCAACTAAATATTTATCTTTCATATGAATAAGTACATAATTACTTATTTCAGCTTTGCATTTTGGATTATCAAATGCTTCCACAATAATATCCGCATCAGAAAATAAATTCATATTTTCTTTACTTATCCTATCATTTATTATTTTTATTTCAACAAAAGGATTTATCATTTTTATATTATCCGCTGTTGCTGACGTTTTCAATTTTCCTATGTCATTTATAAAATAATTCTGTCTATTTAAATTAGATGGTTCAACTACATCAAAATCTGCTAAGATAAGTTTTCCAACTCCAACTCTAGCAAGGGAACTTGCTATATTAGAGCCAAGTCCCCCCAAACCTAGAATTGCAACTGTTCCTTTTTTCAATCGTTCATGTACTTTAGGTGTATGTCTAGCTGTTAAAAGAGTTTCAAACTCATCAATAGTTGGTTTTCTACCTCTTTTTATAAGTACAACTCTATCATTTTCTTGCAAAATTTTATCTTCAATTTGAAATCCATTTACAATTATTACATCACTTTCACTGTCAAATTTATCTCTTAATTCTTTGGCAGTAATTTCTTTTATGACGGATATTTTCTTTTCGTTTAAAAAAATATCCATTCTTTTATCCGCCTCCAACAAAAGCTATAAGTTCAACCATTGCTTCTTTATCCGGTATATATGTGTCATACTCAGATTCATCTATTATATTCATATCTATCTCAACAACTACTTTATTTCTGTCTATTTTGTAATTTTCAAGTATTTGTGCAACAGTAGTACCTTCTTTAAATTCTACTTCTTTACCATTTACTTTCATAATGCACCTCCTAACTACTTTAAATTGATAAAACTTTAAATTATTTTCTTCAAATAATTGTTTTTACATTAATCATGTTCAATTTTATTTATAGTAATTAGTTTATTTTGACTTAAGATATAATTATTAATCAAATACTAAATCTACTTCTTCACCTGCAAATATTTTATTAACTGTTCTAAGTGCACACATTTTTCCACACATAGTACAACTATCTTCATGTTCTGGCTTAGATGAGTCTCTATATTTTCTTGGTTTTTCAGGGTCTAGTGCAAGTTCAAACATTGTAGGCCAATCTAAATCTGCTCTAGCTTTAGACATTGCATTATCCCATTCTCTAGCACCTTTTATACCTTTTGCAATATCACCTGCATGTGCTGCTATTTTTGTAGCAACAATTCCTTCTTTCATATCATTTAAATCTGGTAATCTTAAATGTTCTGCTGGTGTTACATAACATAAGAAATCTACTCCTTTTGATGCAGCTAAAGCTCCACCTATAGCACTAGTTATATGGTCATATCCTGGTGCAACATCTGTAACTAATGGCCCAAGTACATAAAATGGTGCTTCATGACATAGTTTTTTCTCTAACATAACATTAGCTTCTATTTCATTTATAGCCATATGTCCAGGACCTTCTATCATTACTTGTACGTTTCTTTCCCATGCTCTTTTTGTAAGTTCGCCAAGATTTATAAGTTCTTGTATTTGTGCATAATCTGTTGCATCAGCTATTGAACCTGGTCTACAAGCATCTCCTAGACTTAATGTAACATCGTATTTTTCACATATATCAAGTATTTTATCAAAATTAGTAAGCATTGGATTTTCCTTATTATTCATATACATCCAACCAAATAATAAAGAACCTCCTCTTGATACTATATGAGTTAATCTTTTATCTTTTGCTATTCTATCTCCTATTTCTTTAGTAAGACCAGCGTGTATTGTCATAAAGTCTACACCATCTTTTGCATGCTGTTCTATTACTTGTAAAAATTGTTCTTCTGTTATTTTTACTAAAGCTGTTTCAGTAAATCCAACAGCATCATACATAGGAACTGAACCTATCATTGCTGGAGACATTTCAACAACTTTTTCTCTAAATTCTCTAGTTTTTCCATAATTACTAAGATCCATTATCGCTTCTGCTTTCATTTCTATAGCAGTTTTGACTTTTTCTAATTCTTTATCTATATCTTTACAGTCTCTTGATATACCAAGATTTACATTTATTTTTGTTCTTAATCCTTTTCCTATACCTTCTGCACTAAGAGATTTATGATTTTTATTAGCTGGAATAACAACTTTTCCTTCTGCTATTAACTCTCTTAATTCTTCTACATCCATCATTTCTTTTGCAGCAACAGTTTCCATTTCTTTCGTTATTATGCCTTTTTTAGCTGCATCAAGCTGTGTAGTATAATTCATATAGATACCTCCATTTTCTAGAAAGACTTTTCTTTCATTTAATAAACTTAAATTTAAAAATTCCAATAAAAAAAGTGCAACCCCTGAAGGAAAGCACTTTCATATTCTCTCTATTAACTTAGTATCCTAATTAATTATTATAATATAGATTACTTTTGTTTTTAAAAATTATATATCAGCTTCCCTTCGCAAGCATTATCTTGATCAGGTGTTTAGGGTTTGTAAGTTTTTGGCTTTCTCTCTCAGCTGACCATATTTCAGCGCCCCTAGCATTTTATTTATTATTAAATCTTTTTTAGTTAATTTCAGTATAGCACATTAATTTAGTTTATACAAACTTTTTATATTTATACCTTTTATCTTTTATAGATTTTAAGATATTTTAAATATAATATGTAATCACTATTTTTCTTTATGCCAGTATTCTACATTTTCAAGTCCATCTATTCCATCTACAAAAAACTTAGGATCTTTAATTCCAGATTTTTTCTGTTTTGTATAATCCTCTAAAGCTATATATGCAAATTTACCTAATTTTGCTATAACAATCATATTTATAATCGCCATTAATGCCATAAATAAATCTGCTAAATCCCATACAACTTGAAGTTTTGCAATTGAACCAAAAAATACCATTGCACAAACTAATATTCTATATACATTTAAAGCTGATTTTTTTTCTGTTATAAATTGTATATTTGATTCGCCATAGTAGTAATTTCCTACAATTGAACTAAAAGCAAATAAGAATATACAAATAGCAAGGAAAATTCCACCGATTGGGCCTATATGAGCAGTAAGTGCTTCTTGTGCTAAAGCTATACCTTCATTAGCACTTGAACCATATCCATTGTAAAGTAATACCATAAATGCTGTGCAAGAACAAATAATTATAGTATCAGTAAATACACCTAATGTCTGTATTAGACCTTGTTTTACTGGATGAGAAACTTCTGCTGTGGCAGCTGCATTAGGAGCAGAACCCATACCCGCTTCATTTGAAAATAATCCTCTTTTTACTCCTGTTAAAAGAACAGTCATAAATCCTGCACTTGTACCCATTATCATTTGTCTAGGTTTAAATGCACTTGATACTATATCAGTTATAAGCGCTGGAAATTTATCTATATTTATTAAAGTTATACCAATTGCTACTAGTATATACATACCTGCAAAAACTGGCACTATAACTTCTGAAACTTTTGCAATTCTATGTACTCCTCCAAATATTACTAATCCTGTAAGTATAGCTAATATAATACCAATAACCATGTGTTTCGTATTAAATACATTACTTAAAGCTAATGATAAAGTATTAGATTGTACTGAATTAAATACAAATCCGTAAGTTATGCTTATTAATATTGTAAATATTACTCCTAGCCATCTAAGATTTAATCCTTGTTCAATATAGTAAGCTGGGCCTCCTTTATATGCAGTTCCATTTTTCACTTTGTATATCTGTGCTAGCGTACTTTCAACAAAGCTAGATGCTGAACCGATCAAAGCCATCACCCACATCCAAAATATTGCACCAGGACCTCCTCCTGCTATAGCAAGTGCTATCCCAGCTATATTTCCTGTACCAACTCTTGAAGATGTACTTATACAGAAAGCTTGGAAAGATGAAACTTTCCCTTCTTTTTTAGCATTTTTATTTGCATCTCCATCTGTTAATAACCTAAACATCTCTTTAAAATATCTAAACTGTACAAAATTTGTTTTAATTGTGAAGTAAATTCCTAAAACAACTAACATAACAATTAAGATATAAGACCATAAATAATTATTTAATAATGTAACTGTAGAATAAAATAAATTAAATATAGATTTCATCATTTTCCTCCTTATTATATATTTTCTTTTTTTTATTATTATTAAAATTATAAACTTTTTCCAAATTTTAAAATAATTGAAAGAATAATATTTTTCTAAATCATTTATACTGATTATAAATGATTTTTTTATTATTTTCAATATTTTTTTGAATATTAAGTGTCTATTTAATTCATTTGTGTTATTTTTAAATAAATTGCACAATAACTTGTAAAGTATTCAAATATCAAAACATTGTTTCCTTATTTATTAAAGTTTTAACAGGAAATTACTTTCTTTGTTTAAAAAATATTTATTAATAAAATCTATTGAATTATCCTTTAAAAAGTACTATTATAGACACTGTTCTGTGATGTGCACAGAATACAAAATAGTTACTCAAAATAACTAGAAATTTTAACTTAATCATTTATTAATAAAATTTTATACACAGGAGGATTTATAATATGAATTTTCAACAAATACTTGCAATCCTTATCTTTGTATGTGTAATGGCTGCTATAATATCAGAAAAGATAAATAGAACGGTAGTTGCTCTATCTGGTGCTATTTTAATGATATTAACAGGTATACTTACATTTGATGCAGGACTTAAACATGTTGACTTTAATACAATTGGTGTTCTTATTGGTATGATGCTTTTCGTATCAGTAATAAAAAACTCTGGACTATTTGAGTACATAGCAATATGGACAGCAAAAAAAACTAAGGGTGATCCTTGGAAAATAATGGTTTATTTCATGATTGTAACAGCAGTTCTTTCAGCTGTTTTAGACAATGTTACAACAGTATTACTTATTGGTCCGATGACTATAGTTGTAACTCAACTTCTTGGAGTAAATCCAATACCATTCTTAATGACACAGATATTAGCTTCTAATATAGGTGGTACTGCTACACTTGTTGGGGATCCACCAAACATAATGATTGGTAGTGCCGCTGGACTTAGTTTCTTAGATTTCGTTGTACATTTAGGACCTGTAGTTGTTGTTATATTATTTGTAACTATAGTATGTTTTAAATTTATATACGGTAAAAAACTTATTGTATCTGATGAAGCAAAACAGAGTATAATGGAACTTGATGAAAAAAAATCAATACAAGATAAAGCTCTTCTTAAAAAAAGTATAGTAATGATATTATTTACATTAGTAGGATTTGTTTTCCATTCTAATTTAGGAATAGAATCTTGTGTTGTTGCAATAACAAGTGCTGTTATAATGCTTTTAATCGGTAAACAAGATGTAGATGATATATTTGCAAGTGTAGAATGGTCTACTATATTCTTCTTCGTTGGATTATTTATAGTTGTTGGAGGATTAGTGGAATCAGGAGTTATAGGCTCACTTGCTGAATTAATAATAAATGCTACTGAAGGTCATCTTGTAGCAACTACAATGATAATATTATGGTTATCAGCTATAATTTCATCATTCCTTGATAATATACCTTTTGTTGCAACTCTTATACCTTTAATACTTACTATGCAAGCTAATGGTATAGATGTAACTCCTCTTTGGTGGGCAACTTCTTTAGGTGCTTGTCTTGGTGGTAATGGTTCACTTATAGGAGCTTCAGCAAATGTTGTTCTTGCTGGTGTTAGTGAAAAACATGGACATCCTATATCTTTTGGATATTTCTTAAAAATAGGATTCCCTTTAATGATATTATCAGTTTTAATATCTACAGTATATCTTCTAATAGTATTCTAATAAATTAAAATATATAAATTAAAATTTATTATTGTTAAAAGAATAATTATTGTTGTATAATATTATTAAAGGAGTAGTGATTTATATGGATTTAAATACTTTTGAAGCCGATTCAATCGAGCTTTTACTTAGACAACTTGGAGCAACAGAAATTAAAAAGGTTAGAGGTATATTATACTTTATAGAATTTGATATCGATGAAAATCTTCAAGTTTCTTATTGCTACAATATAAACAAAAAAGGTAAATATTTTCTTCAGAGAATAAACCCTTATCCAATTTCAGAAGGAGTTTTTGAAACTGAGATAGAAGTTGTTACATTTATTACTAAAGACTTAAAAAAATTCAAAAATGCAAGAAATAGTAGTAACTTCAATAAATTCTTAGAAATAACAAATAAAGTCAATAAAATGACAGATTGTATTGAATATCTATTCTTAAACTACAATGTTGAAGGAAGCGATATGGATACTTTAAATAGAGAGTTAGATGATATTAGCTCAACTGTTGATACAATAGAAAAAAATGCAAAAGAACTTTAAATTAATATAAAAAAAGTCCTCATTAATTATGAGGACTTTTTTATTTAGATATTATTAATGATGATGTAAACAAGTGTTATTTATATCAAATAATATTAATTTTTTATCTTTAATAAGTTTTAAGTTTTCTCCTACATTAAGAGTTGCATTTCCTTGATATACACTTATACCTGCATCTCCTAATTTACTCATAGCTCCTTTTCCTATTCCAGCAACTACAACAACATCAACTACTGCTCCATTAAGTGCTTTTATTGGATTACACCCACCTTCTGGATGTTTTCCTGTTAATGGATCTAGATGCCCATTTTCAACTACTTCTACACTATCATTTTCTGTATCACAAACTATAAATATTGGTGCTGTTCCAAAATGACCATATAGCATACTTTCTAAACCATTATTTTCTTTTACTGGGAAACATATTTTCATATTAAACTCTCCTCTTCCTTTAATTACTATTTTTAATATTATTATATTATATATTTCATTAAAATATTATATACAATATTATAATTTTTTATTTTTAATATAAATTTATTGTTTTAATCATTTATTTTACTAATTATAACTTTTAGTTACAGTATAAAATTATATTTTTAGTTATTCTTTTTTATCTTATCTAAATATGAAACTGCACTAAGACCTGCTACTTGACCTTCTCCCGCTGCCTTCATAAACTGATATGGCTTTCCAGTACAATCTCCAGCAGCAAAGCAGCCCAATATATTAGTGCTCATATCTCGATTTACTTTTATATGAGCTCCTTCTGTATCTAATCCGGGAACTAATTCTTTGGGTGATACACTGTCTTTTAGTATAAATACTCCATCAATATCTATAGATTCTTCTTTAAATACTAATTTATTTACATGTTGTTCATTACCTTCTATTTTTGTAGGTCTAGATGATATAATTTCTATATTTTTATCTAATCCATCTATTTCAGAAGAATTTTTTAGATTATATAAAGGTATATAGTAAGTTTTCTCAGCTATTTCATTTATATAATTTGCTTCTTCTTCAGCATCAGGAGTATGTCCTATTATAGCCACTTTTTTCCCTTTATAAAGAGGTGCATCACAAGTAGCACAATACCCAACTCCTTTGCCTAGAAATTCTTCTTCTCCTACCATAGCTCTTGTAAATTCAACTCCTGTTCCAAGAATTACAGTAGTCGCTTCAAACATCTCCTGTCCTGACATCAAAGCAAAATAATCGCCCATAGAATATATGTTATTAATTTTTTTATTAACTATTTCAAGACCCATTTTTTCTATATGCTCTTTAAAACTTTGCATCAAATCTTTTCCTGTTATATGTGCTAATCCTAAGTAGTTATCTACTACTGGAGCTTTTATAAGTTTATTACTTAAATTTTTTGAACCAAATATTATTATATTTTTATTTCTTATTTTTGCATTTATCGCTGCTGATAGTGCAGCAGGACCACTTCCTATTATTGCTATATCATATCTCATATTATTTATCCTCAACCTATTTATTTTATTTATATAAATTTAAAGATAAGTCTCTTCCAAATAATATATAAATATTGAAAAATGGAATCAACTTATCTTTCACCTAAGTCTATAAATTATAAGTATTTTTTATATAATCTTATAAATTATTTTTTACTCTTTCTATTAATCTATCTTTTGGCATAAATCCAACTATTTGATCTACTGCCTTTCCATCTTTAAATACTATAATAGTTGGAACTGAAGATACATTAAACTGTTGTGCTATTTCTAAACTTTGATCTATATCTAATTTATAGAAATTTGCATCTTCCTTCATTTCTTCTCCTGCTTCTGCAAATATTGGTGCTAACATCTTACAAGGTCCACACCAAGTAGCAAAGAAATCTACTACTGCTACTCCATTTCCATTTTCTACTATATTTTTAAATTCTGATGTATTTATAACTTTTGCCATTTTTTCTTCCTCCGGATATTTAATTATTTAGTATTTTACTATTATCTTTTCGATACTCATTTTATACCCAGTATTTTTGTCTTCTAACATTTTTATTTTTTTATTTTATTTTTATTTTTTAAATCTTCCTTTTTCACTTTTATAAAGAAACTACTTCCTTTTTTATACTCAGACTCTACCCCTATATCAACTCCTATATTTTTAGACATTATATCTGCTATAGAAAGGCCTATTCCTGAACCGTCTATATCTTTACTTCTTACATTATCACTTCTAAAAAATCTATCAAATATATTAGGTATGTCTTCGCTTAAAATTCCTATTCCTGTATCATTTACAGAAATTTTTAAAGTATTTTCTAAATTTTTGTCATCTTCTATTTTGATATTTATACTATCTCCTGAATTAGTATATTTAAATGCATTATCTATAAATATTCTTAGAATTTGTTTAAATTTACTTTTATCATTATATATATATGTATTTTTAGATAATATTTTACAAGAAAATTCTTTTTCTTGATATTCTGCAATATCAAAATAATCTTCTTGTATCTCATCTAAAATATCTTTTAAATTAAAGATTTCTTTGTTTAATTGGACTATTCCATCTTCTTTTGTAAGAGATAATAAGTCATTTACCATTTTCTTTAATCTTCTAGTTTCTTTCATAGCAATTGCTATTGTTTCTGCTTCATCTTCAATAGTATTTTCAGGACTTTTAAGTAATAATTCTAACTTAGAAGATACTATTGTAATTGGTGTTCTAAGTTCATGTGATGCATCTTGAATGAATTTTGCTTGATTTTTCCAAGCAGTTTCAATAGGTATAAGTGCTTTTTTTGTTAAATATAAAGAAATTATATATATAAAAATTAAAGATACTATCCCTATAAATAATAAAATAGATATTAATTTTGAAACAGAGAATATTTCTGAATCTATATTTCTGATTATTTGTATATGATAATCTGAAACGTTTATATTTAATTCTCTAAAAACATGTCCTTTTTCTATAAACTTTGTAAATACTTGCTTATCTTCAAAATTTTTTTCTGGAAGTAATTTATCAAAATAATCATTTTCTGTATAATACTTTATTCTATCATTTTCATAAATATATACCATATCTTTAGGATCTAACAATTTTATTGGTTCGTATCTTTCATTTCCCAACTGGGATAGAATGTATTTAAATTCTCTACCTAATTCTCTATCTATATTATTGTATGTTATATAACTAAAATAAAACATAGTAAAAGTTAAAAGTATCCCTAAAAAGCACATAACAACAATCATATTCATTTTTAGCAACTTTTTCTTTGTCTTTACAAAAACATCCTTATTTATCTTCATCGAAAATATAACCTACTTTTCTTTTTGTTTTTATATATTTATCGTACCCAAATTTGCTAAGTTTTTTTCTTAAATTACTTACATATACCTCTACTATTTCTATTGTAGCATCAGAATCTATACCCCATATTCTGTCATATATTTGTTCTTTAAGTAAAATTGCACCTCTATTTATCACAAAATATTCTAAAAGATTATATTGTTTATTTTGTAAAGTTATTTCTTCATCTTTAATATATACTCTTTTTTCAGATGTATCTATATACATATCTTTAAATTGAAGACCTGTTTTTTCAGTAAGTTTTCCATTTGTTCTAAGAATAGCATAAACTCTTGCAACAAGTTCCTCCATATAAAAAGGCTTTGTAAGATAATCATTTGCACCAATGCCAAAAGCTTCCACTTTATCATCAAGAGATTCTTTGGCCGTAAGTATAAGTACAGGAATATCCATTCCATCCTTTCTAATACTTTTTAATATTTCCATTCCATTCATTCCAGGAAGCATAATATCAAGTATTACTAAATCGTATATACCCTGTTCTATCATATATAATGCTTCATCTCCATCTTCACATTTTTCTACATCAAAATGTTTAGATAATTCTTCTACTATACTATCTAAAAGAGTTTTGTTATCCTCTACTGCTAAAATTTTCATATTTTCTCATCCTTTTGTTCATTATTATAATTAATTTATTTTTATTTTAGAATAAATTTCTATGCTCTCTTAAAAAATCTTTTATAATCTGAGTTAATACTTCATTTTTTTTAAAGCCTAAATTACTACAGATAACATCAAAATCTTCCCAAACTTGTCTATCTACATTTATAGAAGCTCTCTTTGTATCCTTAATATTTTTTTCTTCTATTATAAATTCCTTATTTTCAGATTTCTCTGTAGCTGCATTATAACTTATTGTATCTTTTACACTTAAATACCAATCATAAACCTCACACAATTTATCCATATCTTCCTGAGAAATATTTATTTTTCTATCTTTTTTAGGAGCTGCTTTTTTCTTAGTGGTACTAGTTTTAGAACTTGTTTTATTTGTAGCTTTATTGTTTGTACTGATTTTATTTTCATTCACGTCCTCTTTTGAAGCTGATTTCTTTTTTCTTGTTTTTTTGACTGTACCATTATCTTCTTTTTTTAGCTCTTTAGCGTTATTTTCTTCTTTATTTTCTAATTTTTTAGAAGACGTACTTCTTTTTCTTGTTTTAGTTTTAACTTCTTTTTCATTGTTTTTTGTTTCTAATTTCTCTATAGATGAAAAAGACACTTGCTCTTCGCTTTCGTTTACTTTTTTCTTTTTACTTACCATCTTTTTCCTCGCTTCTATCTCATATTTTTATATTCTTTTCATATTTTTTAACATATATTTATCTTCTTTGCTTACTCTAAGGGATTCTCTTGTTTTTTGAATAGCTTTATTATATGTAAAATCATCTAGATTACAATCTCTAAAATATGCTAAAGTTTCTTCTCTAAACTTAACAAAACATATAGATAATAGCCAAGCAACCGCCATCTTATAATAGTATTCATCATCTTTTACAGTATCACAAATATTGAAAATATCATTTAAATATTCGCTTGAAATATAATAATCTAAAAGCATGACTATAGAAAATCTCTTTCTCCACGGATTTTTAGATTTTAAATTATCTAATATGAATCTATACATCCTATCTTTATATTTTTTAGTAATTTTAAGAGAAGAACATAGAGAATCATTTACAGACCAACAATCTATACCTCCTATAAAATCATCTATATAATCTATAATTTCTTCTATATCACAATCGTTGATATTTGATATTACAAATCCTCTTAAAAACTCTTCTTCTATATATCCTTGATCATTTTTATATGATACTTCTAAAAAAGTTTTCCAATCTCCATTTGATATATTCTTAGCTTCCTTTTTTAAATTCGGCAACCTTATACCTATAATTTTCTCTTTATTTGGATTTAAATTTAGTGTAAATTCTCTATATTTCTCATCAGAATTTTCTTTAAGACTATCAATAAATTCTATGTATTTAATGCTATTCCAAAAATCACTCATATTTTTCTCCTTTAATATTTATCTATTTTTTTATTAATTTTCCTTAAATAGAAAATATTTTTATACTAGCATTATAACATCTTGATACTTTATCTACAATATAACCTATATTTAAGTATAATATAAAAAAACTGCCACATAAATTTTAACGTGACAGTCTAGTTACATCTTTATTTTTAATGGATTTTTTCTTTTTTCATTCCTTTAAATACACCTCTTTTGACTTCAAAATAAAATCCTAATTGTTTATATATTTCATTTAATTCATATAAAGTTACTTCACCATGTTCTAAATTTAAAAAAGTTATTTCTCTTATAGTTCTTTCTCTTTTCATAAAAATTCACTCCTATTAAATTTGTCTATATTAATATTTATACTATACATCATAAATCATATAGAACATCTGTTCCTTTTGTTGATTATATTATACCATACATACGTTCGATATGTAATCTTTTTTGTTCTATTTTTATAACTTTTTTTATTAATTTCTCATGAATAGATTATATTTTATTTTTTTAATATAAATTATTGATATATTTTAAAAAAAGTTTTAAAGTATGATATATACTTTAATTTAAGTTTTGGAGGTCTATATGAAAAAGAATTTTGAATCAAAAATAGTAGATTTTCATTCAAAAGATAAAAAATTAAATCATGATAAAATTAATTTAAAGGAATCTATGACAGTTAATCAGTTCACAGGCAAAAAAATAGCTGAAAAGGAAGATAAAGTTGTAGATTTTAAGAAAGCTAAAAATAGGCATCTTGTTAATAATTATAAGAAAAAATTTTATAATAAAGAATTTGATTCTAAAAAGAGTATTATAAAAAAAATATATATATTTCTTTTAGTGCTTATATTTATCTTGTTTATCTTAAAATTTATATAAAAAAAGAGCTTATAAGCTCTTTTTTATATTCTGTTAAATTTTTAACTGACTATAAATAATCCAATTGTAGATAATATTATTGCTATTGACATTAAAATTCTTGCTTTTGGAAAATCTTTTTCTCTAAATACAAATGATGCTACACCTGGAATAAATACTAATGTTGCTATTATTTTTAATACCATATTAGAGTTTGGAACTACTGAAAATAATAGTACACATAAAACAAACATATAAAGCCCTATTGCATTAAATACTATTTTATTTGAACTGAACTTCTTCATCAAAAACATTATTAGTAATGCAAAAACATCTATACCTAAAAATACATACATTATTGTTGTTATATCTTTCATTTTTCTATCCTCCATATAAATTTATTCAAAATAATTTAATATACTTTTATAAGATTTTTCAATAAATTCATCTAGTCTATTGTTATTTTTTCCTGCACCTTGAGTTAAATATTTATTTCCTCCACCTTTTCCATCTAATATATTTATATTTTTTTGTAAAATTTTATTCAAATCTGGTCCTTCCATTCCTTTATTGTATGCAAATACAACATTTACTTTATCAGTAGTTGTATTAAATAGCATAATGATTATGTTTTTCTTTTCTGTTAATTTTTTTACTATTTTATTGAGATATTTAGCATCTTTATCTTTGAATATATGTTTTATTATTTCAATATTTCCTATTTTATTTGAATTTTTTAATAACTTGTCTATTTTATAATTCAAAAGCTCCTCTTCCAATATATTTCTTTGATGAATAATATCATCGAGATTGTTTTCAATATTTAATATACATTTTTCTATATTTTCTTCGTTACAGCTTAAGTGTTTACAAATTTTAGACATTACATTATCTCTTTTTAAAACATATTCAATTGCTCTAGTTCCTGCTAAAAACTCTACTCTAGTAGCATTTCTACTTTTTTCAGTTCTCTTTATTTTTAATAATTTTAACTCACCTGTATATTCTGGATGACATCCACAACAAGCATTTGTATCTAAGTCACCTATTTTTACAATTCTTATTTCTTCTGCTGTATCTGGTAATTTTCTTCTAGTCCATGTTTCTTTTAGTTCATCTTTTGATGGGACAAATATTTCTACATGAATATTTTGTTTAATTATATCATTTGCCATTTTTTCTATATATATTATTTGTTCTTCTGTTAGATCTCCTTCTATATCTACTGTACTTATCTCTTCTCCTAAATGAAAGCCACATGTATTTTTATGATATTTAGTATAAAAACATCCTGAAAGTACATGTTGTCCAAAATGCTGATGCATACCATCTTCTCTTCTATCCCAATCTATAACACCTTTTACTTCTTTTTTTGTCAATTTTTCTTTCATTACATGATATATTCTTCCATCTTCTTCTATCATATCTATAACTTCTTTTCCATCAATCATCCCTCTATCAGAAAATTGACCTCCCCCTCCAGGGAAAAATGCTGTTTTATCCAATTCTACTAAATAAACATCTTCTCTTTTTTGTATTTTTTCCACTTTTGCAAAAAATTCTTTTTTATATCTATCTGTATAATATAATTTTTCCATAACACATCTCTTTCTTTTAGTATAATTTTTTTATTATTCTGTCTTTTTATTTTATTATATCATTTATTTTAAATTCAAAACATATATTATTGAAGAAAGTTATTATATTTATGAAGTTTTATGTTTAAAAATCATTTTCATTGGGAATATAGGTTATCAAGAAGATAAGTTAGAATAAAATACTTAATACAAATTTAAAAATAAAGGATGTGTTATATATGATAAAAAAAGCTACATTTGCTGGTGGTTGTTTTTGGTGTATGGTAAAACCATTTTCTAAATATGATGGTATTTTAGAGATTGTATCTGGATATACTGGTGGAGAAAAAGAAAATCCTACTTATAGGGAAGTTTGTAGTGGTACAACAGGACACTATGAAGCTATTGAGATAACATATGATGATGATTTAATAAATTATAAGGATATTTTAGAAGTTTTTTGGAAACAAATAAATCCAACTGATGCAAATGGCCAATTTGTAGATAGGGGAACACAGTATCGACCTGCAATATTTGTTCACGATGATGAACAAAAAAATATAGCTGAGGAATCAAAAAAAGACTTAAATGAAAGTAAAAGATTTTCAGATCCAATTGTTGTTGAAATATTAGATGCTACTGTATTCTACCCTGCTGAAATAGAGCATCAAGACTATTATAAAAAACAACCTCTTCATTATAATTCATATTATAAAAATTCTGGAAGATATAATTTTGTTAAAGCTTTTTGGGATGGAAGTAGACCTGATAGAGAAGAATTGAAAAATAAACTTTCAGATATAGAATTTGAAGTAACTCAGAATGATATGACTGAATGTCCTTTTGAAAATGAATATTTTAATCATTTTGAAGATGGTATTTATGTAGATGTTGTTGGTGGAGAAGCTTTATTTTCGTCAAAAGATAAATTTGAATGTGATTGCGGTTGGCCAAGTTTTTCAAAGCCTATAGAAAAGAACGCTTTGCTAGAAAGAACTGATTTTTCAATGGGTATGATTAGAACTGAGGTTAGAAGTAGATTATCAAATTCTCATTTAGGTCATGTATTTAATGATGGTCCTAAAAATCTTGGTGGTCTTAGATATTGTATAAATTCTGCTGCACTTAAATTTATTCCTAAGGAAAATTTAGAAGAAGAAGGTTATTCTGATTATTTAAAAATATTTATATAAGATATATATTAAAGTTTCTATATTAAATAAAAAGGGCTATCATATTATAATTATATACATATATAATTATTAAATAATATGTTAAGCCCTTTTATTTTTAAAATTTTACTAGATTTTACATTTTTAATACATTATTTTTTAGAAGTATTTATTTTTCTTGTTGATATTAAATCATTTTTATAAATTACTCTAAATATAAGTACACCTACTATATAAAGTAATACTGTTACAAAGTACGGTGTATTATAAGACATTTGTTCCATTAAAAAACCACCTATAGTTATACCTATTGCACGACTTAAATTCTGTACAACAGCTGCTAAACTACTTAAATTAGTTCTTTCATCTTCTTCTATTAATTCCATCTCTAGATTTTGTATTACTGGTGTAGCCATATTCATAAGACCATTTCTCATAAAAAATGCTATTGTTATCATTATTATTCCTTGTGGAAACATAATTGATAATAAAAATGGTATTGATACTAATTGACATAATATTACTGTTCTTGCTCTACCAACTTTTGATACTATAAATGGTATTATCATTCCACCGATTATACATCCGAATTGAGATATTGATAGTATTGTTCCAACTATGGCATCGCTTATATTCATACTATACTTTAGATAAATACTAAAAAATGGAACGACTAATCCTGCTCCTATACCTATTATTGCATAATATATCATAAAAGCTATAACATTTTTTTTCATAATATTTTTATATGCCTTCATACACCCTTTCATATCTCTCGGAATATGATTTTTAGGATCTTTCATTAAAGCTATTGGTACTATTGCTAATAATGACATTCCAGTAGAAATTAGAAATATTATCTGAACTGCTGTTTTTGAATCAATATAATGTGCCATAAAAGAAGATATTAATCCCCCTAAAAATGTAGCTAGTACGTATCCCATATTATATATTACATAACTAAGGCTAAATACAGCAACTCTATCCTCTTCTTCAGTATTTTCTGTTATAAACATACCTTCAGCTGTTGCTCTTACACTAAGTCCAAATCCTACTAATGTAGACATTATAAGTATTAATATTTTACTTTTTACAAATATTATTCCTATACTGCCTAGTGCAGTAAATAAAAATCCCATCATGAAACTATATCTTCTACCTATTTTTTCTAAAAAATAAGCACTAAATACAGAACCAAATGCAATAACTAAAGTATTTATCGATAACACATATCCTACAAAATGTTCTCCATATCCTATTTCTTTTAAATAGATGCCTACAAATGTATTAAATACTCCCATTACAAAACATTCTATTAAATTTACTATTAGAAACATTCTCATATTTCTATTTAATTTTTTTATTACTTTTATTGTTTCCATTTTCTCGCCTTGTCCTAATTATTAAATATTTTCATATACTATAAAATCATATACTATAAAAAATTACATATTTTTAAATACTTTATATATCCTATTCATACATTCTTCTATTACTTTTCTAGAACAAGCGATATTTATTCTTTCAAAACCGCTTCCTTCTTCTCCAAACATTGTTCCTTCATCAAAAATAAGTCCTGCTTCTTCAAGCATTTTTGTTTCAAGTTCTTCAGCAGAAATTCCATATTCATTAAAATCTAACCACATTAAATATGTTCCTTCTGTAGGTATTACTTTTATTTTAGGAAGTTTTCTTTTTACAAAATCTTTTACAAACTCTACATTAGAATCTAAATATTCATTTAATTCATTCAACCAATCTTCACTTTCATCATATGCTGCTATTATTGCTTCTATTGAAAATGGATTTGGATTACTTTGAGCTGCACATCTTGAAACTTCTTCTAACCATTTTTCTCTAAGTTCGTTAGTATTTATTATTATATTAGACATTTGCATTCCAGCAAGATTAAATGTTTTACTTGGAGCTAAACAAGTAACTATATTTTCTTTATACTCTGGACACAATTTTTGTAAATTTATATGTTTATTACCTTTTCTTATTAAGTCATTATGTATTTCATCTGCTATTATAAAAACATTATTTTTTTTGCATATTTCAACAACCTTTTTTAATTCTTCTTCTTTCCAAACTCTACCAACTGGATTATGAGGAGAACAAAGTATCATAAGCTTATTATTTGGATTAGATGCTTTTTCTTCTAAATCTTCAAAGTCCATTGAATATTTTCCTTCTTTATATATAAGAGGATTATTTATAACTTTTCTATTATTTTCTTTTATTTTATTTGTAAAAGGATAATAAACAGGTCTTTGTATTATTACTCCATCATTTTCATTTGTTAATAATCTTATAAGTATAGATATTGCTGGAACTACACCTCCACTAAACATAATAGATTCTTTTTCTAGTTCCCAATCAAATCTTCTTTTGTACCAATTCAAAATAGCATTATAAAATCTATCTATCTCTCTTGTACTATATCCAAATATTTTCCTATCTGCTACATTGTGTATAGATTTAATTATAGGTTCTGCTACTTCAAAATCCATATCTGCAACCCACATAGGTATTGAGTCTTCCTTTGCTCTTGGAAATGACTTATCTAAATTATCCCATTTTATACAGTTTGTATTTCTTCTTTCTACATATTTGTCGAAATCATATTTTCCCATTTTCCCATCTCCCAACTTAAATATTAAATTTATAAATCTTTTTTCTTTTACCCTATTATATTATAATCCATTTTTACTACTTATGTTAATATTTTTCAAAATTTTTTATATATTAAAAATTTATATAAAATAATAAATCTATCTTCCATATATAAAAATAATCTATCTAAATTTTATAATTTTCTATACAAAAAAGTCGTCAATAATTTTTGACGACTTAATGTTTTATTTATATATTTTTATCTATACTATCAATATTAATTATCACTAATTTTTTCCGATGAATCTAATTTTTTATTATATATAAACATATATAACGCTGCTGTGAATATTATAAAATATCCTACTATACTCCATTTATCTGGATAAACTCCAAAAATAAATATACTCAATATAGCTGAGAATATAATATTAGTATAATCAAATATCGATATTTCTTTTGCTGGTGCATATCTATATGCTAAAGTTACTCCAAACTGTCCTATACTAGCAAAAATACCTGCTAAAATCATATATATAAATTGAGTTATTGTTATTGGTTCATATACCATTATTACTATAGGCAATATAGAAATCATAGAAAATACTGAGAAGAAAAATACTATTGTATAGTAATCTTCTTTTCCTCCAATAGCTCTAAGACAAGTATATGCTGATGCTGCAAACATTGCACCTAATATGCCTGCTATATAAGGTATTATTTGTATACTAAATGTTGGTTTAATAATAAATAACGCTCCAATAAATGCTATTATTATCATAGAAACTTGCTTTGAATTGATTTTTTCTTTTAAGAAAATTGCACTCAAAATTACTACTAAGAAAGGACTTATTTTATTTAACATATTTGCATCAGATAGTATAAGTTTATCTATAGCATAAAAATTAAATATAACTCCCAATGTTCCAAATATTGATCTCCATAATAATAGCTTTCTATTTTCTTTTTTACCTACAAAACTTCCTTTATGTTTTATGATAAGATATAATGCTATTATTGTTGAAATGAGATTTCTAAAAAATACCTTCTGAAAACTCGGTAAATCTCCAGCTAGTTTAACAAAGGCAGACATTCCTGCAAATCCTGCTGCAGATAAAATTATAAAAAATATCCCTTTTAATCTATTTGATTTCATAATTACCTCCTTTTTAAAATTAAATTTTAATATATTTAGTTATTATTAAATATTTCTTTCTTTATTAGTTTATATTTATTATAATTAGCTGTCAAGTTAGTATAAATGTTGAAATATAAGCAATCCATTATATATATCGTTTTCATTTAAAATTTATTTTTTTAAATTTTTATTTTTTTATTTATTAAATTCCTCTAAAAATACTCATTCTCTAAGTTTATATTATTTTAAAACTAGCTTAAATAGATTTTTATATTTACTAAATTTTATTAAAATTTATATTCATACTAGATTATTTTTTAAATATATATTATAATTTTATAGCGTATTAAATTTAAGGAGGACGATTTATGACAATTGAAAGATTCGAAGGAACAGGTAGAATGAGTAGAGTTGTTAAACATGCCAATACTATTTATTTATGTGGTCAGACTTGTGCAGAAGGAGATATAATAGAACAAACTAAAGGTGTTCTTGCTAAAGTTGAAGATTTATTAGAAAATTATGGTTCTGATAAGAAAAATATACTTTCTGTTACTATATACTTAAGAGATATGAAAGACTTTGAAAAAATGAACTCTGTATGGGATGCTTGGGTTGAAGAAGGTCATGAACCAGCAAGAGCATGTGTTGAAGCTAGATTAGCTAGAGAACATCTTCTTGTTGAAATGAGCGTTGTTGCAGCAGAAAAATAATCTTGTTAATAAAAGCGATTTATTTGAATATTTTAAGTTCATTTAAATTGCTTTTTATTTTTTATATTTAAAGGAAATTTTATTTTAATAAATTTCTATTTTTTTAAAATTTTACATAGCTCGACAAGTATGTTAAAATATTATAAAATAGAAGTATTATAATTAATTAAAGTAGGTGATTTAATGGATACCAATTATACAATGCCTATATATCAAAAAATAGCACTTGATATAGCTAATAAGATATATACTGGTGAAATAGAAGAAAATTCGATTTTATACGGACGTTCTGTTTTAGCTGGTAAATATAATGTCTCTCCAGAAACGGTTAGACGTTCAGTTAAAATACTTGAAGACATTGGAGTTGTTAAAAGTATTAAAGGAAAAGGTGTTATAGTACTTTCATCTACTAAAGCATCTTCTTTTATAAAAAAATATCAAGATCTTACTAATATATCATCATATAAATCAGATTTATATGATCTTTTAGATGCAAAATCAAAAATTGAAGATAATATATTAGATACTATAAATAAGATTTTGGATTATTCTAATAGACTAGAAATTATAAATCCTCTTGTACCTGCACAGTTTGTTCTTACAAAAGAATGTAAGTATATTGGCCAAGATGCTGGTAAAACTAAATTTTGGCAAAATACTGGAGGTACAATTGTTGCTATAAAAAGAGATGATGAGCTTATAATATCACCTGGACCTTATATAGAATTTATGGAGGGTGATACTCTTCTTGTCGTTGGTGATAAGCATATATTTAATTCTGTACCTATGTTTTTATATGGACAAGACGAAAAAAAATAATTTTATAATAATATCCGTTTGATTAAAATTAATAAAAGGACTTAAATTAAAATCTAATTTAGTCCTTTTTATATTTTTTATATTATTTTATTTTCTATAAAATCTATGGCCTCATCTGAACTTTCAAACTTAGCTAATAATATTTCTTCTACTTCACTAGGTGCATTTTTTATTAAATCAGGAATCATTATAGGATTCATTCCAGCTAAATCAGCTGCAATTATTCCTTTTGGAGAATCTTCAAATGCTATACAATTATTATAGTTTACCTTTAACTCATCACATGCTTTTATATATATTTGTGGATCTGGTTTAGATTTTGTAACCATATCTCCACATATTATAATATCAAAATATTTTTCTATACCAACTTTTTTTATTTTATCCATTGCAAATGCTCTACTTGATGATGTAGCTACAGCCATTTTTATTTTATTATTTTTTAGGTATTCTAATATATTTTTTAATCCCTTTTTTATAGGTATCCCATTTTTTTCCATATATAATGAAGAAACTTCTCTATATCTTTCCGTAAATTTATCAAATTCAAATTCTTCTCCATATTTTTCTCTAAAGTATTCTTTTCTTTGATTATGGTTCATTCCTAATGTATTAAATATATTATCACCAAAGTTTTCAAATCCCATCTCTTTTCCAACAATATCCCAAGAATATTTAATTATCCATTCTGTATTAAATATCAATCCATCCATATCAAATACTACTGCTTCTAGATTTTTTCTTAAAGTTTTTGCTTTTATTTCATTAAATTCATTTATTTCCATCTTATTCTCCCCTTTATTTTTCTTATCTCAATTTTATTATATATTTAAATCATCATAAAATACATCATTTTATATAATTTTTACAAATTAAAAACCAGTAGAGTTCCCAAGTTCTACTGGTTTTATGGTTAGTGAATCATTTTTATTTTTAAATTTACCAAACTTTTAAATTGATAAATTTTTAAACGTTTTAAATATATTTATTATATTCTTATTTTACAAATTTATTCTATATATGTTCCATTTGCTTTTTCTCTATTTTTTATAAATGCTAATACTCCTATTACTGATAGAAGACCTAGTCCTAAAGATATATATACATTTTTTGTAAATCCAGCTATTATATATGTTATAAAAGATATAATAGCTACTATTGAGGCATATGGTATCTGTGTTGAAACGTGATTTACATGGTCGCTTTGTGATCCTGCTGATGCCATTATTGTTGTATCAGAAATTGGTGAACAGTGATCTCCACATACAGCACCTGCCATACAAGCTGATATAGATATTATCATCATTTCATGATTATTTGCAAAAACTCCAACAACTATTGGTATAAGTATTCCGAAAGTACCCCAAGATGTTCCAGTTGCAAATGCTAAAAAACAACCTACTATAAATATAACTGCTGGTAGGAAATTCATTAATGATTTTGCATTTCCTTTCATTATAGCTTCTACAAATGGTGCTGCCCCTAAGCTATCAGTCATAGCTTTTAAAGTCCACGCAAATGTTAATATCATTATTGCTGGTACCATAGATTTAAATCCTTCAGGTATACAATCCATACATTCTTTAAATGTTAAAACTTTTCTAGAAACATAAAGTATTATTGTAACAACTAATGCAAAGAAACTTCCTAATGCTAAGCCAACAGAGGCATCTGCTTTTGAAAATGCTGTTACTATGTTAACACCACTAAAATATCCACCTGTATATACCATACCTATGACACAAAATACTATAAGAGATGCTATTGGAACTATTAAATCTATAACATGTCCATTATTATTTTCTTTTATTTCTTCATTATAAGCGTATGGTCTAGCTCCTGTAGTAAATAAATCACCTTTTTTTGCATTATCTTCATGAACTTTCATAGGTCCAAAATCTACTTTTAAAAGAACTATTCCTAACATCATTATAATAGTAAATAATGCATAGAAATTGTATGGTATAGCTTGAACAAATATTGATAAACCATCTTCTCCTGGTACAAATCCTGTTACTGCCGCAGCCCATGATGATATAGGTGCTATTATACAAATTGGTGCAGCTGTTGAATCTATTAAATATGCTAATTTCGCTCTAGATACATTGTGTTTATCAGTTATCGGTCTCATAACACTTCCTACTGTTAGACAGTTGAAATAATCATCTATAAATATCAAACATCCTAATATTATTGTTGTTATCTGAGCTCCTACTCTTGTTTTTATATGTTTACTTGCCCATCTTCCAAATGCAGCAGATCCACCTGCTCTATTCATTAAACTTACCATAGCTCCTAATATGACTAAGAATATTAATATCCCTACATTATAAGGATTAGATAAAACTTTTATTATTCCGTCATTTAATACATGAGTTAATGTTTTCTCTACATTACCTCCACCATAGAATATACCACCTACTAAAATACCTACAAACAATGAACTATATACTTCTTTTGTTATAAGTGCTAATGATATAGCTACTACTGGTGGAACTAGTGCCCATGCTGTTGCATATAAACTTGGTACATATTCACTTGTTGTATTCCCTTCTGCAAATACTACCACTGTCATTGTCATTATAATCATTATGCATATCGATAAAATGCTAAATAATCTTTTAAAATTCCTCATTTTCTACTTTCCTCCCTTTTTAAATAATAAAAAAACCATAAATGATATATCACAAAGAATATAGCATTTATGGCTGTATTTTACTAAATAAAAAAAGAATCTATTTTTATAACCAAGATAGCGCTCCACTCATTGTGACAGTGCATCGCATATTTTACGATGCCCCAGAACAGACTTTGGTGCAAAATCTGAACTTCGGCGACATTTCCTTTCAATACTAACAGCTGCCCTGCTATAGTTAGTACATACTAATAAATATCGCGCCTCTATCATTTTACGATAATATTAAGTTTATGCAATTACTTTATCATTTTAATTTTATACTGTCAATAGAAAAATATAAATTTTCTATCATTTCTTTTGACGATGGTTTTGTTCCTATTGTCATTACAGCACCTACAGACATTGCAGTTGCTAGTTTAGCTGTCTTTTCAAAATTTAATTTATTACCTATACCATAAATTAATCCTGCCATAAGTGCATCTCCTGCACCAACAGTAGAATGTGTCTTAACTTTTGGAGATATACATAAATATGTATCTTCTTTTGTAGTGAACATCGCTCCTTTTTCTGCCATAGAAACTACAACATATTTAATTCCCTTTTTTATAAATTCATTCGAAATTTCTAAAATTTCTTTTTCTGAAATATCGTCTTTTTTATATACTTTTTTTAATTCTTTTAATTTTATTTTTAATATTTCTGGTTTTTCCATTAATACATCATCTAAAATTTCTCCTGAAGAATCTATCGCAACCTTAGCCCCTCTTTCATGAGCTAGATTTATTATTTTTTTGAATAAATCAGATTCTATTCCTTGAGATATTTTACCAGATAACACAAATAATGTATCTTCTGTTGCATAACTATCTATTTTTATCATCATTTCATTTATCCGATCTAATGATATTTCAGGACCTATACCATTTAATTCTGTAATATTTCCATTTTTTTCAATTATTTTTGTATTTATTCTTGTTTCTCCATATATATAGGTAAAATCATTTTTAATTTGTAAATTATTTATCATATCTTTAAAAATATTTCCTATTCTTCCACCTATAAATCCAAGAATTACAGGATTTTCTGATAATACTTTTAAATTTTTAGCTACATTTATTCCTTTTCCACCTGCATCTATTTCCATATGTTCCACTCTATTAATTCCAGTATATTTATAATTATTTATATCTATAGTTTGGTCAATTGCAGGATTAAAAGATATTGTTATAATCATATTTTTCTCCTTCATAACTTATTTCTATTAAGTATAAGTATAACATATTTTTACAAAATAAAAAATTTTAAAATAATTATAATAGCATAAATTCTTTGTAGTATAAATTCTTTTAAAAAAATAATAGAGAAAATAATTTTCCTCTATTATTTTAAATTTATTTTATAGATAACGGTTTAGCCTTTATAATATATCCTATCATTAATATTGCTCCAATTAACCATGATATTGGATAAAGTATATAAACGTTGTCTATTCTTGTCATAGGTATAACATATAAAATACAAATTACTCTAAATAAACATAATGATACTAAAAGAACTATCATTGGTGGAATTGACTTTCCTACACCTCTTACTGTTCCTGCAAGAGAATGTAGTATAGCTAACAGTACATAGAATGGGCAGAAATATTTCATAGCTACAACACCTGCTTTTATAACTTCTGTGTCTTGACTAAACATGTGTATAACATCACTTGGATTTTTTAGTAAAACAGCTCCTATTACTACTGTATATACTATACTCATAATTAAAGTTATCCACATACCTTTTTTTACTCTATCCATCTTGCCTGCTCCATAGTTTTGCCCTGTAAATGTAGTACTTGCCATACTAAAACTTAATACAGGTAAAATATTAAATCCATCTACCTTTAAATATGCTCCAAATCCTGCCATTGCTACTGGTCCAAATATATTTACACTAGATTGTATTAATACATTAGAAAGTGATACCACCATATTTTGTATTCCCCGTGGTAACCCTATTTTAATTAATTTTATTGCCATATCTTTATGAATTTTAATTTTAGAAATAATTACTTTGTAATCCTCTGAAACTCTTATCAAATATAATAGTGTTATTAGACATGCTATTGCTTGACTTATATTTGTTGCAATTGCTGCTCCTGAAACTCCAAGTTTTAATGTTTTTATAAATAATAAATCAAATAAAATATTTATTCCAGAAGCTATTCCTAAATATAATAATGATCTCTTTGAGTTTCCTACCGAATTTAAAATACCTGCCTCCATATTATAAATAACATTAAAAATTAATCCTATTGAGTATAGTCTTAGATATTTTACTGATTCAACCATAACTTCATTAGGAGTATGCATTAATTTTAATAATTGTGGTGTGAAAATAAATCCTAATATAGATAATATTGCACCTAGTACAATAGAAATTGATATCGATGTATGAACTGATAATTGAATATCTCTCTTATTTTTTGATCCTATTGCTTGTGAAACTATTACTCCTGATCCAACAGATATACCTTGACTAAATGCAATTAATAAATATATTATTGATGAACTTGATCCGACTGCTGCCAAAGCATTACTTCCTACATAATTCCCAACTATTATAGAATCTACTGTATTGTACATCTGCTGTAATAAATTACCCAATATAAGCGGTATAGAAAATATTAAAATTGTCTTAAAAATACTACCTTCTGTCATTGTATTTTTAGATAATTTACAGGTCTCTTCATCGCATAAATTTTCTTTTTTGTTTAACTCCATTTTAACCTCCTTAATATATTTTTACTAATCTTTATTTGTTATTGAAATATAAATTTTTCAATATATTTAACCAAAACATATTTACTTAAAGTATTTTTTTATAATTTTACACCCTTTATTATAAATTGAGAGTCTATGTTTTTTCCCTATATCTAAAAAATATCCTTCTCCATTATTTTTATTTACAATAACAAAAACTGTATTTTCTTTAATATAAGGATTTAATACATTCTCATAAACAATGAATTTTTTAGCTAAATTTTTTGTTTCATTTATAGAGTCGACATCTATATTATCTAAATATATAAATAAACATAAACAAAATGTCTTATTCTTTTCTATTTCATTAAATAATTCACTTTCTCTATTTACACAACTATTTATTCTTTTACTATCTACTAATCTAAAATAATATGTTATAGAATCTCTCATAAGATTGAATTTTTTCTTTTTATAATACATACCATCTTTTTTAAATTTGTTGCTATATAGCACTTTTTCAACATCTGATTTATTTACATTGTTTAATTTGTATAATTCTTTTCCTTTATACTCATTTTCCAATCTCAAAACTTCAAATTCTAATACTCTTTTATATGATTTAATACAAAAAATTAACCCAACGATTAAACAGAGCAATGCCATTATTACTAATAAAAATAACAAATTTTTTGTTAATTTATTTTGTAAAATTGCAACTGATAATATAAAAATAAATGATAGTATTTCTAGGAATAATCCTATAAACAAGATTTTTACTCCTTTTTTTATTTCAATATCGGATTCTTTATATGTATTTAAAAAATTATTATTTTTCATATATATTTCGACCTTCTTTTTGTCAGATTTTAAAACATAAAAAATTACCATTTTTTAATATATCATATTATTAATATTTTTAAAATACAGCTTCATTATATTTAAAATTTTTTATGCTGTTGTAGAAAAAATTTTATAAATATCTATTTTTAAAATATATAAATTCATTTTTTTCAATAAATTACTTCATATATCAAAAGAAGATAAGTACATAAAATTTAAATTTTAAATATATTTATGTATATTTTGTTAAATTTATAAATAAAATAATGACGATATCCTTAAAACAATATATAATAGACTTATAAATAAATTATAAGTATTATTTCTATAAAATAAAAAATCCATATAATTTATTTATGTAAAATTGTATTTGTTTTGAATTTTATTCTGGAGGATTGTAAAATGGGACTAATTGCAAATTATCAAGAAATTGAGACAAACGAACTTGATGAAATTATTGAAAGTATTGAATCTGAAGAAAATATTGATTTATCTACTAAAATAGACTTTTTATCTGAAAGTAGCACTCTAAATCAATATAATATGGATAAAATGTGGGACTCTCTAAATTTTCTCATTTCAGGAGAACGTTTCGAAGATTTAACTTTTAAAAATTTAATATCTGATGCTGTATTTGGAAGTTGTCAATTTCCTGAAAATATATCTGATCAGTATCTTTCATTTGTAGCACCAGATACTGTTTGTGATATAGCAGATGAATTAAATGAAATAGATATAGACTCATATTTAGAAAAGTTTAATATGAATGAATTTGCTAAGAATAATATTTATCCTGAAATTTGGGAATATACTGATGAAAAAGATTTTATAAAATGTGATTTAAAAAAATGCTTTGAAGGATTAAAAGATTTTTATACTGAAATTGCTAAAAATGGAAATAGTGTTCTAGTTTCTATTGGTTAAATTTTATGTAATTATTTTAAATTGTTATAGATTATAGAAAAAAGGAGATTGAATGATTACAATCTCCTTTTTTCTTATATTTTTTATTTTTTAATTATATCTAGTTCGTCTATTTTTTTCTTTAATTCTTTTAAATCTTCAAAGGCTATTTTTTTCTTTGATTCATCTCTTAATAATGCTGATGGGTGATATGTTGCCATCATCCAACAATTTTTTTTCTTATACCAAGTACCATGTTCTTTGGTTATCCTGAACCTAGAATCTATAATTGATTGAGCTGCTATCCTTCCCAAACATAATATAATTTGTGGTTTTATAAGTGCAAATTGATATCTAAGATATTCTATACAGCAATTTTTCTCATCAGTCTCTGGATCTCTATTCCCTGGAGGTCTGCATTTTACAACATTAGCTATATATACATCCTCTCTTGATAAACCAATACAGTCTAACATTTTGTCTAAAAGTTGTCCTGCTGGCCCAACAAAAGGTATACCAGATAAATCCTCTTTCTCTCCAGGACCTTCTCCTATTAATAGAATTTTTGCTTTTTTATTTCCATCTCCTACAACAACATTTGTCCTTGTTTCAGCAAGTCTACACCTATTACATGTTTGGCAAGCACACTCAAGTACTTCCCATGAAAACATATTTATCACCTAACTTAATTTTTATTTATGGTCATGGCATCCACATTTACAATTTTCTTCGTGATCATGGCATCCACAATCACAATCTTCTCCATGTTCTGCTTCATGTAATTTTGCTTCTTCTTCCATTTCTTTAAATTCTTTTACCATTGTATCGTATTCAGGTAAATCTTTTTCTTCGTTTTCTTCACCTCTCCAATCAGCGTACATCATCTGATCTCCATTAGTTAAAACAACTCTTCCTGATAAAGTAACATCATCTATTTCTTCTAATCTTTCTATGTGTTTTTCTAATGCTTCGCCTTCCATTGGAGTATCTTCATCTAAACATTGTATAACCATTACTGGTGCATAATACCCTTCATCATCCATTACATTAACTAATACGTCTATTTCACCTTCCATACCTTCTGCAAATTCAGATAATGATACGTTTGTATCTATCATATCTAGTGGTACATATAAATTTTCTGTTAAGTATTTTATTACTCTATCCTGAACTAATTCTTTTGACATTTTAATCCTCCTAATATTATTACTTCTAGTAATCATTTATTTTTATGTTTTCTTATATTATAATATTTTTTTTCTTTATTAACAATCTATCTATAATAAGTTAAATACTTTTTTATAATAATTCTCATTTTTAAAATATATTACAAATATTTAATTTTTTATTTTACATAGATAACATTATTGTAATCGATTTATTTTTAAAAATAGTGTAATATTAAATATATCAAATTTGCAATAATATTTATTGTAAATTTAATTTTTTATAAAAGGAGATTTAGTATGAGTTTAAGAAAAAAGATAGCTTCATTGGCTATATGCTCTGTTTTAATTCTAGGAAGTTCAAATATTACATTTGCTGATGGCTCTAGAGTTGTAACAATAGGTGTTAATAATAGTCCTCAACAAAGAGCTACTATTTTAAAATACTTTGGAGTAAATGAAAATGAAGCTGTAATACTAGAAGTAAATAATCAAGAAGAAAGAAAATATTTAGAAGGTTTTGCTACAGAAGCACAAATCGGTAAAAAAACATATTCTTGTGCATATGTTGAGCCAACAAAAGCTGGTAGTGGTATAAATGTTAAAACAGCCAACCTTACATGGTTAACATCTTCAATGGTAGCATCTACTTTATCAACAGCAGGTCTTACTGATGCTGATGTTGTAGTTGCATCTACATTTCCAGTTAGTGGTACAGGAGTAACACTATAATACATATTATATAGCTCCGTATGTAAAGAAATTTGCATAGGACACAACTTTAATTGCAGGTAATCCCTAAAGCTCTACACCACAGTATATCTGAAAAGAATATATGATGGTACGAAAGTAGAAAAAACGTAGAGATAAATATATGGTTAAATCCTAAGTATTTTTTAAATGGGTGTTCATGCAGGGAATATCCTAAGTCTTTTGATATGGATATCCTTCAACGACTATCCCTGAAATGGGAGTACATCACAAGCTATTGGTGATGGAAACAAGTTGCCCCTAACGTATATGGCGAGGGTGAAGAAATAGTCTTCTCACGTTCTGAAAAGAAGTGGTTATTAGAGAAATCGAAATAACATTATAAGTGTAGCGACTTATAGTAAAATTTGTTATCCTAAATGGTTAACATATGGCTTTAACTGGTATAATGAAAGCATTTGAAGATTCAACAGGAAAACCTCTTGATGAAAAGAAAAAAGAATTAGCAACTGAAGAATTAATAATAACAGGTGATTTAGGAGAAGATATTGGTGCTGATAAAGCCACTGGTGTTGTAAATGATATAAAAACAGAAATCATTAAAAACAATACTAGTGACACTACTCAAATAGCTGATACAATAAACAATATAACTAATAATTATAATATTTCTTTAACACCTGAACAAAAACAGCAATTAGAAGATTTTATGTCAAAAATTGCAAAGCAAAACTATGATTATGATAAAATGAAAAATACTTTAGATGGCATAAAAGATACAGTTAATGACAAATTAAATGAACTTGGAGAAGCTCCTAAGGAAGGATTTTTCGCTTCTATAAAAAATTGGTTCTCTAATTTATTCGGTGGAGATAAAAATAAGGATTTAGGTATATTAGAACATACAGATGATAGTATTTTAGGCAATAATGCTATCATTGATGCTACTGATGAAAAAGCTATAAATTTACCTTCTAGTGATGAAGTTGAAGGTATTTTTGCCAAAATAAAACATTGGTTTACAAATTTATTTGGCAATAATTCTGATATGAATAATGATAATTCATCAAATTCTAATAATAATTCTGATGAAAATAATATTGATCAATCAGTAGAGTCATTAGAAGAAAATTCCACTACAGATACAAATGTTCAGCCTGATTCTTCACAAAATTAATAGTAAGGAAATAAGTATATGAAAAATAAAACAAAAAAAATAATTGCTTTATTGTCTATTTTTATAATTTGTATAATTACTTTTACTAATTTTCATTTAAATGCAAATTCAAATGAGATTGTTTTTACTAATATGAACGATTCAAAATCAAAGGAAGAAGTTATTGAAATTTTAAAAAAACATAAAATTTCTAATTACCAAATTTATAAATTAGAACAATGGTTAAAAGATTTTAATTCTCAAGTAAAAGGGAATTCACTTACAACTGGATTTAAGATAATGGATAATAATGTAGTTGATTATTCAAAATTACAATTTAAAAATACTCCTTCTTATCTTGTAAATTGTAGACTAACATCTTTTTTACTTGTAAGGAATATTATAAATACAAATTGTAAACCTGATAATACAGATACTTATCTAGCATTTGATTTGGAAGAAATAAATAATAATTCTGAGCTTTCCATGACTAAACAAGATAAGTTAAACTATGCTACATTATTTAATTGGATACCTTTAGATAATGCAAAAACTTTAAAGCAACATATAAATAAAATAGAGTCTAAATTAAAAGAAAGAAATATATATATTGATGATTCTAAAGGAATTTCACTTATAAATGTATATTTACATTCTCCTTTTGATAATGCTCGTTTTGTAGGTCATACTGGAGTATTGATTGATAATGGTAAAGAATTACTATTTATTGAAAAATATGGTCCTTATGCTCCATTCCAAGCAACTAAATTTAATAGTAGAGATGAACTGAAAAAATATCTCTTATCTAGATCAGATTTATATGGTGGAGATGATGAATTAGAACCTATTATATTTGAAAATTATAAAGTAATTAAAACTAAATAATACTAAATATTATATTATTTATCAAAAATAAAGAAAAAATAACCCTTAATCTATTTAAGGGTTATTTTCATTTAACAATTATTATTTATATACTATTAAGATGCTCTTCCATCTTTCATTTTAATAACTCTATCAGCTATTTTCATAGTAGATTGTCTATGAGATACTATTATTATTGTTTTTTTACTTCTCTCTTCATTTAATACTTTTAATATTGCTCCTTCATTTAAACTATCTAAATTACTAGTAGGTTCATCCAACAATATTACATCACTATCATGTAAAAATGCTCTTGCTATTCCTATTCTTTGTCTTTCTCCACCTGATAATTGATGGTGTCCTTCTCCTATAATAGTATCATATCCATTTGGAAGAGTTTCTATAAATTCATGTATATTTGCTTTTTTACAAGCTTGCACTATTTCTTCATGTGTTGCATTTAAATTTGCAAGTTTTACATTATTTTCTATACTATCTACAAATAAATATGTATCTTGTATTACATAACTTTCTGAATTTCTAATATCTTCTGTATTCCAATCTTTTATATTTTTGCCAGAAATTTTTATCTCACCTGATGAAGCATCAAAAAATCTCATCATAAGTTTTATTAAGGTAGATTTCCCTGAACCACTTTTTCCAGATATCCCTAATATTTCACCTCTTGAAATTTCTAAGCTAACATCTTTTAATATTATTTCGTCTTCATTTCCTAAATAAGCGAAGTCTATATTTTTACAATCTATTATATTTTCTTTTAATTCATCTGATATAGACATTTTTTCTTTATTAGATACTTCTTCTATAAGAGGTTTTTCCTCTAATATATCTAATATCCTATTCCCACTTGCAAAAGTATGCAATAGATTATTTGCCAAATTACTTAATGCTGTAACAGGTCCAAATGATCCAAGCATTCCCATAGAACAAATTACAGTTCCTTCTATAGTCATTTTACCTTTAGAATTTAATATTGCACAAGTTATAAGCATTATAAAAGAAAATATAAGTATAAGACTATCACAGTTTGCTCTAGACTTTCCTTCACATTTTTTTAAATTGTCATTTAAATCTGCTAAATAATCACTTTGTCTATCTATTTCTTTTATTCTTATATTTCCATATCCATACTGAATTACTTCTTTTAAACCTCTTATACTATCTAAAAGATACGTATTTATTTCTCCAAACCGTTGTCTATATTTATTTCCATCATCTTTTCCATAGTTACTAGTAATCATTGGTAAAATAATACCTACTGATATATATGCAATAGTAGCTATTATAGCTGCTACAAAACTATACTGTGCAAAAAATATTACCATTATCAAGCAAGTTAAAAATGCTATACAAACAGGAGATATTGTATGTGCATAAAATACTTCTAAAAGTTCTATATCACTAGTTATTATAGAAATTAAATTACCTTTATCTCTACCTTCTAATTTCGCTGGTGCTAATTTTCTAAGTGCTTTAAATACTTTATCTCTTATAATTGCAAGTAGTTTAAATGCAATATAATGATTTGAAGCTTGTTCTCCATATCTCAAAACACCTCTTAAAATAGCCATTATAATTACCACTACGAATATTTTACTTAAATCTATACTATTTTGGCTAACACCTGAAATAGATAAAATAGCATATCCACCCATTATCGATATAAATATGGCACATAAAAATCCTAATACTCCTAATATTATAGCCGTTATCATTATTGGAATCATAGGCTTTACTAATCCTATTAGTTGCATAACTATTTTTAATCCACTTCTTCTTTTTGCTGTTTTTTTTGTATTATTTTGGGAATCAATTATTTTTTCCACTAAAATTCACCCCCTCTTGCATAAAGCTCTAACTCTCTTTGAGCATTATACATTTTTTCATATCTCCCTTTTTTCTCCATTAAACTTTCATGTGTTCCTTTTTCTATAATTTTACCATCATCCATCATATATATTAAATCACTCTCTAAAACATTAGCTAGACGATGAGTTATTTGTATTATAGTTTTTTCACTTTTTAATCTTTTTATTAAAGAGATTATTATTTCTTCACTTTCTGCATCTATATTGCTTGTAGCTTCATCAAATATATAAATATCACTATTATGAAGAAATGCCCTCGCTATACAAAGTCTTTGTCTTTGACCTCCTGATAAATTACTTGCTTGTTCTGCTAATTTTGTATCTAATCCATTTTGGTTCATAAAGAAATCATATAAATTGACTGACTTTAATGCTTTTAAAAGTTTATCGTCTTCTAAATTATCTTTCCCCATTAATAAGTTTTCTCTTACTGTTCCTTTAAATAAATAATTTTGGAATGACACCATAGTCATTAGCTTCATTCTTTCTTCAGAAGTTATATTCTCTATTTTACTATTACCTATTTTTAATTCTCCAGAATTAATATCATTGTATCCCATAATTAATGACGCTAATGTACTTTTTCCACAACCTGATTCTCCTACTATAGAAACAAACGCATTTTTAGGTATTTCAAATGATATATTTTTTATTATATTTTTATCTTTTTCATATCCAAATACTATATCTTTTCCTATTATAGTATTCTCTTCATTTAAAATTGTACTTTCTTCATTATTTCTTTTTATATTTATATCTTCTTCTATATCTAATAATTTAAATATCTTTTCACTAGCAGCCATACCATTCATTGCTATATGGAAAAAAGAACCTAGTAATCTAAGTGGTATAAAAAATTCTGCTGCTAATAGAATTATAGCTATTGATTGTGCAAATGTAGTTTTCCCCGCCATATATTCCATACTTACAAAAATAACCCCTAAAGCACTTCCTCCATATGCAATTAAATCCATAAGTGTAACAGAGTTTAATTGCATTGTAAGCACTTTCATAGTTATTTTTCTAAAATTCTCAGCATCTATATTCATTTCATTATTTTTAAATTCATCACTTTGATATACTTTTAAAGTTGTTAATCCTTGTAAATTATCTAAAAAATGATCCCCTAATTGAACATAACTTCCCCAATATTTAGATAATAATTTTTTTGCAAATTTTTGTATCCGTATTATAGAAATCGGTATAAGTGGCACACATACAAATAATACTATTGCTGTTTTTATACTTATAAATGATACTATTACAAAAAGTGTCAATGGTGCTAATAAACTATAAAATAATTGTGGTAAATATTTACTAAAATATATTTCAAGTTGCTCAACACCTTCAGCTGTTACTTGCAATATCTCAGCAGAAGAAAATTTATTTTGATATTTACTTCCTATTTTTAATAATTTATCATAAATCATATGACGTAATTTTGTTTTTACAACCTTACTTGATTCTCCTGAATACATCGCTTCTTTACAAAGTACAAAATGTCTTACACAAATAACTATTAAAAATACTGCTACAATTTTTATTATTTCTGTACTATTTATTTCTTTTTGAACAATTACATTTTGTAAAAAGTTAGATAATATAAATACCATAACAATATTGCAAATAAGGGCTATCCATTGCAAAAGTATTTGCAAACCTATATATTTTTTCGTATCACCCATTTCATTTATTAATCTTTTATTTATCATCATAATACTAAATTTCCTTTCTTAAAAATATTTATATACTTTATACTTTTAATGTTTTCACTTTAAATATAAAGTAATAATATTTAAATGCTATTAAAAAAGCTATAAAAGTCCTTCCATATATATTTTCCATTGCAAAAAATGCTATAAGAAGTAAAATCGTTGCAAATGCTAATATAGAAATCTTTGTATTCATTTTCATTTCTCTATTATTAACAAAATCTTCTAAATGATTTTTATATATCTTTGTTCCTTTAAACCATCTATCTAACCTCTTGCTTCCTTTTGCAAAACATATTGCTGACAACAATAAAAATGGTGTAGTTGGCAAAATAGGAAGTGCTATCCCTACAGTTCCTAAAGCTAATGATATAAAACCTAAAATTATATATATTATTTTCATATTATTACTCCTCCTATATGAATTATTATTAAAATCATAGCTATTATAGCCATTAATCTATGTATTTTCATCCATTTTTCTTTATTAATATTTTTAAATATAATCAATAAAGACATTAATAGTATAAATATCCAAGATATTTTACCAGATTTTACACCATCTACAGAACCACTTTTTATAGCTAAAATACCATGAATTAGTGAGAATATTAAAAATAATCCTCCTATAAGTATGTGGTTTTTCTTGAGTTTATAGTAAACTTTATTTTTAAATTCTCCACTTAAATTATTTATTTTTAAATTTTTAAGTGGGTATATAATCATTAATAAAAAAAATAATATTAATGATACAATTGATAATATTTTACTCAACATAAATTTTCCTTTCATATCATTTTTCGTTATTGCGATAGTTTATTTAATGAAAATAAATATCATTTTATAAGCGTTATTATTTTACCATATAATTAATTTATTTTGCAATATATTTTTTTTACAATAAAAAAAAGATATCGTTCTAAAAGCGATATCTTTTAAATAATAATTTATATTTACATATTCTATTTATTACAATAAGGATTTGTTGCACTTACAATTAAAATTTTAGTCATTTTATTAGTTTTATTAAGAAGAGCATGATTATAATTTACCATTTTATTTTCTTCTCCGTCTTTATTTTTTACCAAAACTTTATTTTTATATAAAGAGTGAACAGAATCTCCTGGGAACATATCAACCTCTATATCTGATGTTTTTAAAGTTAATGTTCCTTCAAGCACATAAATAAATTCCTCACCTGAATAATTAAATCCCTCATTTTCTACTGCTCCAGGCAATATCTCTATCATTCGTGGAAACATTTGCTTATCAGATAAATTTGAAGATAAATGATAATTAATATATTTTTCATTTGTTATTTCAAACACTTCTTTTTCATAACTTCTTATAATGGTTTTTTTATGTTCTTTTGGTTTCATAAAGAAATAAGTAAGATCTACCTCGAGTACATCAGCAATTTTTTCAAGTGAGTCTGTAGCTACACTTGTCAATCCTCTTTCAAGTTGAGATAAAAAACCAATCGAAAGGTTAGTCTTTTCACTCATATCTTTTAGAGTCATCTGTTTTTGTGTTCTGAGTTTTTTTATTTTTGCACCTATATTTTTATTCAATACGCTCACCTCTACAGATTTATTTTTTTTACACGACTTTTTCTTAAATTACTGAATTAATATTACTAAATCTATACCCTAATATAATTTTTTATTATACTTTTATTGTATATTTTTTTTTAATAAAATACAATCTATTTATCAAAAAAAATTTCGTATTTATTTAATTTTTTTATTTAAATAGATTTTTAAAACTTAACTAAGATTAGAAATTGTTTTCTATTTTATTATTATGAATATTTTTTAAAATATAAATAATTATTAATATCAATATTGTTTTAATTTTATTCTTTTTTAATATATATTCTATAATTAAATTTTATAAAAAAAATCCTATAGATTATAAATTATACTTTATAGTCTATAGGATTTAATTAATTCATATTTTTATATTAAAAAGCTGGTATTATTGCTCCATCATACTTTTCTTCTATATATTTTTTAGTTTCTTTACTATTTAATGCTTTTGTCAATGCTTTTATTTTTTCACTGTCTTTATTATCTTCTCTACAAGCTAATATATTAGCATATGGAGAATCAGAAGATTCTATTACAATTGCATCTTTAGTAGGTTTTAAATCTGCTTCTAATGCATAATTAGCATTTATTACTGCACAATCAACATCTTCTAAAGCTGTAGGTAATTGTTCTGCATTCATATCTATTATTTCTATATTTTTAGGATTTTCTGTTATATCAAGTTTTGTTACTAATTCTTTATCTTTTAATTTTATTACATTATTTTTTGCTAATAATTCTAATGCTCTTGAGCCATTTGTTGGATCATTTGGTATCGCTATTTTTGCTCCATCTTTTAAATCATCTAAAGATTTTATTTTTTTAGAATAAACTCCCATTGGTTCTATATGTACTTTTGCTGTATATGTTAATTTATATCCTTTTTCTTTAACATTTTCTTTTAAATATGGTATATGTTGGAAGTAATTTGCATCTAGTGAACCATCATCTAATGCTGTATTTGGTAATACGTAATCACTAAATTCTTGTACTTCTAATTTATAACCATCTTTTTCAAGTAGAGGTTTTACAGCTTCATTAAGTATTACTGCATGAGGATTTGATGATGCACCTACAATTATTTTTTTATCATCACTTGCTGTTTTTCCTCCACAACCTACAACTGATAATGCTATTACTGATGCTATGGCTACTGATAATATTTTTTTAAATTTCATGATTTTTTCCTCCTAAATTAAGTATTAAATTATTTATAATTACTAATTAAAATAGATACTGCAGATCTCTATTTAATTTTATAATTCATTTTTAATTTATATTTTGTTATTTGTATTTTATTATTTTAATTTTTTATAAAGTAAGTTTCCTAAAGACTGTATTATTTGTACTAATATTGCAAGTGCTATTACTGTATACAGCATTACATTATCATCAAATCTCTGATATCCATATACCATAGCAACCTTACCAAATCCTCCTGCTCCAACAGTACCTGCCATTGCAGTACATCCTAGTATAGAAATTATAGATAATGTTATTCCTGATACGATAGATGGCATTGCTTCTTTTATCATTACTTTAAATATTATTTGTGATTTTGTTGCTCCAAATGATTTTGCTGCTTCTATAAGTCCTTCATCCACTTCATTTAATGCACTTTCTATAACTCTTGCTATAAATGGAGCAGATCCTATTGTTATAGGTACTATTGCTGCTGTTTCACCAATATTTGTTCCAACTATAAATCTAGTAAGAGGCATTATTGCTATCATTAATATTATAAATGGAAAACTTCTTAAAATATTTACAATGAATCCAACTATTGAATTTAATGTTTTGTTAGGACTTAAACCATTTGGCTTTGTTTGAACTAATATTATAGCCATTATAAATCCTATTATTGTTGCAACTAATGTTGGAACTAATGTCATATATAAAGTTTCTCCCAAAGCATCTAAAAATAATTCATTTAAAAATTGGCTTATTGACATTTATATTTCCTCCCATCTTATATTTCTACTATCTAAAAATTCTCTAACTTCTTTTCCTCTTTTTTCAGGTACATTTATTATTAAAGAACCTAAAACATCATCTTTAAACTTTTCTAACCTACCAAATACAATAGAAACATCTAAATCTAATTCTCTAGCCATATTTGTTATTATAGAATCATTTGAAATATCTTTTGGGAATAATATCTTTATATTAGTTCCTTCTGGTAAAACAATATTTTCTTCACCAAGTAATTTTCTTAAACCTGATGTATTTTTTAGGAATATTTCTTCAGTATCTCCCACTTCTAAAACTTGTCCATTTTCCATTATTGCTATTCGTCCACATATCTGTTTTATAACTTCCATTTGATGTGTTACTATAACAACAGTTATTCCCATTTTTTTATTTATATCTTCTATAAGAGAAAGTATCGATTTTGTTGTATTAGGATCTAAAGCTGATGTAGCTTCATCACATAATAATACTTTTGGTTTAAGGGCTAATGCTCTTGCTATTGCAACTCTTTGTTTTTGACCTCCAGATAAATTCCTAGGTTTATCATTTTTTCTTTCTTTTAATCCGACTAAATCTAAAAGTTCCATAACTCTCTTATCTATATCTGATTTCGAATATCCAAAACATTCTAGAGGAAGTGCTACATTTTGATATATTGTTTTTCTTTCTAATAATGAAAAATGCTGGAAAATCATACCTAAATCTTTTCTTAATTCTCTCATTTCTTTTTCATTTAAATCTTTTACTTCTTTTCCATCTATTTTTAAACTTCCTTCTTGATATTCTTCAAGTCCATTCATACATCTTAATATAGTAGATTTTCCCGCACCACTATGACCTATTATTCCAAATATTTCTCCTTCATTTATTTCAATATTCACATTTTTCAAAACCTGTTTTTCACCAAAATATTTATTAACATTATTTACTGAAATCATTGTTATTTATTCCTTTCTTTTATAGTCAATCATATAATCATTGAAAATAAATAATGCCCGAGTATAAACTCGGGCAAAATGTACGGATTTATACTCATCTATCAACTGTTTATTACTAGTTGCAGGATTTAGCACCGCTGTATATTAGTATATACCGGTTGCCGGGTTTCAAAGGGCCAGTCCCTCCACCTCTCTTGATAAGACGTTAAATATTTTTATATGATTTTTGTAAATCTATCTTGATTAATACTATATATTTTTTTATTTTATTTGTCAATATATTTTTCTTATTTTTTTATTTTTTCAGAAAATTAACTATATATGAATTTTTTCTTTTAATTATATTAATTTATAAAATATTTTTAAAAGTATTTTGTAATTAAAATTTATAAATTCTATTCAATAAAAAAGAATGGACTTCTTTAAAAAGAAGTCCATTCTTTAAGCAGATTATTTTTTATATTGTTTATGTTAGGAGATAAGCAATATAAATATAAGAAAACGTTTCTTATGTTTTATATAATAACATTTTTTTAGAAATTTTTAAAGTTATCTCGATATATTTTTTATATTATTTTTTTAATAAATTTAATATATAAAAATATATTTTATATTAATATACTTTAATAGATGTTTTACTTAACTTTTATTTCTATATTTTCTCCTTCTCCATTTATAACAATAGTTGATCCATTATATATTTCACCAGAAATTAATTTTTTAGCTATCATAGTTTCTAGAGTTCCACTAATATATCTTTTTAAAGGTCTTGCTCCATATACAGGGTCATATCCTTCATTTATCATTATTTCTTTTGCTGAATCTGTAAGTTCTAAATCTATTCCTCTATCTGATAACCTATTTCTTAATCCATTCATGAATATATCTATTATTTGTTTAATTTCTTCTTTATTTAAAGGAGTAAACATTATAACATCATCAACTCTATTTAAAAATTCTGGTTTAAATCTATGTTTCATTTCAGACATTACTACATCATTTACTTCTTTTGTTATATTTCCATTTGACTCTAATAGATATTGACTACCTATGTTAGATGTCATTATTATTATAGTATTTTTAAAATCTACAGTTTTACCTTTATTATCAGTAAGTCTACCATCATCTAATATTTGTAGGAATATATTAAATACATCTTCATGTGCTTTTTCTATTTCATCAAATAATATAACTGAATATGGTTTTCTTCTTACAGCTTCTGTTAATTGTCCTCCTTCTTCATATCCTACATATCCTGGAGGTGGACCAACTAATCTTGATACTGAATGTTTTTCCATATACTCAGACATATCTATTCTTATTATATTTTCTTCACTATCAAATAAATTTCTAGCTAATGTTTTAGCAAGTTCAGTTTTACCAACTCCTGTAGGTCCTAAAAAGATAAATGAACCTATTGGTTTATTTTCATCTTTTAATCCTGCTCTTGCTCTTATTACTGCATCAGATACAGCAGTTACAGCCTTATCCTGACCAATTACTCTTTTATGTAATTCTTCTTCTAATTTCAATAATTTTTCTCTTTCACCTTCAAGAAGTTTTGTAACAGGAATTCCAGTCCATTTTGATACTATTTCTGATACTTCATCTTCTGTAACATCTTCTTTTAATAGATGTGTTTCAGAATCATTTCTCATTTTTTCTTCTTTTTCTCTTATTTTTTCTTCTAATCCTGGTATTTCACTGTATTTGACTTCTGCTGCTTTATTGTAATCATATTCTCTTTCATATTTTTCAACTTTAGCTCTTGCGTCGTCTAATTGTGATTTTAGATTTTTTATTTCTGTTATATATGATTTTTCTTTATCATATTTTGCTGTCATTTCATCATTTTTAGATTTTAATTCAGCTATTTCTCTTTGTAAATCCATTAATCTGACTTTACTTTTTTCGTCATCTTCTTTTAGTAGTGCTTCTCTTTCTGTTTCTAGAGTAAATAATTTTCTTCTTATTGAATCTAATTCAGTTGGAAGTGAATCTATTTCACTTCTTATCATTGCACTTGCTTCGTCTATTAAATCTATAGCTTTATCTGGTAAATATCTATCAGTTATGTATCTATCTGATAATTTAGCAGCAGCAACTATTGCATTGTCATGTATTCTTATACCATGATGTATTTCAAATCTTTCTTTTAAACCTCTAAGTATAGATATTGTATCTTCTACACTAGGTTCTTCAGCTATTACTGTTTGGAATCTTCTTTCAAGTGCTTTATCTTTTTCAATATATTTTCTATATTCATCAAATGTTGTCGCACCTATACAGTTAAGTTCTCCTCTAGCTAACATAGGTTTTATTAAATTACCTGCATCCATTGAACCTTCTGTTTTACCTGCACCGACAATATTATGTATTTCATCAATAAATAATATTATCTTACCTTCAGAACCTTCTACTTCTTTAAGTACAGCTTTTAATCTTTCTTCAAATTCTCCTCTATATTTTGCTCCAGCTATAAGAGCTCCCATATCTAATGAGAATATTATTTTATCTTTTAAACCTTCTGGAACATCTCCTCTAACTATTCTTTCTGCCAATCCTTCAACTATTGCAGTTTTACCAACCCCTGGTTCACCAATTAGTACTGGATTATTTTTTGTTCTTCTTGATAATATTCTTATAACACGTCTAATTTCTTCATCTCTTCCTATAACAGGGTCTAATTTATTTTGTTTTGCCAATTCAACTAAATTTGTCCCATATTTAGCTAGTGCATCATAAGTTCCTTCTGGGTCTTGAGTTTCTACTCTTTGATTACCTCTTACTTGATGTAGCACTCCTAAAAAAGAATCTTTAGTTATACCATATTCATTTAATATTTTTCCTATAGATGTATTTTTTTCTTTTTCGATTATTGCTAACATTACATGTTCTACACTTATATAGGAATCTTTAAAATCTTTTGATATTTCTTCTGCTTTTAATAATACTTCATTTATTTTTCTTGTAGCTGTAACTCCTTGAGATTGAACTCCTTCACCATAAACTTTTGGAATTCTTTCTAATTCATTTTCTATTGATTTTTTTACTGAATCAAGTGAAATCCCCATTTTTTCTATTATATTTGGTATTAACCCATTTTCTTGATTTACCAATGCTGAAAGTAAATGTATTGTATCTACTTGTTGATTATTATGTCTAACGGCTTCTTGAAAAGCTTCATTTAGTCCTTTTTGTACTCTTACTGTCATTTTTTCTACATCCATTATATATCCCTCCAATTATTATATTTATTTAAATTTTATGTTTGTGTTCTCTTTGAAAGTATTTCCAAAATTATATCTATTTTAAAACTTAAGATTTATCACTTATTATTATAGATTTTCTTAAATCTATAAGACTATCTAATAAATTTTCCTCTTTTGCTATATCAAATTTTAAACTCATAGCAAATGTTCTATCATCATTGAAAAATTTGAATTTTTCATTTGATTCTGCATTTAAATATAAATCTCTTCCTATTTTTCTATCCTCATCCACTTTTAAATTTCTACATTTTTCTAAAAATGAATTTCTAAAGTTTACAGTATATGCACCTAAATTTTGATTGTAGCTATAAAAAGCGATTGTATCAAATATTCCTATTAAGTTAGCATTTATAAAATTGTAAATTCTATTGTTGTTATATATAGAAATCTGTTCACAGATATACTCTCTAAATATAGGATGAACATTTTCTTCTAATATAACTACTAATTCTTGAGGCATCTCAAAATATATCTTCCAGTATTTAGGGTTATCTTTTTCTAAAGTAAGAATTGTTTTTTGTCTTCCTTTCTCCTCTATCCTATATAATTTGCAGATAAAGTTGCTTTCTTGAAAGAATGTTTTTTGTTCTTCAAAAAAATAATCAAACCACTGGAGAATATTTCTGTCTAATTTTAGTGACATATCAATATTTCCTCCTCTTTATCTAAATTTATAAAGAATTATATATCTCCATAAGATAATTTCTTTCAGGCTTACTTCCTTTATAAGAAATCGCTGGATTTATCATATATTCTCCATTTCTTACTCGTTTTAAAAAATCTCTTTTCTTTAACTTTGTAAATAATGTTGAAAGAGAAGTTTTTGGATAATCAAATTTGATAGACATTTCTTCTAATGTCATTCTGATTCTATTTTCTTTATCCATACATTCTACTAACATTAAAGGTATCAAATCTTTTTTTGTGTAAGAATTTTCTACTACTTTAATAAAATTCTTAAAACAAAAGTTTGAGTATTTATCTTTTTTCTGTATGAGGTCTTTACTCTCAGTATATCTTTGATCTGCATCTATCTTTGATGAACTATTTATTTCAAGCACTCTATCACCTCACTTCTCCTCTTTCATTAACCATATCATAGTACTTTTTTTTATGTCTGTCAAAAGCGATTTTGCAAAAAGTTTATCTTTTAGATAAACTTTTATTCATCTCTTAAATAAACTTTTTGTTTTTTTAATTTCTAGTTATTTCAACATTTAAAACGTTATTTTTATCTAAATTTTATTTTTTTGAAAAAAAATTTTTATTAAATTTATATGGTATAATATTTTTAAATAAGTGATATAAATAAGAGGTGTTTTTATGAACAATAATAACTTTTTTATAAATCAAAACTTTATTTATGATATAAATGCTATTTTGCTTTTATTTGGACTATTTTTAGTATTTTTATTTTTATTATTGAATAAATATATAAATGAAGTTGTATCATCAAATTTTTTATTTTTAGGATTATTTGATGCTATGCTTTCTTTATCGCTTTTTTCTTTTAGTTTTAACAATAAAAGCTATAATTTTCTATTTTTGGGATTATCTATTATTCCGCTTATAAAGTTACTACAATCATTTTGTAATAGTAAGTATACAAATATAATAAAAATTTTAATTCGTTGTACTTTAATTATAAGTGTAATTGTATTTTTATTTGATAATACATCTATATTTTCTATAGAAGATTCTGATACAGTTATTTATATTCTATTATTTTTAGCATTTTTAATAGGAACAACTTTATCTTTTAATATTTATAAAGAAAAGAATATATCAATAAAATTTACAATTTCAAATTTAATACTTATTTTAGGTGTTATTTGTGGTGTTTTAAGTGAAAATATTTTGATTGTATTAATATCTGTACTATTATTTTCATTTGTAGCTACTATCTCTATAACAGAATATTTTATAAATTCTTATAGAAATAAAATAATTACTTTAATGAGAGAAAAATTAGTTTATAAAGATACTCTTACATCTATGAAAAATAGACATTCTTTTGAAAAGCAAATAGACGAGGACTCTAAAAATATCAATAATTATACATCTTATTGGGCTATTTCAATTGATATAAATGATTTAAAATATATCAATAATAATTTTGGATATTCACACGGAGATAGACTTATTAAGAATTTAGCTGATAGCATAGAAGAAACTTTTGATGATATTGGTAAAAGTTTTAGGATAGGTGGAGATGAATTTATTATTCTTATAAAAAATGAATCTGATGAAAAAATAGAACGATATATAGAGTTATTTCAATCTTTGATTACATCATATAATAAAATACATGATATTAAACTTACTATTTCTATAGGATATGATTCTTATAAATTTGGATATGATAAATCTATATTTGATTTGATTACAAGAGTCGACTACATATTACTAAAAAATAAAAAGAAAAATAAATCTTCTTGGTTATCAGATGAGGATTTACATTCTTTTGAATAAATAAAAAAGGTTGTATATATTAAATATATATACAACCTTTTTTTACTTATTTTTTATTACATTTCTTTTATTTTGTAATCAAAGCCTGATTCGTCCATTATTTTTAAATATGGTGTTGGGTCAAAATATTCTGGTGAATATACACCTTCTCCAGTCCATATTCCTTTTGCAATAAGTTCTATTGCTATTGCTGCACCAAACCCTGTTTGAGCAACAACTGCTTGCATTCCCCATTTTTTCATAGATTCTTGATTATCAAATATTTGATACATCATAATTTCTTTTTCTTTTGAATCTTTTATTCCTTTACAATGTATACCTACACACATTTTGCCAATCATTTCGTTTCCTATATCTTTTGGTTGTGGTGCACAAGCTGCAACAACATCTCTTGGACAAACTTTTACTCCACCTACTTCAACTGGTTTAGTTCCTCTAAGCCCTAGTTTATCAATAACTTTAAGAGCATTCATTAGACTTTCATCTAATGAAATTTTATAAGTTACTTTTTCTAAACCATATTTTTCAAGATATCTTGGCATAGTAACAGTTTCTTCATGTTCAATTTTTACTAATATGTTTTCTCCTACCTCAGGCATATCAAATTTTTCTTCCCCTGCAAAAGCATCTTCCACTATAAATCCACCATTATGTTTATCCCACTCAACGTTTGGATTCATACATTCATCTAAAACTGTCCATACATTAAATCCAAATGTTATATCATCCTCTGAGGCAGAAGGAATTTGTAAATTTCCTCCATCTTTTACATGTATTTCTTTTATTTCATCAAATAAATTTGTAGCTGCATATTTCGCAAAAACATTTACTACACCTGGGTCTATACCCATACAAATACATGCTAATTTCCCTTTTTTTGCCCATTCTTCATGTCTATCAAAATTATATTTTGTCATAGGTTCTGTATAGCTGTTTTCTATTCCTAATCCAAATTTTGGATTATCCATAGGTACAGACCAAGTTCCCATATTCCCATAATTTGCACCTGCTTCAAAAGCAGCATCAAATATATAATTACTTAAAAATGGTGCTGTTGCATCCATTACAAAATCTAAATTATATTTTTTTATTAATTCTTTCATACTTTCCTTAGATTTTGCATTAACAAATTCTGGTATAAATCTTTCATTATCATTTAAATTTGAGCAAACCTCTTTTGCTCTTTCTAAATCATAATCAGAAACCACAACAAATTCTAGCCATTCACAATCTTTATCTCTATCTTTTAAAATTCTTAAAATAGATTCTCCTACCGCTCCTGCGCCTACTAATAACATTCTCATAAAAAATATCTCCTTATATAAATACTACATCTTACACAAATATGGATTTCTTTTTTATATATTGATAGTCAATTATTTTACAAAATAAAACTGGCAAAACAAAAAAAGACATAGATGATAAAACATCTATATCTCTGTCCTTTTGCCAGTTGGTTATATCCTCGTAGGCGATGAATTTAATCATTCTCTCCAAAGTATCGTCAGACTGCCCTCCTTTTGCCTGTCAGTTTCCACAGAAATAAGATGAAGTTTCTGCTTTGCTTCTTCGGCGCTTTAAAATTATTTATTAAAGTCTCTAATGCAATCCTCTTCCGAACATATTTGATTATATTATTTATGATATAAAATTTCTTTTAATATGTCAAATTTATTCTCAAATGATTTTTTATTTATATCAATATCAAATTTTTCTACTATTATACATCTACACATCAAACTTTATTCATCAAAGTTTATATTTTCATTTGATATATTTTTATTTGAAAATCCAATATCATCTAATATATTTTTTTCAAACTCCTTTAAAATACTTTCTTTAAATGTTATTGGCGTTATCCTTTCAATTGGTTTTACTATTTTCAATGCTAAATTTTTTAAATCTGCTATTTTAGAGTTGTTTGTATCATCTATATCAGATTTTTTTACACATTCAATAAATTCATCTAATGTATATATTTTAAATCTATCTATATTTCTTGTACTTGCAACTTCTTCTAACAATGCTATAAATATATCTTGATAACTAGCTTCTTTATTTAATTTTAATGTGTCTGCGGTTTCTGGTATTATTTTTTCAAATAGTATTCTTTTTGAATCCATATTTTCTATTCCTCTAGCTTTTGCAAATAGCAATATTTTATCATCAGGATAAGAAATTAATCTTTTTATGAAATCTTCTTCTTTTATACCTTCTATATAATATTTATTTCCTCTTAGTCCTTCTATTTTTTTTATCCGATCAAAATAGCCTTTTAACATATTTTCTCTTATAGTTTCATTATTGAATATAAGACCTCTTCCTAATGGTTCTACTGGTTTTATCTCTATAAATTTTGTTTCCTCTTTTATAGGTTCTCTTAATTTTCTATTCGGTGAAACTCTAACTGCTATAAGATTATCATATCCTTTACTTTCTAAAAGTCTTAACGGACAATTATCATAAAATCCACCGTCTATAAAAAATTTACCATCTACATCTTCTATTTTGAATACAGGTAAATTTGCACTAGCCATAATATAGTCTTTTATTTTCCCATATGGTATATCTTCTTTAAATATTTCTATAGGATTTGTTTTTATTCCATCTACTTCTATTGTTACAAGACCAAAATCCATTTTAGAATTTCTTATTTTATCTTCATCAATATAAGTATCCAATACTTTTCTTAATTTATCTGTATTAATTCCTCTATTATTTATAATTTTTTTTGCTTCATTAGATGCGTATTCTAACATATCTTTACTTATATTTTTATCAATTAAGTCTTCCATAAACTGATTATCTATATCAAATAATGTTTCAGGTTGTACATTTTTCCAAAAATTATAGCAAACATCAAAATCTCCTTGTACAATCATTGCTGCATTAAAAGCTCCTATAGATGTTCCAACCGCTCCATCAAATTTATATCCTCTTTCAAATAATGCTTTCATTACTCCTAAGTGGTATGCCCCTTTTGATGATCCACCCTCTAATGCAATGCCTTTCATATTTATTCTCCTTTTATATAATTATTGACTATACTTATAAAAAGTATAGCCATATTTTTTTAATATCCTAATCCGAACTTTTTACCTAATTTCAAAAGACCTCCATCAAGATATTCAGTATTTACATTAAATTTCCATTCTCCGTTGTGTCTATACATTTCTCCAAATACTATCTCTGTATTTTGACCTACATTATCATCTATTTGATAGTTGTATATTACTTCTTCCTTATCTAAATCTATTATTCTCATAGATAAATAATCAAATCTATCATAATATCTATGAATTTCTCCATATTCAGTAAGTGTAAGTGCAAAAGCAATTTTTCTTACTTTATTTGGTATTTTTGAAATTGTTATAAAAACTTTATCTTCTCTCTTATTTATTGAAACTGATTCTGAAGGGTGATTTTTATTCTCGCTATATAAAAAATCTTCATAATTCATTATAGTTCCACTACCATCTGTTAAAAAAACTGCTGTCCCCATTTCAAAATCATCTTTTTTCATATAATTATTTACTCTATAATCAAATTCAACTAATATATTTTCAATTTCTGGCATTTCCTTTGTAAGTTCAACTTTTTGACCTTTTTTTATATCTTTCATTAAAACTATCTCCTTATTTAAAAATCTATATTTTAAATTATACAACAAATAAGGATAAGTTTCATTTGATATAACTATTATTTTTAAAATTTATACAAAAATATTCTATTTCATACAATTTCAACAAGTAAAATTATCA
>NZ_JARIBH010000085.1 GCF_029264495.1 Peptacetobacter sp.
TCCATTATTCATCCATCCCATGAATAATTCTAACTGTGCTTTTTTATTTGATTTTACAACTACTTCTGATTTAACACCTGTTTTAGTATTTTCAAATACAAATTTTATTTCATATATTCCATTTGCACTTGAATTTAATGTAGCTTCAGTAAAGTTTAATTTAGAATCTCTTTTATATTCTTTTATAGTATCTAATAATTTCTGACCTTTTTCTGTTAGTAATAAGCCATCATATAAATCTGATAATACTGTTTCATATTTAGCATCAACATCAGACACTGTTATTACAGCTAATTTTTTACCATCTATTTCGTCACCAACATTTATAACTTTACTATTAGTATCTGCTTTGAAACCAACTAAATCAGACCAATCAGACTGAGTATTTCTACCATCTAAAACATCCCCATTTTTGTCTATTGGTTTTTTAAAATCTAACTGTTTATCTCCAACTTTAAATGTAAGTGTTTCTAATTTATTTTCTCCAATAGCTTTTCTAATTGATACAGTTAAAACATCTGATTCTAATTTCATTTCATAAACAGCTGGATATTGATCTTTATGGTCATTAAAATCAGCAACTAATGTTTGCATTGAAGATTTGTCATATGTTTTTTCAGTTGTAGTTTCTATTTTTTCTACAGCAAAATGATAGTATTTATCATTTTTAACAACATGACCTCTATCTACGACTTCTATTTTAGTACCTTTTGTTGCTTCTTGTATAGCTTTTTCTAATTTTTTTACATCATCTTCTGTTGTACCATAAACTTCTGTTGTACCAACTTTAATCTGATATATTGATTCTCCTCTGAAATCATGTTTATTTTTATCTTTTCCACTGTAATTTGCTGCTTCATTAGCAAATTTTTTAGATAATAATAAATTTCTTAAATCTCTTATTAATATCCCTTTATTTGATCCATTAACTTCATATTCTTTAGTAGCACTCTCATCAACTTTGTAAGCTAATACTGGCGCTACACTACTCGCTAACATCGCTCCTGCCATTACTACTGATAAATGTTTTTTATTCATTTATTTTACCTCCGTTTTTCTTTTTTTTATTTCTTACTTCTCTTTTTTTCTCTATTCTCTTGCTCTTAGCAATTTTTTATTCTTCCACATTTTTATTGTACTACATTTTCTACGCTCATGCAATACCCTTAATTAAGAAAAGTTACATTTTCTTAACTTTTTAGGTCTTGACTTTTATTTTTTCTTCGCATATCAAATGCAACATATTGTATTATACTGTAACATTTAATAACTGTAAACCCCCTTTTCTATTTTTGTAGACTTTTTCTCTATTCCATAGTATAATTTTTTTTGGGAAAATTTGATTTTTCAAATCTCTTTTTTCCCATTTTCTTCCACATTAGAGGGGGTGCAGATAAATCTGCCCCCCCTTTTTCTATTGCTATCACTTATTTTTTTAAAATTTTTAGTTTCTTTTTTGTTTCAATTAATTTTTTCATTTATTTTTAATTTCATTCTTTTGTAAATCTTTTTACACTTTTATATTTCTTTTTACAATATTGTAATCATTTTGTAACTATTTTGTTTTGTTTTTAGTATTTCATCCCTCGATTATCTTTCAAATAATAAAAAGAGCAGAAAATCTGCTCTTTTTATTATTTGTTCTTATTCGTTTATTTTCCATTCTCCATTTTCATCTTGTTCTGCATCTATTCCTAATTCTTCAAGTACTTTTTTGTATTCTTCATCACTTAATGAATTTAAGTATTCAGAAAGTGCTTCTATTTGTTCTGGATCTGGTTCAACAACTTTTTCGTACTCTTCACCATCTTGTATAGTCTGTATGTTCTCCATATCTATTTCTTTTTGTCCAAGTGCTTCTCTAGCAAATCCAAATAGATATTTTAATGTATCTTTTCTTATGTTCATATTCATTTCGTCATACATTCTACCAGCTTCAACAGTATATTCTTTTACAGGGTCTTTTTGTGCTGATGCTTGAAGCCCTATCCCCTGTCTCATCTGATCCATAAGATCTATATGATATGTCCAATAGTTATCAACTACTGTAAGTAGAGTTTCTCGTTCTTCTTGTTTTACTCTTTCTTCACCTATCATCATTTTTTTAAGGTTGTATATGTTTTCTATTATTCCATATGTCTGGTTTGCTATTGCTTCTGGTGATAATTCTCCCCAACCAGGTATTATTATTGTATTGTATGGAACAAATTCATTGTATAGATGTGCTACATATTTTACAAAGTCTCTATTTTTTCCTCTTAGATACATTTCAGTAGCAAATATTATTCTTTCTTTTATTATTTCTTGTATTTCATTAGATATATCTTCATTGTTTAGTACTTTATCTCTTTCTGCATATACAACTTTTCTCTGTTCGTTTATTACATCATCATATTCAAGTACTTGTTTTCTTGTTTGGAAGTTTTTACCTTCTATTGTTTTTTGTGCTTTTTCAACAGTTTTAGTAAGGGCTTTACTTTCCATTCCACCGTATTCATCTGGAGTTATTTTTTTAGATAGTTTTTCTATTGTTTTTCCACCGTATAGTTTTATTATTTCATCTTCTATACTTACAAAGAATTTAGATTTTCCTGGGTCTCCTTGACGTCCAGAACGACCTCTTAGCTGGTTATCTATACGTCTTGATTCGTGTCTTTCTGTACCTATTACATAAAGTCCACCAGCTTGTCTTACTTTTTCTGCTTCTTCTTTATCTCCAGCACCAAGTTTTATATCTGTACCTCTACCTGCCATATTAGTTGCTATTGTTATAGCTCCTAATTTACCAGCTTCAGCTACTATATCTGCTTCTTCTTTATCTTGTTTTGCATTTAATACTTTATGTTTTACTCCCTGTTTATCAAGAAGTTTTGATAGTTGTTCTGATTTTTCAACAGATACTGTACCAACTAGTATTGGCTGTCCTGTTAAGTGTGCTTCTTTTATTTCTTCCACAACAGCTGCATATTTTTGTTTTTCTGTTTTGTATATTCTATCGTGAAGGTCTGCTCTTAAAACAGGTCTATTTGTAGGTATCTGAACAACATTCATATGATATATCGATTCAAATTCTTGTTCTTCTGTTTTGGCAGTACCAGTCATTCCTGATAGTTTTTCGTATAATCTAAAGAAGTTCTGGAATGTTACTGTAGCCATTGTTCTAGATTCACCTTTTATTTCTAGTCCTTCTTTCGCTTCTACTGCTTCATGAAGTCCATCTGTAAATCTTCTTCCCTGCATTACCCTACCAGTAAATTCGTCAACTATTAAGATTTCACCATCTCTTACAACGTATTCTACATCTAGGTCCATCATTTTATGTGCTCTTAAAGCTTGATTTATAGCGTGGAATATTTCCATATTTTCTATATGTGTTATATTTTCTATTCCGTAGAATTTTTCAGCTTTTTTTATACCTGCTTCTGTAAAAGCTACTGTATTTTCTTTTTTATCTTTTTCATAGTCTTCTTCTTTTATAGTTTTTAGGAAAGAGTTGGCAACTTTGTATATTTCTGTTCCTTCTGCACCCTGTCCTGCTATTATAAGTGGAGTTCTCGCTTCATCTATTAGTATTGAGTCAACTTCATCGACTATTGCAAATTTAAGTTTTTTCTGTACTTTTTCTTCATTGCTTTTTGCCATGTTATCTCTTAAATAGTCAAAACCAAATTCGTTATTTGTACCATATATTATATCTGCTTCATACTGAGCTTTTCTTTCTTCATGTGTTTGGTCTGCTATTATAACACCTGTAGTAAGTCCTAAGAAGTTATATACCTGTCCCATTTCTTCAAGGTCACGCTGTGCTAGGTAGTCATTTACTGTTACAACGTGTACACCTTCACCTGTTAGACCGTTTAGATACACTGGAGCAACGGCAACTAATGTTTTACCTTCACCAGTTTTCATTTCAGCTATTTTACCTTGGTGTAATACTATACCACCTATTAACTGAACTCTATATTGTCTCATACCTAAAACTCTTGAAGATGCTTCTCTTGCTACTGCAAATGCTTCTACTAATATATCGTCTAAAGTTTCTCCTTTAGATAATCTTTCTTTAAATATATTAGTCATATTTTTTAATTCATCATCACTCATAGCTTTAAATCTATCTTCTTGTTCATCTATTTTATCAACTATGGCGTTTATTTTTTTTATTTCAGCCTCATCTGATTTGCTTAATATCCTGTCTAATACTGACATTTGAGTTCCCCCTTGTTTCGTACTAATTTATATTATTTTTATTTTTAATCATAATTATTTATAAATTTATCTTATTTTTTTATGAATTTATTTGTTTTAACTGTAATATTTAACATACTATTTTTATTATAGTATACTTAGGCTTTTATGTATATAGTGCATATATAATATTTTTAATCTTTCTATTTTGTCAAATAAAAAAGCATAGCCTTTACAATTTTAAGATTTTTAAAATTATTGTAATAGGTTATGCTTTTCTTTTCAACTATTTTTTAATATTTTTCTTAGTATTAGTTTGTTCGTTTTTATTTTTCTCTTTCCTTTTTTTATCATAAATTGCTCGTTTTTCTTCCTTTACATATTTTCTTACTGTAGTTATACACAAATCACAGTATATTGCAGTTTTTTTATAATCTGATCCATTTTCAAGAAATACTTTATAAACGTATTCTCTTTTCTTTTTTTCTATTAATTTATTTAATTTTGGTACATATACATACTGTCCACCATATACTTTTACCATAAGTTTATATGATTCACAGCCTATTAATTCGACAATTGTTTGATATTTGGGGTCTATATCCTCTATTTCAAATGTCATGTTTGCTAAAGCTTCTTTGTGTTTTTTCTTTTCTTCTTCAAATTTTTTTAATTTATCTTCTCTACTGCTACTTCTATCTTTTTCTGTTTCTATAGTTTCTTTTGATTTTTCTTCACATTTATTATTATTTATTTTTGTTTCATCTTCTTTTTTACTTAATTCATTTCCATAAGCTTTAGTAATTTCATCTTCTTTTTCGTTACTTTCACAACTTTTTTCAACGTTTTTATTTCTTTCATCGTCTTCTTTATGCATTTTTCCCCTCCTGAATTATTTTTTATTCAAATATTTTAAATTTCATTCAATTGTCTATTACGGCCCTTTCATATACACTTGTATCACCTCTTTTTTAAGTACAGGTTTTAAATACGAACTCTCCTACTTTTTACTAATTCGGAAAGTTCGTATTATTTAATACATCTATATATTTATAGTATATAGAAAATGTATTTTATATAAATATAATATTATATTTATGTACTTTTTAAAACCCTTTTCCTAAAAAATGTTAATTTTTTGTGTATATTTTTGATTATATTTTTTTAGAATTTTATAAACTCTGTTGCTTTGTTATTATAGTTTCTATTATTTTTGATAATCCATTTATACTATCAGATAATACAGCTAATTTTCCTTCTATTCTTGTTAGCAATATTATTGATACTACTATTGGAAAACCAACATTCGCTATAATATTTTGTAATTCAACGTTCATAATATCCCCCCGATTTATTTTTTACACGATTAAATCATGTACTGTTTCATCAGTTGTTGTTACTTTAGCTTCCACAGTTGAAACAATATCTGATCCATCTATAGAAAATACATTTTTTTCAACTATTAAATCCATTGCATCTTTTATTTCTTGTTCTGTTATATTTTCTTTTGGATTATCTAGTGATATTGTTACTGATTTTCCTTTTCCTGTTTTAAATTTCATTGTAAGTTTTTTAGTTATCATATTTTTTCCCCTTTTCACGATTTAGTTTTATTTGTGTTATATTTATTCTTTTATGTTTTTATTATCTATTATTTTTATTTTAGTTTTTGCGTCGATTGTTTGAGTTTTGAGTTTAAATTTTATATATATTTGTTTCTTTTTTATTTTTGAATATACAATTTAATATTTTTAGTTTGTATAATCACCTACCTTTTTATATAGATTCTGTATAATCTGTATCATCTATTTTAGATATTTTATCTGCTGATTTTTCAAGTAGTGATGATAATGATTTTCCTACTGCATATACATTTTCTTTAGATGCATCAGCTTTTAAATTTTTAATATTTTTTACTTTGTATTTTATTTTCCCCCCTTCATTTTCCTTTCTGAATTTTAATCTTAGTATTGATGCGTTTTTGTTTTCTGTAACTGCCATTTGCGTTACCTCCTTATATTTATTATTTCAGGCTTTCTTTCTTGCCTGTGACTATAGTATAAGACGTGTTAGAAGTGTTTTCTATCAAATTGTTACAGTTTGTTTTTATAAAGAGTGCGTATATTGAAATTCCAATAAAAAAAGAAACTAATGCAAATTTAAATTCTTTTACATTAGTTTCTTATTGTTGAATTTATTTAATTTTTTCTTAAGGTGTTAGGAAGTCAGTATAAAATCCTGATACACCTTTTTTTGTATATGAGTTTACTACATTTTGGTCATTATATGTATTCATGTATAGTTTTATACCTTTTGTTTTACATCTTTCTACAAGAGA
>NZ_JARIBH010000017.1 GCF_029264495.1 Peptacetobacter sp.
CTCTTTTATCTATTCCACCCATAGCATGTGCTATATATTTATTATCATTTATCCAATCATAATTAAATTTATTTTTAAAACTATCTATAAAAACTCTATTTCCTGATAACTCCAACACATTTACATACATACAATTTTCAATAAATTCTAATGGAGCATATAACTTTCCGTTCATAATTTCAATTCTTCCATCTAATTTATACTCTTCTTTTGTATTTTTATTGTAAACAATATTAGAACCTTTCTTCAATTCATATACAGTTCCCTGATAATTTAAAATAATTTTTCCAAAAGATTTTTGTTCATAATCCACCTTTTCTCCAAGTGCTTTTATAACATCATCTAAAGGTAAAAAAATTATATTATTTCTTATTTTATAATTATTTATAGGATTAAATTTTTTATTATTTATGTATAATTGTTGATTTATTTTTGCATTTTTATATTCATCAATTCTTTTTGCTTCTTTGTACTGCATTATTCCTAAATAAATAACAAAGCACATTATAATTGAAAATGAAATTATTAATAATTTATTTATATTTTTAGCAGAATTAAATTTTTTTAAATATTTTTTTATACTATTTATAAAAAACACTCTCCTTTTATTGACTACTTTATATTATATATTATCATCAATTTATATATAAAATCAAAAGTTTATCTTATTATATTTTAAACTACACTCCTATTATCTTTTAAAATGAAATAGGTGCATATAAATATGCACCTATTTCCCCACTATCTATAAAAGATATCTAAAAATAATAATGTATAAATTCATATTCGATATATCCGTTTGAGGGTACGGAATCGAAATTATGAACACAATTAAATATATAATTCCTTACCTATATTATACCTTATAGCACTTATCCTTTCAATAATAATATAAATTATTTTTCTAATATTATCTAAATTTTTTTACGTAAATAAAAAGAGCAGGTAACCCTTTGTAGAATAAGGTTACCTGCCTAAAAAAAGAAATTGTGAAGGTTTTATTCTTTTTTAATACATAATATATCTATATATAAAAAGAGATTAAAAAAGAAAAAGTTTTAAAAAAAGAAAACGGTATATACTTAAATGAAAATAAATAAAAATAAAGAACAATGAAGCATAAATAAATAATAAAAATTATCAGTAGTAATGCCAAAAACATATCTTTAGCATTACAATTCAATTTTAAAATTTTTAACTTTAAATACTTACCTATTTATACTTGCTATATAAATATATAGCAAGTATAAATATATATTTTTATTTAATTTCTTTAATTAATTTATATTTTATATCTATTTTTATATCTATATTTTATTCTAATATTATTTGAGTATGAATGTTTTAATATTATCCTAAGTATGAATATATTTTATTTTTATTGAATTTATTTTTATTCTGTCTATTTGTTATTTGATTTATTTATCTAATTTTAATCTATAATTTATTTCATTATACAATTATTATTTGTATAACACTTGTTATTTTAATATTATTTAGCTAATCCTAAACAACTAGCTAATGTTTTAACTACATTTGTACTTACACCATAACCAACTTGGTATAATCCATCTGCTTGTTTTGCATTTAATTCTATAGCATTCACCTGTGAATTACTTAAACTATCTGTAGCTAATACTATAGGAGAATTATTTAATGCTGCTAAATTAGAAACTGTTAATGCATCTACTAACCCCATTTTATTATGCATACCATCTTTAGCAACTAAGATATCGTTATTTGCACCAAATGCATTTTTATAATATTTATTTATTACCTTTGCATTAGTTTCTTTTCTATTTTCTCCTGCTAATCTATATGCTGATCCATTTTTACCTACTGCATCTTTTATATCATTAAAGTCTTCATCAGAAACAACAGATTTTCCCCCTACTATTGTTACATCTTTACCATTTAATGTATCTAATGCATTTTCTGATATACCATGTACTCCTGACACTATTATCGGATTTATAGCATTTCCTGACGCAGATATTTTAGAACTCGATGCTACTGAAGCTATTGACATTGCATCTGCTTCTCCATTTGCGCCTACTACAAACGCACTATCTGTATTCCCTATTGCTGATGCTACTTTTAAAGAAGTTGCTTCTCTATCTTCACCACTGAATCTTTTAACTGTAAATCCATAAGATTTTAATTCTCTTTCTAATCCTTTAGATATAACACTATTTCCACCTACAAGATTTATAGTTATTCCTTTTAAATCTCCTATTTTTGCATTAGCTGCTAATTCTTTTATATAGTCTGCTGTTGCTTTTGGTATAGTATCTGTTTTTGTTAATAGCATTGGTGCATTTAATTTTGCTGCTAATGGTGATGCTGAAAGTCCATCTACTAATGAATTTCCATTTACCATAACTATATTCCCTGTACCATTTACGAAAGCTGTATTCTTATTAGCATATTCTTTTGCTACTGTTACAGCTGTTTCATATCTATCTTCCCCTGCTAATATATCTACTTTTGCATCTTTATTATATAACCAATTTAATAAAGTTTGAGTTTCTTTTTTACTACCCTTTATTGTATATGTAGTTACATTCCCAAATTTATCTGTTATATTAACATCGAATCCATATGTTTTATCAGTTGACTGTGGAAGATTATAATTTGCTGTAGATATATTTAATCCTGTTAATGTTTTATATGATACATTTGCTTTTAATCCATCTTTAGATGTTGATTCTATTAATGATAATAATTCATGTCCTTTAGTTGTTAACATAAGTCCATCATATAAATCTGATGTATTATAAGTATTATTTTCACCAATTATCTTTATATCTTCAACAACTTTATCAGCTATATCTACATAATCAGTTAATCCACTTTCTGGCATATTTACAAATCCACAAAAATCTGATGCTTTTGCTGGTGTAGTTTTAGTTATTTGAGCTGAATTACCATTTGTATCTATATAACTAGTAAAATCAAGTATTTTATCTCCTGGTTTTATAACTATACTTGTTCCTGCACCTGAATTAGTAGCTAATTTTATAGTTATAGACTGATTCTGATCTACAGTTATATCAGTTTTTGGATTTGCTATTATATTAGTGTTTCCTTGTATTCCAGAAGTTATTTTTGTTTTTAAAACATCTGACATATCTGATGAATCATATTTTTCTTTTAAAGTATTTGCATATACTTTTTCATTTGTTCCTGTTCCTTCTGTTATAAAACCTCTTGAACATATCTGAACAACTTGTCCTGATTTTAAATTTCCTAAAACATTCTGTAATGCTGTCTGTAAAGCCATTCCACCTGTTTTAGTTGCTGATGATATTTCTTTTGACTCTATTCCATCTATTTTAATATAGTAAATAGAATCTCCTGCTAAATCACCATTTCTTTTATCATCTGTAAACTTTTTAGACTCTAAAGTTTCTCTTACTTTTCTAATAAGTAATCCTAAATCTTTAGAAGACATATCTGTGTTTATAGAATTTGTCGATTCTGCCATTACAGGCACTGCTGTTGTAGCTAGCATAGTTCCTGCCATTACTACTGATAATTTTTTCTTATTCATTATCATTTCCTCCATTCTACTTTAATTATTACATCTCTTTTCATTTCTTTTCTTGCACTTAAAAAATAAGTGCTATTTCCTTCCACGCAATATAGTCTATCTTAAAGATAATATAATAACAATATCATTTCTTTGTATTATTAAATAAATATATATTTTAATATTTATTAAAATATAATAATTTTATTTTATTTTATTTAATAAATTAAAAATTATTATTTATATTATTCATATAATATTCATAGTATACGAATATTTATGTATATTGTATTCTTATAAAAAGAAATACAATTTTTTAATAGAAAACAGCAATTTGAAACGATAAGTAAATTTTATCTTTATATAATTTTTTATAATTTTTTATAATTATTTATTTTTATTTTCAATATGAATTTATTTAGAATATTTTTATTTGATTTTCATTTGTTAATTTCATTCTAACTTCTAATAACTCTTTTTTTATTTTATAGCATTTATTTAATTATTATTATATTTTTAATTAATAATATTAATGATTATTTTTTCTTCTTTTCTCTTGTTACATATATATTTCTATTCATTTTATTATCTACTTTAATTAATTTTCATATTCACTTTGGATTATAAATATGAAAAAAGGACTATTGATTAATCAATAGTCCTCTCTAATGAAACCTAGCTTTATTTTAAAGCTCTATTCTTTTCTTAATTAAGTGTTTTTAGTTGTTTTGTAGTTTATCTAAGTTCTAGTAGCTAGATTCACTAAAAAATACTCTATCCTAAGGATAGAGTATTTAAACTGGCTGGGGATATAGGATTCGAACCTATGCATACAGGAGTCAGAGTCATGTGCCTTAC
>NZ_JARIBH010000087.1 GCF_029264495.1 Peptacetobacter sp.
TACTACAACAGATGTTTGTTTAACAAAAAAGGACTGTATTATACAGTCCTTTTAAATTTTAAAATCAATTTTCTCTTTAAATCTTGCATATATACTAAAAAATTTCTATAATTAATAATGATAACTAAAATATTAGTAGGAGAATTTATTATGGAAAAAATATATAAATTACAAAACGGAACAGATATAAGAGGAGTTGCTTATCCAAATGATGAAAAAGAAGTAACTCTTACAAAAGTAGAAGTTGAAAAAATAGCTAGAGCATTCCACGTTTGGCTAAAAGAAAAAACAGGAAAAGAAAAAATAGTTGTAGCAGTAGGTAATGATTCAAGAATAACTGGAGAAGAGTTTAGAAATACAATAATAGACGCTTTAACAGATCAAGGATGTAATGTTGTTAATTGTAAATTATCTACAACACCATCAATGTTTATGACAACTGTAATGGAAGAATATAAATGTGACGGTTCAATAATGATAACAGCAAGTCATCTACCATTCTTCTATAATGGATTAAAATTCTTTACAGAAAACGGTGGACTTGAAAAAGCTGATATAAAAGCTATGTTAGACATAGTTGTTGAAGGAAAAAAAGTTGAAGCAACTGAAAAAGGTCAAGTTTGTGAAAAAGACCTTATAAATGATTATTCAGAAGTATTAGTAGATAAAATAAGAAAAGGTGTAAATTCTGAAGACTGTTACGAAAAACCATTCGACGGTATGAAAATAATAGTTGATGCAGGTAATGGAGCAGGTGGATTCTTTGCTGAAAAAGTACTTGAAAAATTAGGTGCTAATACACAAGGAAGTCAGTTCTTAAATCCAGACGGTATGTTCCCTAACCATATACCAAATCCAGAAAATAAAGAAGCTATGGACAGTATAAGTAAAGCTGTAATAGATAATAAAGCTGATTTAGGTATAATATTTGACACAGACGTTGATAGAGCAGCATTAGTTGGAAAAGATGGTTCTTTCATAAATAAAAATGCTCTTATAGCAGTAATATCAGAAATATTATTAGAAGAAAATCCAAATACTACAATAGTAACAGATTCAATAACATCAGTAGGACTTGCTGAGTTTATAGAAAATCATGGTGGAAAACATCACAGATTTAAAAGAGGATACAAAAATGTAATAAATGAAGCTATAAGATTAAACAACGAGGGAGAAGAGTGTCATTTAGCAATAGAAACATCAGGACATGCAGCAATAAAAGAAAATTACTTCCTTGATGATGGAGCTTATTTAATAGCTAAAATCCTTATAAAAGCAGCTAAAATGGCTAAAGAAGGAAAAACAATAGAATCTTTAATAGCTGATTTAAAAGAAGCTAAAGAAGAAAAAGAAGTTAGAATAGGAATAGATAAAGAAGATTTTAGACCATATGCAGAACAGATATTATCTAGATTAAGTGTATTTGTTGAAGAAACTGAAGGTTGGTCATTAGTTCCTAAAAACTATGAAGGAATAAGAGCAAACTGTGTAAATGAAGGAGAAGATGGTTGGTTCTTAATAAGAATATCACTTCATGAACCACTTCTAGCTCTTAATATAGAGTCTAATGAAATAGGGGGAACAGAAAAAATATATTCTACTTTAAAATCATTCCTTTCAGATTATGAATTAAAAGGATTATAGAATTTGTCAGACAAATCAAATAAATGAAAAAAAGATTACATCAATGTCAAAATGTTACAATTATGTAACTCAAAATGACAGAGATGTAATCTTTTTTTTGCTATTTTAGTGGTAAAATATAAATATAAAATAAATAAGGATACAGTGAAACAAAAAATATAAAAGCTAATAAGTGCAATTATAGATTTATGTCACATAAAAAGGAGTGATTAATATGAAAAAAACTACAAAAACTTTAATGATAGCTACACTTTGTGCAGTACTAGTTGGAGGAGTATTTGCACCAACAATGTCAAGTGTATCAGCTGCATCAAAACCTAATAAAGTAGTTACAACAACTGTAGAAAATAAAAAGTTAATAAGCAAAAAAGAAGCTTTAAATATATTGAAAAAAATGGATAATAGCGTTGAATATATATTTATGGGAACAGAAAAAGATTTTGATGCTTTAAGTTCTAAAAAGTTAAAAGGATTTGTATTTTTACCAGATGAAGAAGGAGATATGGGATACTTTGTAAATAGCAAAAATAGACAAGTATTTTATTTCCATCCAAGTGGATACATGGAAAGAATACAATAATAAAATAGTTATATAATGATAAAATGGTTATATAAATAAATATGTTTTCTCATTTTTATAATTAATATAAATCAACTAAAATAGGAAAAAAGATGTCTTAATGACATCTTTTTTCTTTGTATAACACAACTTTTATTTTAAAAGTATTTTTAGTATTTAAAACAAAATACAATTAAAACATTTAAAACAAAATATAACTAAAATGAAAAAATCAAATAAAAAATTTCAAAATAATACTCTATGTAATATTTATAATTATGAATAAAATTTTAAAAAAATTTTAAAAAAAATTTAAAATTAATGAACATTATCTTTAAAATTATTCTCTATAATTATAGTGAGTTGAATGTTAAGTATGATTTAAATTTAATTATAAAATTATGAGAGGAGATTTAAATATTTATTATAATTTATATAAATATTTAGAAGCAAAAAGATGATGATAAAAATGTATGATAAAGACAATAAAAAAGAAGAAACTATTGTTGATATACTTGCTATTGCATTACTATTTGCTATTATACAAATTATCGGAATGGTTATTTGTATGATGATATTTCAAAATAATTTAATAATATCTATAATAATAATGCTAATATCAAATTTAATTATGTATAAGTTAGTATTAAATTAATGGTAGTTTTAATAATAAATTTAAAGTAAACGTTTTAATTATATTGCAAACAATGTCTTATATCGATTAATATAGAAAAGAGTATTATAATGTAATTATAAAGATAAATTTAATTGAGAGGTAATATTATGAAAAAGACATTGGTTCTAGCAGAAAAACCTTCTGTTGGAAGAGATATAGCAAATGTATTAAAATGTAAAAATGAGAAAAATGGATATATAGAAGGTGAAAAATACGTTGTTACATGGGCATTAGGTCATCTTGTAACATTGGCAGATCCAGAAGGATATAATTCAAAATATAAGGAATGGAAAATGGAAGATTTACCTATAATTCCAAAATATTTAAAAACAGTAGTTATAAAAAAGAGTGGTAAACAGTATCAGAAAGTAAAATCTCTTTTGGAAAGAAATGATATTGAGGATATTGTAATAGCGACTGATGCAGGAAGAGAGGGAGAACTTGTTGCAAGATGGATTATTGAAAAATCAGGTGTAAATAAACCTATGAAAAGATTATGGATTTCATCAAATACTGATAAAGCTATAAAAGAAGGGTTTAATAAATTAGAGTCGTCTAAAAAATATGATAATCTTTATAATTCTGCACTTGCAAGAGCAGAGGCAGACTGGATAATCGGAATAAATGCAACTAGAGCACTTACAGTGAAGTACAATGCACAGTTATCATGTGGTAGGGTTCAAACTCCAACATTAAATATGGTTATGAAAAGAGAAGATGAAATAAAATCATTTGAACCTAAGAAATTCTATGGAATAGAGATTGTAGTAAATAAAGCTGGAAATAGTATTAAATTAAATTGGAAAAATAATAAGGGAAATACATATTTATTCAATGAAGAATCAATAGATAAAATAATAAATAAAATAAAGAATAATGATGCACAAGTAATAAAATATTCTGTAAAAAGCAAAAAAACATACTCACCACAGTTATATAATTTAACTGAATTACAAAGAGATGCGAATAAGATTTATGGGTATTCTGCAAAAGAAACTTTATCTACTATGCAGAATTTATATGAAAGACATAAATTGCTTACTTATCCAAGAACAGATTCGAGATATATATCAACGGATATAGTAGACACTTTAAAAGACAGAGTAAAGGCAGTTTGTATAGGTGATTATAGAAAAGTATGTAATGATATATTAAAAAGAAATATAAAAATATCTAAATCGTTTGTAGATAATTCAAAAGTTATAGAGCACTATGCGATAATTCCTACAGAAGAGAGAGTATTTTTAAATGAATTAACAGTTAAAGAAAGAAATATTTACGAATTAGTTATAAAAAGATTTTTATCAGTTCTTTATGATCCAGAAGAATATGATGAAACTATTATGGAATGTGAGATAAGTGGAGAAAAATTTAATGCTAAGTTTAAAAATATAAAGAAATTAGGTTGGAAAGAACTTTATTCTAATGAAGAAAATGCTTATTTATCAACAGTTATTTTCAAAGAAGGAGAAAAATTGAACGTAGATAAAATTTCTAAAATAGAAGGAAAAACAAATCCACCTTCACATTTAAATGAAGCTACACTACTTACTATGATGGAAAAGAATAATTTAGGTACAGTTGCAACGAGAGCGGATATAATAGATAAACTATTCTCAACATTTTTATTAGAAAAGAAGAATAATGATATATTAATAACTCAAAAAGGAAGACAACTTTTAGATTTAGTTCCAGAGAAATTAAAAAGTGCTGAAATGACTTCAGAATGGGAGAAAAAACTACAAAAAATATCTGAAAGTAAATTGAATAAAAAAGTTTTTATGAGTGAAATAAAAGATTATTCAAAAAAAGCGATAGAAGATATTAAAAAAAGTGAAAGTAAGTTTAAGCATGATAATTTGACAAGAAATAAATGCCCAGAATGTGGTCATTATATGTTAGAGGTCAATAGTAAAAGAGGTAAAATGTTGGTTTGTGAAAATAGGGAATGTAAAAATAGAAAAATGATTTCTCAAATTACAAATGCAAGATGTCCAGAATGTCATAAAAAAATGGAATTAAGAGGAGAGGGAGAAAAACGAGTATTTGTATGTTCTTGTGGATATAGAGAAAAATTATCTGCATTTAATAGTAGGAAAAAAGAAGAAAAAAATAAGGCATCAAAGAAAGATATTAATAAATACTTAAAAAATCAAAATAAAAAAGAAAATGAGAATTTTAATAATCCGTTTGCAGATGCATTAGCAAAATTAAAAAAATAAATATAATATATATAACGAATATATAAAAAATGAATATAATATATATAAAAAATGAATATAATATATATAAAATTGCAATAAAAATAAAAAATTACAATAAAATATAAAATGTTTGTAAAGCAACAATTAAGATATAGTTATTAAAATATAATAATGAAAATATAATGTAAAGGGAGAGATAGGTATGAATGAAAGAAAATACAGCTTTAAAAAAATAAGTACTATAATTCTAAGTGTATTTTTTGCCATATCACTGATATATTTTTTATATACAAAGGATAGTATGGGAATTTCTGTATGTATATTTGGTTTAATACTTATTCCTATTCTTTATAAAATAAATAAATCTAAACCTAAATTACTTACTGATGAATTGTACTGTATATTTATTTGGTATACATGTATAGCATCTATTTTAGGTTCTGGATATGGTCTTTATAGCATAAATCACTATGATGATTTTCTTCATTTTGTATCAGGGATACTTACTGTTATAGTTGCATGTACAATTTTAAAATATTTTAATACTAAAGAACAATTAAAGGAAATGAATTTAATATTTATTGTTATTTTTATATTAATGTTCAGTATGGGAGTGGCTTCATTTTGGGAAATTGGAGAATATAGTATGGACCATATTTTACACACAAATACTCAAGTTGGTGGACTTACAGATACTATTATGGACATGATTGATGCATTTTTAGGATGTGTAATATCTATATTATATGTTGTAAGAAAAATTAAAAATCAAAAATAATAAAATAAACAATCAATTCAAATTATTTTCATAAACTTTTCATATTATATACACAAAGGTGTTTTATAGTATATCTGATGAGTTATGATTATTTTGGAGGATTGTAATGGGGAAAAAAAATATTTTTTCAGATAAGAAAAAAATAATAAGCAAACTAATCAATTCAAAAAGAATAATATTAGCTATTTTATTAATAGTAATTTTAATAATAATGATGTATGATTATACAAGACCAATAGATGATCAATTTGATGATTCTAAAGATGCAATTGAGGATGTTGTAGCTTATATAGGTAATGAAAAAGTAACTTTTGAGGATATAGAAAAGAGAGAAGAAGAAATTTTTTTCTTGGATAAAAATAAAATTATAAAAAATATAGGAAAAGAAATGTACAAAAAAGAAATATCGAAGTACATATTGTATGAAGAACTTCTATATAGAAAAGCTGAATCTGAAAATCTAAATATTACAAAAGAAGAAACTGATTATACATATGAAAAAATAAAAAAATTTGTAATTAGTCAATTAAATGTTGATGAAAAAGAATTTAATGAAAGATATATAGAAAATAAAAAAGAAATATTTGACAATATGGAAAAAAGTATAAAGGCATATAAATATTTAGATGAAAGTAGTAAAGTTGATGATAAAGAAGCTTTAGAATATTATAATTCACATAAAGATGAATTTAGAATGGGAATATATAGGGATATATTTATCAGTACAGTCAATGATTATAGAAAGAATGGTACTGTAGAAGTTTCTAAAAATAAAGTTAAAAATATTTATAGAAAACTTGAAGAAGGGGAAAAGTTTGAACGTCTTGAAAATATGTATTCAGAAGATATAAATGGAAATGTAAATGGAGTTAACAGAAGTTTGGAAATGGATTTTACAGATGAAGATGTAATGGCTAAGATTTCTAACTTGAAAATAGGAGAGTATGTAAAAGAACCGATTGTTAGTCCATATGGATATCATATTGTAAAAAGGATAGGTACAGAAGAAGAACCTTTTAATAAAGTTAAAGAAGAAATAAAAAGTACACTTACTTATAAAAAACAAATAAAACTTATAGAAGATTTAAAAAAAGAGTACAAATTAAGATTTACAGGGGAATATAAATAAATTTAAAAGGGTATAAATAAATTTAAAGATGTGGTATTATTACTACATCTTTTATTTTTGTTTATAGCATAAAATAATAAAAGGAATTTATGTATCTATAAAGAATACTATAATATAATTGATATAAAAATATTTAGCATTAGTATGAAAATATAAAATATAAAGGAGAGTATAGAATGAAGAAAAATTTTGATAAAAACAAAAAATTAATAGTACTACTAATAATACTACCTATTCTTCTTATTGGACAGTATTTTATGTTTTCAAGAGGAATAATAAGTCCTATTGTTAAAGGGGTTGAAATTAAGATAATAGGTGGAAATTATATTAAAGATTTGGATAAATATATAATTAAGTTGGGCGATGATGTAGAAATATCTGCTGGAAATTATGTAAAGATACCAGGTTATGCTAAAGATCCTAAATTAAGATTTAATATTTTAGATGATAAAGGAATTATAAAAATAGATAATAATAAAATAACAGCCTTAAAGGAAGGATATACTTCAGTTGGTGTTATGAAAGGCAATAGGGTTTTAAAAAAAGCTATGTTAAAAATAGTAGATCCTAATGTTGAAAGTTTGGATATGGATATAAGTAATAAATTAAAATATGTTGGTGACAAGGCAACTATAACTAGTTCAGTAGCAATTTCTGATTATAAAAAATTTAAAAATACTTATAAAACGAAATATACAAGTAGTGATAACTCTGTTTTAAAAATAGATAAGGATAAAGTTGAAGCAGTAGGAGTTGGAACTGCAACGATAAGTGGGAAATGTGCAGATAAAATAGTAGAAATACCACTTAAAATAGAGGCAAAGGTAGCTAATTTAGAAGTAGCTAATGAATATATACTTGAAGAAGGTCAGGTTGGAAAAATAACTTCAAAAATTACAACATCTCCAAAGGGACTTAAATCACCACCGATAAAATATAATTATTTAAATAGAAAAAATAAGTCAGATAGAGTTGCGTATATAGATGATTTTGGAAAAATAAAAGCTGTTAGAGAAGGTAGTGAGAAAATAGTTGTATCTTGTGGAGAAAAAAGTAAGACTATAAAAATAACTGTTAAAAGAAGAAGTATAAAAAATACATTTATAAAAAATATTAATTATAATTATATATTAAAAGATGACAAGTTATTTTTAGATATAAATTGGGATTCTATAGACGGAATAAAAGATTATGATATATATATCAAAAATTCTGACATGAAAGAGTATACTTTGGCTAAAAAAATAAGTGCATCTGAAGAAAAAGAAGGAAAATTAGAAACTGTTTTGGAATTTGATATACCTAAAATAGATAAAGATACTTTAAAATTATATATTGTAGGTAATGGAGAAAAAGAGAAAACTAAACCTAGTGAAGAGTTGACAATAGAATATTCAAAATAAGTAAAAAATAAAACCCCGTTTGTAAATTTATAAACGGGGTTTGTTATTTGGTAAAAGATTATAAATTTTAATTAATCCTCTTTAGGATTGTCAAAATTGCTCATTTCAATATCTTTTGATTTGTTTTCTATATATTCAGTTATATATACTTTTAAGACACCCATTATAGGCGTTGACAAAATCATACCAGGAATACCAAAGAATCCTCCACCAATAGTTACTGCTAATATTGTTAAGAAAGGACTAAGACCTAACTGTCCACCTACAATTTTAGGTTCTATAAAAGCAACTTCTACTTGTTGAACAAGTATTAAATAGATTAAACAAAAAATTGCTATTTTAGGATCATTAAATAAGTTTATTAAAACGACAGGTGTCATACCAATAACAGGTCCAAAATAAGGAATCATATTCATAATTGCCATCAAAGTTCCAAATAATAGAGCATATTTTGATTTTAAAAAGAATAATCCTATTCCAGAAATTACACCTACTATTAAAGAATCTAAAATTTTTCCTGTAAAATATTTTCCAACATTGTCATTAAGAGTTCTAGAAACTTCTAAAATAAAACTTGCTTTTTTATCTCCAAAGACAACATATACAACTTTTTTAGAAAAATCGAAAAACTTTTCTTTTTCAAGAAGTATATAAAAACATATTATAAATGCCAATGCAAAATTAAATACAAATCTACCAAATGAGAATGTTTTTTTGAAAATTTCTCCTATAGAACCAACAAGTATATTACTTATGTTAGGTATCATATGTGAGAATTTATCCCATAAATCTTTAATTGTAGAAGCATCAATATTTTCAAGATTTTTAGAAAGACTAATTAAAAATGCTTCAGTCTTTCCTAAATATGTAGGAGCATGATTTATAATATCTATTATACTGTTTATTATTATAGGAATTGTCATAACTAATATTGCCAACAGTATAAAAATAAGAGTACCATATGCTATAAAAAGAGAGATACTTCTTTTAGTTTTTAATTTTTTTTCAAATAGTTTTATAACTGGGTTGAATAAATATGCCAAGACAAAAGCTATGACAAATGGTGTTAGCATATTTATGATAAATTGTAATACTCCGAAGAAATATTTATAATTATCAATTAATTTTATAATTAAATATGTTACAACCAAAGTAAAAACTACGCTAAAATGAATCTTTTTTTTATGTTTACTGAACAAAAATTTATTCCCCTTTCAAAATATTTTTAAGTAGTTTATATACCATATAAAAAAATTATACATTTTTAAACGGATTTAGACAAGAGATTAAATGTTAAGAAAAATAATTAAAAAGTTCAATAAAAAAAGTAAAGATAATATAATGAGTAAAATTCTTGACTAAATTAAAAAGTACTGATATAATGGCAACATAGATTATATAAAAAGTTTTGAAATGCAGTGAAAAGAAGAGTAGGTATTTTCTAATAGTTACAGAGAGTCGGCGGTGCTGAGAGTCCGATTACTAATTGTTTATACTGAAGAACATCTTGGAGCAGCTGACCGAAAGTCAATTTGATTAGTAGGCTCAGACGGTAAGAACCGTTATATTCTAATAGCTTAGGCTTATGAGTGGCTGAATTTTTTCAGCAATCAGGGTGGTACCGCGAAGTGAAATTTATACCTTTCGTCCCTATATATGGGATTGAAAGGTTTTTTTATTTTATAAAGAAAAGGTGGCGAAATTATGCAGAAAGAATTTTTAGAAATAAAAGAGCTTTATAGAAACAAAGAAGCTCATGTAGGAAAAACTGTGAAAGTTGCTGGATGGATAAGAACATCTAGAATGTCAAAAAACTTTGGATTCATCGAATTAAATGATGGAAGTTTCTTCAAAAATATGCAGGTAGTTCTTGATGAAAAATTAGAAAACTTTAAAGAAATAGGTAAATTACCAATATCTTCATCAATACTTGTAGAAGGTGAATTAGTTTCTACAGAAGGTGCTAAACAGCCAGTAGAAATACATGCTACAAAAGTAGAAGTAGAAGGAATGTCTGATAGTTCATATCCACTACAGAAAAAAAGACATACATTAGAATATTTAAGAACTATAGCACATTTAAGACCAAGAAGTAATACTTTCTCAGCAGTATTTAGAGTAAGATCTTTAGCAGCTTATGCTATACATAAATTCTTCCAAGAAAGAAACTTTGTATACGCTCATTCTCCAATTATAACAGGAAGTGACTGTGAAGGTGCAGGAGAAATGTTTAGATTAACAACTTTAGATATGGAAAATCCTCCAAGAACAGAAGATGGAAAAATAGACTATTCTAAAGATTTCTTTGGTAAAGAAGCTAATCTTACAGTTTCTGGTCAGTTAAATGCAGAAATAATGGCACTTGCTTTTAGAAATGTTTATACATTTGGACCAACTTTCAGAGCAGAAAATTCTTATACAGGTAGACATGCATCTGAATTCTGGATGATAGAACCTGAAATAGTATTTGCTGATTTAGAAGATAATATGGAATTAGCTGAAGATATGATAAAATACATAATAAACTATGTAATGGAAAATGCTCCAGAAGAAATGCAGTTCTTCAACAGCTTTATAGATAAAGGTCTTCTTGAAAGATTAAATAATGTTGTAAATTCTGATTTCATAAGAATAACATATACAAAAGCAGTTGAACTTTTACTTGAATCAGGACATGAGTTTGAAAATCCAGTTGAATGGGGTTGCGATCTTCAAACAGAACATGAAAGATATATAACAGAAGAAATATACAAAGCACCAGTATTTGTAACTGATTATCCAAAAGATATAAAAGCTTTCTATATGAGAATGAATGAAGATGGAAAAACAGTAAGAGCTATGGACTTATTAGTTCCTGGTGTTGGAGAAATAGTTGGTGGTTCTCAAAGAGAAGAAAGAGAAGATGTACTTCTTGAAAGAATGAAAGAACTTAACTTAAATGAAGAAGATTATTGGTGGTATTTAGAACTTAGAAAATACGGAACAGCTACTCACTCTGGTTTCGGTTTAGGATTTGAAAGAATAATAATGTATATGACAGGTATGTCAAATATAAGAGACGTAATACCATTCCCAAGAACTCCAAAAAATGCTGAATTCTAATATATAAAATTAAAATATTTATTAATTTTAAGTTAATAAGATATATAAAAGCTATCACTAGTATAAGTAATAAAAGTGATAGCTTTTTATTTTTAGATTTTAATAAAATATTTAAATGAAATAAATAAAAATGTATAAAGTAAACAAGAATTAATAATTAAAATAAATAAAAAGTCACTGTAATAAATAATTACAATGACTTTTTTAAAATATGTATAATAAAATAAATTTAGGTTAGAGGCAAATTAATTTTTACCAGATATGCATAAGATGTTGTAATACTAATGTAACACCTGTTATACCTATCCAACATGATAATCCCATTAATATTGGTTTACCACCGCTCTTAACTAATTTAACTATATTTGTATTAAATCCTATAGCTGCCATAGCCATTATTATAAAGAATTTAGATAATTCTTTAAATGGTAGGAAAAATTCTGGTGATACTCCTGCAGAAGTTGCAACTGTTGTTATTATACTAGCACCTATAAAGAATAGTATAAAGAAAGGAAATACTTGTTTTAATGATACATTATTGCCATTTTCAATTTCTGCTTTTCTAGCTCTATTAAAAGCTAAGAATAATGTTATAGGTATGATTGCAAGGGTTCTAGTTAATTTTACAGTAACAGCTTTATCAAGTGTCTGTGTTCCTAGATTATAAATACTATCCCAAGTAGATGCAGCAGCAGTTACAGAAGATGTATCGTTTACAGCAGTTCCTGCAAATACTCCAAAAGCATGACCAGATGTTGTATTAAATCCAAGAGCAGCTCCTAAACTAGGGAATATTAATGCAGCTATAACGTTAAATAAGAATATAACAGATATTGCTTGTGCGACTTCTTCTTCATTAGCTTCTATAACTGGAGCAGTTGCAGCTATTGCAGAACCACCACAGATTGAAGAACCAACACCGATAAGTGTAGATATTTTTTCATCCATATTCCATTTTTTATGAAGTAAATAAGATATTATTAGAGAAGTAGATATTGTACATATTATTATAGGTAAAGATTGTTTACCAGTCTCCATTACTACCTCTAAGTTCATACCAAATCCTAAAAGGACAACAGCATATTGTAATATTTTTTTTGATGTATATTTAATACCAGGCTCAAAAGGTTCTTTATTTTTTATAAGAAGTGTAAGTAACATACCTGTAAGTATTGCAAATACTGGTCCTCCTATTATAGGAAATTTTTTACCTAATATCGCTGACGGGACCGATATAGCTAAACAAATTAAAAGTCCCTTCCATTTTTCTTTAATAAAATTCATAAATTAATCCTCCTAAAATATTGTTTTAAAAATTTATAATTAAATGGGAGTTTATAAATTTAAAATTTATAAACTCGCATTTATAGCAGCTATAGTACCATCAGATACAGCAGTTGAAACTTGTCTTATTGGTTTTACTCTTATATCACCAACTGCATAAACTCCATCTAATTCAGTTTTCATATTTTCATCAACAGGTATAAAACCATCTTTTAATGTTAAATCTGTATACATTTCTGTGTTTGGAATAGTTCCTGCATAAACAAATATTCCACAGCCAGGATCAGAAATTGTTTCAATACTACCAGTTTTTTCATCTGATATATCTAGAGATTCAACTTTATCTATTCCATAAACAGCATGAAGTCTAGAATTTAATTTTAAGTTTATATTTTTTGTTTTCTTTATTTTTTCTTTAAATTCACTTATACATCCTAAAGATTCTTCAAAATGTATTATTGTAACATCTTTTGCAAATTGAGCAAGATAAAGAGCTTCTTTTACCGCACCATCAGCTCCACCAACTACATATATATTTTTACCTTCAAAATCTTTACCATCTCTTGCAGCATTTAGACCGATACCTTTACCATCTAGCTGAGTTTCGCCATCAATACCTAATTTTCTTGCTCTAGTACCATTAGCGATAATCACTTTTTTAGCTTTATAAGTGTTATTTTCAGTAGAAATAACTTTTATATTTGATTTAAGATCTACTTTTTTCACATCTTCATAAACTATTTCTATACCTGAATTTTCAGCTTGTTCTTTTAATCTTTTTGCAAAAGATTCACCAGTTTCATTTTCTATTATTCCAGAGTAGTGAGTAACAGTAGATACTTTTCCTATTAAACCACCTACATTGGCTTTTTCTATTATAAGAACTTTTTGTCCTCTACTTTTTGCATATATTCCAGCACTTATCCCAGCTGGTCCAGCTCCAATTACTATTATATCGTACATAATTTTACCTCCGTTAATATTTATAAATTACAAAATAAATAATTAAATTTATTTAGTTTAATTTTATTTTGTTTATCTCGCTTCGAATTAGCTTATGCTTTAACTATAAAGCAATATAATCATTTTGTAAAATTATAAAAATTGATATATAAATAAATATTTATTATGGTTATAAAATCTTGTTATTTGAAAATAAATCTTATAATATAAGTAAGTATAAGGATAAGTAATTAAAGTATTAAATTAAATAAATGGAGGAATTTGTTATGCTTGATTTTAGAATAGAAACATTTTTAAAAGTATGTGAATATATGAATTTTACTCATGCTGCTGAAGCACTTTGTATGACACAACCAGCAGTATCTCAGCACATAAAATATCTTGAAGAAAAATATGAGCAACCTCTTTTTATAAGAGATAGAAAAAAACTGCTTTTAACACCTGCAGGTGAAATTCTTAAATCTACCCTAGAAACAATGAGAAATGATGAAAATACATTAAAAAACAGAATGAAAGAAAGTATGGTTGGTAAAAAGATAATTACTTTTGGTGTTACAATGACTATAGGTGGATATACAGTTATACCATCACTTATAGATTTTATAAAGTCTAATCCTAATATGAATATAAAAATAAAATATGGAAATACTCGGACATTACTTTCATATTTGCATGAAGGAAGTATAGATTTTGCAATTGTAGAAGGGTATTTTAAGTCAGATAATTACGATACAAGAGTATTTAAAACAGAAGAGTATATAGCAGTTGCATCTAAAAATCATAAATTCAAAAAAGAAATAAAAGAAATAAAAGATTTAACAGATGAAAGATTACTAATAAGAGAAATAGGGTCTGGAACAAGAGATATATTAATAAAAAATCTAGCAGTAAAAAATATGAATGTAGCAGACTTTTCTAGGGTTATAGAAATTGGAAATATACATACAATAGTAGATCTTCTATGTCAAGATTGTGGGATATCATTTTTGTATAAATCTGCTGTTGAAAAAGAAATTAAAAATGGAGAATTAGAAAAAATAGAATTAGAAGATTTCAATGTAAATCATGATTTTACATTTTTATGGAATAGAGATAGTGCTTTTTCAAATGAATATGAAAAAATATTTAAAGTATTTAAAGATTCATTGGAACAAATTTAATATAAATTTCTCTTTATACATATTAAAATTAAACATTTCTATTTAAATATTAAAAACTTATCTTTTAATATAGAATATAAAATTAATTCAAACCATTAAGTTTAATTTAAGATTTTATTTATACTATAGATATGAAAAATAAAATAGAAATGAGGATAAAAAAATGAACTTTGAATTTAAAAATATTGAATTTAGAAACTTTTTTGATATAGATTTAAATAAATATGACAAAAAAGCTATAAAAGTATCTTTTATATCAATAGTAGTTATGCTTTTGATTTCAATAATATCTACAATTTTAATAAAACTTAATTTTGATGGAGTTACAAGAATAAATATATTTAGTATTTTATTATCGTTTCATTTATCAGCATTGAAAGTTAAAAATATGATGGTATTTTCTATATCAACTGTAAAAATTGGGATAATAATATTATTGATAATACCAGTGATTGTATTATCTATAACAAATCTTTTTATTTACAAAAGAGAATTTGATTCTATAAAAGAATGTATGTATGAATCTTTTAAAATAGCATTTTTATATGGAATGTTTTTATCTGTAATTGCTATTTTTAGTAGAGTAAAAATAAATATGGGAATAGATGCTATGTTTGGCTTTGGATATAATAATAGTACAACTATAGGATATAAATTGATTTATTCTTTTGTAAATGGATTTATGATAGCTTTTATTACATCAACAATATTAAATTGGAAAAAAGAATTTTATGGAAGATACTATTTTGTTGATATAGTTTTTAGTGCTTTAAAAGTATTTATAAATTTATTCGTGATAACTTTAATTATAACTACAATAGTTTCATTTACTAAAAATTATACTTTTTCTGATTTTGGATTAACAACCTATTCAAAAGGATTTGGAATAGTTGCTTATGTAGTTCAAATTGCATCTTACTTGATGATTATTTTGAGTGGAGGATCAGTTGAAATAGGAGATAAATCAGATTCATTATCAATATTTAGCGTATTTAATAAATCAATATTTATGGATACAAAATTAATTATATTTATTGTATTTTCTATATTTGCACTTACTATGATTTTAATTGGAAGTAAAATATATAAAAATTATAGATACGATAATAAAAAAATGATACTGCACTTTAGTGTTTTCTATTCATTTTTTATAAGTGTAATTTCTAGATTTAGTGCTATTTCAATATCGACATCATCAATAAAGAGCTTTTCTTCTTTTGAAATTATAGCTAAATCTAATCCTGTTTTAGTATTTATATCTGCTATGATATTGAGTATGATATTTTTGAATATAGGATATAAGGCTACAGAAGAATTAGAAGAATATTTATAAAAATGAAATTTAATTTCTTTACAGAAAATAAGTTTAAATATAATAAAAATGAAAATTAATTTTATAAAAAATCACTACTTGCATTGGTAGTGATTTTTTTTTACTTATTTATAAAAAATACATCAAAAAAGAATAGTGTTAGGATAAAAATGAATAAAAATTTCAAAAATAAAATAAAATAATGAAAATATATTGCAAAAAAATGAAAGCGGTGTTACAATAATAACTGTGAAAAAAACGATATCAAAATTAAAAATAAAATAAATTTTCAAAAAGGAGGTAGATTTGGTGCTAGATTTAGTAAAAGGAAAATTAATAGTATCATGTCAAGCTTTACCAGAAGAACCATTACATAGTTCTTTTATAATGGGCAGAATGGCTAATGCAGCAAAAGAAGGTGGAGCAGCTGGGATAAGAGCACAAGGTGTTGAAGATATAATCGAGATAAAAAGAGTTACTGGATTACCAGTTATAGGAATAATAAAAAGAAATTATGATGATTCAGAAATCTATATAACTCCTACAAAAAAGGAAATTGATGAGCTTTTAACAACTAAGTGTGAAATGATAGCTTTAGATTGTACAAATAGAAAAAGACCAAATAATGAAAATTTATCTGAATTAATAAAATATATAAAAGAAAATAATGTTTTAGTAATGGCAGATATTTCTACTTATGAAGAAGCTATGGAAGCTGAAAAATTAGGTGTTGATTGTGTGTCTACTACATTAGCAGGATATACATCTTATTCAATAAATAAAGTAGGTCCTGATTTTGAATTAATAGATAGACTTGTATCAGATTTAAAAATTCCTCTTATAGCAGAAGGAAAAATAAATACACCAGATGATTTAAAAGAAGTATATAAACATAATGTATTTTCAGCAGTTGTAGGTTCAGCTATAACAAGACCACAATTAATAACAGCAAAATTTGCAGATGCAATAAAATAAAAGAGTAAGTTAATTACTCTTTTATTAAAAAAATAGTTATATGCGTTAGGAAAACGTTAAAATAAATAAAATAAATTTAGGTTGGAGGACAAAAAAATGAAAACAACAGATATGAAAGGTATTTATTCAGCACTACTAGTTTCTTTTGATGAAAATGGAAACGTAAACGAACAAGGAACAAGAGAAATAATAAGACATAACATAGATAAAATGAAAGTTGATGGATTATATGTTGGTGGTAGTACAGGTGAAAACTTTATGCTTTCAACAGATGAAAAGAAAAGAATATTTGAAATAGCTAAAGATGAAGCTAAAGATGAAATAAAATTAATAGCTCAGGTAGGTTCAGTTAATTTAAAAGAAGCAGTAGAATTAGCAAAATTTACAACTGATTTAGGATATGATGCAATAAGTGCAGTTACACCATTCTATTATAAATTTGATTTTGAAGAAATAAAACACTACTATAATACAATAATAAATTCAGTTGATAATAGATTAATAATATATTCTATACCATTCTTAACAGGTGTAAATATGAGTTTAGATCAGTTTGCTGAATTATTTGAAAATGAAAAAATAATAGGTGTTAAATTTACAGCAGCAGATTTCTACTTACTAGAAAGAATGAGAAAAGCATTCCCTAATAAATTAATATTTGCAGGATTTGACGAAATGATGTTACCAGCGACTGTTTTAGGAGTAGATGGTGCTATAGGTTCTACATTTAACGTAAATGGTATAAGAGCTAGACAAATATTTGAACTTACTAAAGCTGGTAAAATTGAAGAAGCAAGAGAAATACAACATGTAACAAATGATTTAATAACAGATATATTAGATAACGGACTATATCATACAATAAAAGCTATGTTAGAAGAAGAAGGAGTTCATGCAGGTCTTTGTAGAGAACCTATGAAAAAAACAACTCCAGAAATGGCAGCAAGAGCAAAAGAAATACATAAAAAATTCTTTTAATAAGTAATAGAAAAAATTAAATGGGGGATTAAAAAATGGTAGGATTTACTATGATAGATTTAGCTGTATTAGTAGTTTATCTACTTGCAGTTTTATTTGCTGGACTTTTCTTCTCTAAAAAAGAAATGAAAGGGAAAGAGTTCTTTAAGGGAGATGGAACAATACCTTGGTGGGTAACATCAGTTTCAATATTTGCTACTTTACTAAGTCCAATATCATTCCTTTCTTTAGCAGGAAACTCATATGCAGGAAGTTGGATTTTATGGTTTGCACAATTAGGTATGTTTATAGCAATACCTTTAACAATAAAATATTTCCTTCCTCTATATAGTAGATTGGAAATAGATACAGCATATCAGTATCTTGAAATGAGATATGAAAGCAAAGGTCTAAGAATACTTGGAGCTTTAATGTTTATAATATATCAGATAGGACGTATGTCAATAATAATGTATCTTCCATCTGTAGTATTATCTAGTTTAACAGGAATAAATGTAAATATTCTTATAGTAGTTATGGGAGTAATAGCAATAATTTACTCTTATACAGGAGGATTAAAAGCAGTACTATGGACAGACTTTATACAAGGTATGGTATTGATCATAGGTGTTACAGGAGCTTTATTATATATGATAAGTCAGATAAATGGCGGATTTGGAGAAGTAATGAATACTCTTACAACAGGTCATAAATTCTTATTACCAGAAGAAAGATTATTTGATCCAAACTTCCTACATGCAAGTGCATTTATAATATTCTTTGGTGCAGGACTTAACACATTATCTTCATATGTATCAAGTCAAGATGTTGTTCAAAGATTTACAACTACTACAGATATAAAACAATTAAACAAAATGACTTATGGAAATGGTGTACTTTCAATAGGTGCAGCAACAGTATTCTATCTAATAGGAACTTGTTTATTCATATTCTATGGACAGAATCCTCAGTTAGCACAGACAGTTCAACAGGATCAAGTATTTGCATCATACATAGCTTATGAACTTCCAGTTGGGGTAACAGGAATATTACTAGCTGCTATATATGCGGCCTCACAGTCAACTTTATCAACAGGATTAAATTCAGTTGCAACAAGTTGGGTTTTAGATATACAGTCATTAATATCTAAAAAAGAAATATCTATGGAAAGACAAACAAAAATAGCTCAGTATGTTTCACTAGGAGTTGGTATATTCTCAATTCTAGTAGCTATAGTACTTGCAAGTGGAAATATAAAATCAGCATATGAATGGTTCAATAGCTTTATGGGACTAGTATTAGGAGTTCTTGCAGGAGTATTTATATTAGGAGCATTCTGTAAAAAAGCAGATAGCAAAGGTGCATATGCAGGATTTATAGTATCAGCATTAGTTGTTGTGTATTTAAAATATTTTGTTCCAGAAGTTACTTATTGGGCATATTCTTTAATAACAATAGCTATATGTGTTGTTGTTGGTGTTATAGTTAGTAAATTTACAAATAAAGACGGAAAAGAAGCTAAAGCAGAAACTACTGTATTTTTCAAAAAAAATTAACAGTATAAAATATAATATAAACTCATAATAAATAAGAGAAATATTTATAATTTAAATTTTATTATCTATTTAATTTAGAGTAACTGTTTTTAACAGTTACTCTAAAAAACTATATGGAGGAAAAATTTATGATTTTTGGAAATATAAATTATAGTAAAACAAATGAAGCATTAACAGAAGATATAAAAAGATGTTTTAAATACGCAAAAGAAAATGATCTTATAGGATTTGAAAAAGGAACACATGAAATTGATGGAGAAAATCTTTTTGTAAATATAGTTGAATATGATACAACAGTAAAAGAAGAAAGATTTTGGGAAGCTCATAAAAAATATCTAGATGTTCATTTAATGCTTGATGGAGAAGAAAAAATAGCACTTAATTTTATAGACAATCTTAAACAAAATGAGTATCAAGAAGAAGGAGATTTTCTTCCTCTTGATGGAGAGGCTGTAAATTCAGAAGTTATACTTAGAAAAGGTGATTTTTTAGTATGTTATCCTGAAGATGCACACATGACAGCTCT
>NZ_JARIBH010000055.1 GCF_029264495.1 Peptacetobacter sp.
TGATGCTCCTATAAGACCACCATACAATGTTTACTTCCAGGGAGGTCTTACATTTGACCATTCTAAAATGGGTACTTTAAAAGCAATAGAAAGAATAAAAGATTTACATAAGGGACTAGGTGAAAAATAAATCGGAAATTTATAATTAAATACTAAAATCTGCAAACCTAGTAATTGCAAGGGTTTCGGGTTATGGAAAAATGCCGTAGCTCCAGGGTAGCTCCAAAAGGCATTTTCCGTAGCTCCAAAAAATATAGGAAAAAGAGAGGTGATATTAATCATCTCTCTTTTTATATATAAAAATATTTATAAAAATTAAAAAAATATTCTAATTTAAATGATTTGTAATAATACACATATGTGATATAATATATTTAGTTAGTTTTTACTATAATTAAAATTAGGAGGTGATTTTATGAAGTTTAAAGAAAAAGCAAGTACATTTATAATAGCTGCTGCATTATTTACAACTTCTATAGTTCCAATATTTGCAGTAAATAATGATAAAATTGTAGGAAAAGATAGATACGATACTGCTGCGAAAGTTGCTGATAGATTAGGAAATTATAGTACAGCAATTCTTGTAAATACAGATAAGAGTTTAGCAGATGGACTTTCTGCATCATCATTAGCAGGAAAAGAAAATGCACCTATACTTTTAGTGAAGCAAAATTCAATTCCAGAAGTAACAATGAGAAGACTTGAAAATGTGAAAAAAGTTTATATAATAGGAGGAATATCTGCTATAAGTAAAAATGTAGAAGAACAATTATATAACAAAGAAATAATAAGAATTTCTGGTAAAGATAGATTAGAAACATCTGAAAAAATAGCAGAATTAATGGTTCCATATGATAAAGCATTTGTTGTAAATGGATTTAAAGGAGAGGCCGATGCCATGTCTGTTGCATCGATTGCTGCTAGAGATAATGTTCCTATATTTTTAACAGATGGAGTATATTTTGATCATCCTCAATATACAAATACAAATTATTATCTAATAGGTGGGAACTCAACAATAGATGGTTATATGCAAGCTGTATTAGAGGGTGAGAGAATTGCAGGACATGATAGATATGAAACAAATAGGAAAGTTTTAGAAAAATTCTATCCAAATACAAATAGATTATATTATACAAAAGGAAATCCTCTTGTAGATGCTCTTACTGTATCATCACTTGCTAAAAATAATGGTGTTATGTTTGTATCTAAAAATTCGGATAATAGTATAGTTAAAGGAAAAAATGAACTTATACAAGTAGGTGGAATTAATTTTAAGGTTGATTTAAGTGGAAATTCTCTACCAAAATTAAATCTATCAAAAAATGTAGTATCAATTGACCAAGGTGATAAATTCAATATAAGTATGTTTGGTATAAGTGCAACAGATTTTGAAGATGGAAATATAACAAAAAAAGTAAAAGTAAATAAGAAAGTAGATACTTCAAAAGTTGGAAAATATATACTGACATTATCTGTTACAGACTCTAATGGAGCAACTGTGAGTAAAGATGTTACAGTAATTGTTAATAAAAAAATAGTACCAAATCCTTCAAAACCTAATGTTAAACCAAGTATAAATACAGAAAAATTCCAACAAGAATTTAGAAAAGAATTTTTCAAAATGTTAAATGAGTACAGAGTTGATTGTGGTGTTCCACCTGTAGAACCAATGGACGATTTAAATTATTGTGCATGTTTTAAATCTGAACATATGGGAACTTTAAATTATTTTGAACATTGGTATGATGACACTGAAACAAAATACTATCAAGATAGATGGAATGAAAGTAATGAAAATGGAGCAATGATGAGAGTTTGGGATATTAAGCCTGAAATAGTAGAAAAACATAATCCAAAACACTTAACAGAAAATATATATTGTACATGGAAGAAGAGAATAGAATCTCCTAAATTTTTAGCAGAAATGGCATTTAATGGATGGAAAAATTCTCCAGGACATAATGCAAATATGCTTAGAATTGATAGTATGTACACAGGTTTAGGTGCGTATAGAGAAGGAGAATATATTTATGTAACATCTAACTTTATGAAAAAATAATAAAAGTAAATATTAAATATATGCACCATTAAAAAGGACTTTTTAAAGTCCTTTTTATTTTTAATTAAATTTTGATATTATAATAAAAAATTTAATAGAATAAATATCTTTTAAAAGTGCAAGAAAAGTATATATTAAAATGTTTTGAAAAATATGAGATTGTGTATATTCAGATAAATAAAAAATAACAATATCAAAAAATTATTTTTAAAAATAATTGATTATAGATAATAATATTTTAATTCGTATTGTATTTAAGTAATGTAAAAACGATATTTTATTGTAAAGTATGAAAGATTTTACGAATTATACTTTTTATTGAAAATAACCAACACAAATAATGTTATATCTTAAATTTCTGTCTTATATTAATTAAAAGACCGTTAGTTCTTTATATTGCAAGATTCACTTAATTTTATTTAAATTGATATATATGTTATAATCTATTTGTATTTAAATATATTATATGGAGGTATATTATGAATAAAAAATTACAAAAATCATTAGCATTAGGAATGGCTGTAGCATTTGTTGCACCTATGACAACATTAGTAAATGCAGAATCAAAATGTGAAATTGTAACTACAAAAGGAAACAATAGATATGATACAGCAGCTAAACTTGCAAAAAATGCTAAAAATAAAAATGTGGCAATACTTATAAATGCTGATAACTCTTTAGCTGATGGACTTTCAGCTAGTGGACTTGCTGGTACATTAAATGCTCCAATACTTTTAACAAAAAAAGATACTATACCAAAAGAAACTATGGGAGCATTAGAAGGTGCTAAAGTTGTATACTTAATAGGTGGTAACAATGCAATATCTAAAAAGGTTGAAAATAAATTATATAGTACAGGTTATGATATAGAAAGAATAGAAGGTTCAAATAGAATAGAAACTTCTAAAAATGTTGCAAAAATAATAGAAAATATATCTTCAAAACCAGTAACAGAAAAATATTTAGTAAATGGATTTAAAGGTGAGGCCGATGCTATGAGTATAGCACCAATCGCAGCAAAAAATGAAGGTGCAATAATACTTTCTAACAACAAAGATTATGATAAAAATTATAAACCAGATTATATAATAGGTTCTACTAGTGTTATATCTAAAGATATAGAAAATAAAAGTGGTGCTATAAGACTTGGTGGAAGAGATAGATATGAAACAAATAAGTTAGTTATAAATAAATTTTACAAAGATGTAGATAATTTCAATGTAGCAAAAGGAAATCTACTTGTAGATGCATTAACAGCATCAGCTGCTAAACAACCAATTGTTCTTGCATCAGAGAAAAGTGATAAATCAGTACTTAAAGGAGCTAAAAGAGTAAATCTTATAGGTGGACTTTCTGATTCAATTGTAAATCAAATAAAAAATATAGTATCTGATACTAAAAATGATTTGGAAGATAAATCTTCTCTTTCAGTAGGAAATGACTATGGTGAAATAATGAGATGTGAAAAATTTCCATTTGAACAATATAATATAAAAGCAACAGATATAGATGGTACTGATATAACTAATAAAGTTAAATGGATAGGTACAGGTGGTCCTGATGAAAATCCTTTACATGAAATTGATACAAGAGTAGCTGGAGGTTTTCCAATAGAATTTTATGTAACATTAAAAGATGGAAGAGTATTACATAAACCTGCTTTTCTTGCTATTGGAACAGATTATTATAGTGATTATCCATTATTAACAGCAGACTATCCTAAGATAACTGTTCCAGTTGGATATAATTTAACATTAAAAGATTTTGGGCTATTTTGTTGGGATACAGGATATGGAAATATAACAGATGATATAACAGTTGTAGGTAGTTTGCCTAATACTGATAAACCAGGAACATACAAATTTTCTGTTGAATGTATTAATAAAGATTTCTGTGGTTCAACACTTGAATTAACAGTAAATGTAAAATAAATTATTAAATCTAATCAAAAATAAAAAGGACTTTTTAAAGTCCTTTTTATTTTTGATTAGATTTTGATATTATTAATTTATGATATAATAATCATTAATAAAATATATAATATGGAGAACAACAATGAAAGATATTAACAGATTAAAAAAATTACCACTATGGGAAATGACTACAGATGAAGAATTATCATTAATAGAAAAAAATATACAAATACTAAATTACAAAAAAGGTGATTTTATACTTGATAAATCAGAAGGTTGTTTTGGAATAATTCTTGTGAAAAAGGGCTCTTTAAGAGTACATATTTTATCTGAAGATGGAAGAGATATTACTTTATACAGAATAAAATCTGGAGATATATGTATGTTGTCATCATCTTGTTTGTTAGACGCTATAACATTTGATATACATTTAGAAGTTGAAGAAAATACAGAAATATTGAATATTCCCTCTAATATATTCAAAAGAATAACTGAGGAAAATATTTATGTTAAAGCCTATATGTATGAAGAAATAGCAGCTAGATTTTCAGATGTTATGTGGATAATGCAACAGATTCTCTTTATGGGAGTTGATAAAAGATTAGCTATATTCTTAATAGAAGAAAGTTCTTCTTTAAATAGCGATAAAATAAAAATCACTCATGAACAAATTGCAAAATATATTGGAAGTGCAAGAGAAGTAGTTAGTAGGATGTTAAAATATTTTGAGCAAGAGGAAATAGTATCTCTTAGTAGAGGCAGTATAGAAATATTGAATAAAGATGAGCTTATTAAAATATCTAAATAAAGATTAATCGTATTAAAAAATAATAAAAATTATAAAAAGTTGCTTTTTATGTGATTGTATCACAGAAAAGGTAGCTTTTTTTATTGTAGAATATCATCATGAAGTTTAGAGAAAAAATACATTTGTGATGAAAGGAAAAATAATATGCAAAAAAATAATACAATTAATACAAAAATAAGTAAAAGATTTGCAACTGTGGATAAATCATTTTGTGTTGCCTGTGGTTGTTGTATAAAAGTATGTCCGAAAAATGCTATATCTATAAAAAATGGATTATATGCAGATGTTGATTTAGAAAAATGTATAGGTTGTGGTCTATGTTCTAAAGAATGTCCAGCATCTGTAATAGATATTAAAAGAGAAGTATTAGGAGGGGTAGCATAATGAAAAAAACTAAAAAATGGTATGATTATTTATGGATAATTTCTACACTTTATTTAATATTAGGATTTGTAAATATAATGTTTGCTTGGCTAGGACTAATATGTTTCTTTGTGCCACTTATAATATCTATTGTAAAAGGAAATAAATCTTATTGTAATAAATATTGTGGTAGAGGTCAATTATTCGGTATTCTTGGAAATAAATTTGGGCTTTCTAGAAAAAAAGATATTCCAAAATTTTTAAAGAGTAAATGGTTTAGATATGGATTTTTAGCATTTTTCTTATTTATGTTTGTAAATATGTTGTTTTCTACATATCTTGTATTTAAAGGAAGTAGCAGTTTAAAAGAAGTTGTTACTATATTATGGACTTTTAAAGCTCCTTGGAGTTTTGCATATAGTGGAGCAGATATTCCAGCTTGGATAGTTCAATTTGCATTCGGATTTTATAGTGTAATGCTTACTTCAACTATATTGGGCGTTATAACTATGCTTTTATATAAACCTAGATCTTGGTGTGTTTATTGCCCTATGGGAACAATGACACAGGG
>NZ_JARIBH010000038.1 GCF_029264495.1 Peptacetobacter sp.
TACGTGGCTACGTCCTACTCTCCCAGGGGCCTTCGCCCCAAGTACCATCAGCGCTAGAGAGCTTAACTTCTGTGTTCGGAATGGGAACAGGTGTATCCTCTCTGCTATAATAACCACATATTTTAAAATTATTTTTGTGCATCTCGCTGATGCAAGTATTATATTATCATCATTAAGATTTAATGTCAACATTTTTTTAAAACTTTTTTTATTTTTTTATTTTATGTATTTTTTATGATTTTAAATTCATTGAAATTTGAATACTTTTATGCACATTTATTTTTTCTTAAATTTTATTTTTCTTAAATAATTTTATTATTATAAATATATTTAATTCTAAAATTTAACTCATTTATATTATAAAAAATAATTTTGTATTATAAAAAAGAACCAAAAGTACTATTAAAAAATAGCACTCTTGGTTCCTAGTTTTTCTCATATTCTTTTCTTAACTTTTCTACTACCTTTTTTTCTAATCTCGATACTGTCATCTGAGAGATATTAAGCTCTGTTGCTATAGCAGATTGAGTTTTATTATAGAAAAATCTATCTTTTAAAATCTTAACTTCTAGTTCATTTAAAGTTTTCATAAATCTATCAAGAAAATCCTTTTGTTCTATATTGCCAAAATCTTTTTCTTCCATACCAACTTTATCTGAAAGAGTTAAATCATTTTCATCAGAGTCATCTCCACTAGAAGCATCAAGTGATACAGGTTGATAACTATAAGAAGCCTCTAAAGCTTCAAGAACATCTTCTTCTCTACATCCTATGTATTCAGCTATATCTTTTACAGATGGATGTTTTTTCTTTTCTTGCTCTAATGCTATTTTTGCATTACTTATTTTTTTACTAAGTTCTTGTATTCTTCTAGGAACTCTCATTGTCCATACTTTATCTCTAAAGTATTTCTTTATTTCTCCTATAATTGTAGGTGTTGCAAAACTAGAAAATTCAAATCCCTTACTTATATCATATCTATCTATAGCATATATAAGTGCCATTGAAGCTACTTGATAAATATCTTCATAATCTACACCTTTATTGATATATTTTTTAGCAAGTATTCTAGCAAGATAAAGATGTCTTTCTATAAGAATATTTCTTATATCAATATCATTGTTATCACTGTACAGTTTGAAAAGCTCTTTTGTATCCATATCAAAATAGTTTGCATCTCCTGCAACACTTTTCATTAAATATCAGCTCCTAAATATTTTGTCATTCTTATAACTGTACCTTCATTTTTTGTTGATTCTATATTAACTTCATCCATTAATGTTTTTATTATAAATATTCCTAATCCACTTTCTTTTGGATCTTCTAAGTTAGGTTCTTTTATATCTTTTATATCGTATCCTTCACCATTATCTTTTATTTCTATACAAATACCGTCTTCAAACATCTCAAATGTTATGAAAAATTTATCGTCATTACTATGTTTTATTGCATTAGTACATGCTTCTGATACAGCAACCTTCATATCCTCTATATCATCTACTGAAAAACCAATTTTATTGGCTATTCCTGAAGTTGTAAGTCTGATAATCCCTACATACTCCGGATTTGAACTTATCTCCATTTTTATAGTTTCATAAGTCAATTTTTATCCCTCCACATTGAATATTTTATCAAGTCCCGTAATTTCTAGAATTTTTCTTACGTTACTTTTAGGATTATTAAGGTATATACCCTTATCATTGACTTTTAATCTTTTTAGTACACCAACCATTACTCCTAAACCTGTTGAATCTATATACTCTAATTTATCTAAATCTATTTTTATATTTTCTAAATTTTCATCAACTAGATTATTAAGAGTTTCTTTAAATAAATTGGCACTAGAAACATCTAATTCACCAATAAGAGCAACATTCCATATTTTTTCTTTTGAATCAAAATCTGAATCTATTTTTATCGACATCTCTTTACCTCCATAAAATTTTATATACCTTATTTATTTTTCTTATCTTTTCTCTTTTTTCTTTTTTTATTTATAAAATTAAATATATTTAAGTATCCACCTATATTGCTTATACCTTGAGTTATATCATCTACTACATCTGTTATTGAAGACACATTTTCTATAATATTATTTAAATTTTCCTCATTTGTATCTACAATCTTTGTAGCTCTATTTATAAGATTATTAGCGTTATCCAAAGTTTTTGATGTGCTATTTAAAGCTTTTGCTAAATATATAGCTATTATTATTGCAGAAACTCCTAAAAGCACTCCACATATCTGCCATCCAATTGAATTCATAGTTTAAATCTCCTATTCTTTATCGTTTAATACTATATCATCATTATCAAAATCTTCTACTTCTTTGAAATTTCTACTTATAACTATATTTTCATCTGCAACATCGACATCTTCAAAATCATCTTCATCTTCTTCAAATAAACTTTCTGAAAAATTATTTAATTTGTTCTTTACAGATTCTAATGTATCTTTAATAGTTGCATCTGGATTTTCTTTTATATTTTCTAATTTCTCTTTTGCGTCCTTTCTAAGATCAGATCCTTTTTTAGGTGCTAAAAACATTCCTAGTAAAAATCCTGCTATTGCACCGAATATCATAAATCCACCTTTTTTACCGCTCATTCAAAATCAGCTCCTCTCTTTTTTATATACGATTATTATAACATATAAATATGCGATTAGTTGATAAACTATTTTACTATTTATTATACAAAAATAATAATAAAAATATATTTTTATGAAAATCTATTTTTTTAAAATTAAAAAATATTGACAAAAATCTGAAAAATATGATAGTATTAATTTCAAAATTAAGACATAAAAAATTCAGTGAAAAAGAGAGTAGTTTAAATGTATTTTATAGAGAGCTAAGGATGGTGGAAGCTTAGTAGAGAAATTTAAATGAAGAGAGCTTTGGAGAAGGCTATTTGAAAATCTTTTTATTAGACTATTAGAGTAGTTGGTTTGATCTGCCTTAAAGATAAGAGATAATAATATTAATTATTAAATTAGAGTGGTACCGCGGTAAATTCGCCTCTTAGCAAAATGCTAAGAGGTTTTTTTATACGCAAAATTTTCAGAAGATATAGATTATTTAGGCCTATTAATATATACCTTCTTAAATTCAAAATTTAGGGGGAAAATAAAATGGAAAATAAAGAAAAAGTTATACTAGCATATTCAGGAGGATTAGACACATCAATAATAATCCCTTGGTTAAAAGAAAATTATGATATTGAAGTTATAGCAATGTGTGCAAATGTTGGTCAAGAAGAGGATATGGACCTTGTTTATCAAAAAGCTCTAAAAAGTGGAGCTAGTAAAGCGTATATAGAAGATTTACAAGATGAATTTGTTACAGAATCAATATTTAAAGCTGTTAAAGCAGAAGTAAAATATGAAAATAAATACCTACTTGGAACAGCCTTAGCTAGACCTATAATTGCAAAAAAATTAGTAGAAATAGCTCATAAAGAAAATGCTAAATATATCTGCCATGGTTGTACAGGAAAAGGAAATGACCAAGTTAGATTTGAAGCAGGTATAGCAGCTCTTGACCCAAGTATAAAAGTTATAGCTCCTTGGAGATTATGGGATATAAAATCTAGAGAAGATGCTATAGATTACGCTAATAAAAACAATATTGAAGTTACAGCTACAAAAGAAAAAATATATTCAGTAGATGCTAATTTATTCCATATATCAACTGAAGGTGGAGACATAGAAAATTTAAAAAATGAACATAAAGAAGATTTAGTTTATAAAAAATGTTTATCTCTTGAAGATGCATCTAATACACCTGAATATTTAGAAATTTACTTTGAAAAAGGTGAACCTAAAAAAATAAATGGTGAAGAACTTTCTCCAGTCGAAATAATAAAAACATTAAATAACTTAGGTTCAAAACATGGTATAGGAGTTATAGATATTTTAGAAAATAGATTAGTTGGTATGAAATCAAGAGGCATATACGAAACTCCAGGAGGAACTATCTTATATGAAGCTCATAATATATTAGAAAGTGCTACTTTGGACAAAGAAACTATTCACTATAAACAAATTGTTGCTCATAAATATTCAGAGCTTATTTATAATGGTCTTTGGTTTACTACTTTAAAAAATTCTATAGATGCTTTTATAGATGTAACTCAACAAAATGTAACAGGTACTGTCAAAGTAAAATTATATAAAGGAAATATTAAACCTGCCGGTATATTTACTGAAAATGCACTATATGATGAATCTATATCTTCATTTGGAGATAGTGAACTTTATGACCATAAAGATGCAGCTGGATTTATAAATTTATTTACACTTCCTTTAAAAATAAAAACTTTACGGGAACAAAAAAAAGAAAATAATCAATAATCAATTAAATTATAAATTTAATTAATAGTTTATATATATTATAGGGAATAGATATAAATTAAATTTCAATAAATATTTGTAAATAATTAAGAGGTGGAATTTATGAAACTATGGGGTGGACGTTTTAGAAAAGAAGAAAATAAACTTATGGAAGAATTTAATAAATCGTTTGATTACGATAAAATATTATATAAAAAAGATATTGAGGGAAGTCTTGCTCATGTATATATGCAAGTAAAATGTAATCTTTTAACTGAACAAGAGGGTAAAGCAATTACTGATGGATTGATAGGTATTTGTGAGGATATAGAAGATGGAAATCTTCTTTTAGAGGGTAATTATGAAGATATACATAGTTTTGTAGAAATAAATTTAATTGAAAGAATTGGTGAAGTTGGTAAAAAATTACATACAGCTAGAAGTAGAAATGACCAAGTAGCAACTGATATGAGATTATTTGCTAAGGAAAGTGCTTTAGAAATTCTTACTTTAGTAACAAATTTTAAAAACACTTTAAAATGTGTTGCTGATAAAAATTCTATTATGATGCCTGGATACACTCATTTACAAAGGGCACAAGTTGTAACATTTAAACATCATTTAATGGCTTATTATAGTATGTTTGATAGAGATGAAAAAAGACTTTCAAATGCTTTAGAAATATTAGATGAATCACCTTTAGGATGTGGTGCTTTAGCTGGAACTACTCATAATATAGACAGAGAAATCACCAAGGAAAAACTAGGATTTAGTAGAGTTGTAGAAAATTATATAGATGGCGTAAGTGATAGAGATTATTTACTAGAACTTATGAGCAATTTTTCTATAATTATGATGCATCTTAGTAGACTTAGTGAAGAACTTATACTTTGGAGTAGTCAAGAATTTAAATTTGTTGAGTTAGATGATTTATACTCTACTGGAAGTAGTATAATGCCTCAAAAGAAAAATCCTGATGGAGCAGAACTAATAAGAGGAAAAACAGGTCGTGTATACGGAAGTCTATTTGGTTTATTTACTACTATGAAAGGTCTACCTCTTGCTTATAATAAAGATATGCAAGAAGACAAAGAAGGATTTTTTGACAGTGTAAATACTGTTAAAATGTGTATTTCTATTATGGACAAGATGATTTCTACTTTAAAAATAAATAAAGAAAATATGAAAAAAGCAGTTAAACATGGATTTTTAAATGCTACTGAAGTTGCAGATTATTTAGTAGACAATAACGTTGCATTTAGAGATGCTCATAGCATAGTAGGAAATATTGTAATATATTGTGAGGATAATAATAAAAATATAGAAGATTTAAGTTTAGAAGAGCTTCTGAATTTTAGTCCTGTATTTAAAGAAGATATTTATGATTTTATAGATTATGAAAACATATTAAAAAAAGGTTCTAAAAAGAATTTATTATAGTCATTTTTCTAATATTAATATATTAGTTAAATATATCTCCCAAATTCTATCTTAAATTATCATGAAAAAGGTGCTTGCAATTAGCTAGCATCTTTTTTATTATATCTAGTTTTTTATTAAAAAAATATGATAATAATTTCATATTTTTGAAAATATTATCTTGTATTTTATATTATTATTGAAAATAATTAAATTTTTGAAATATTGACTAATTTTTTAATAACATCTATACTGTTTTTGTAAACGTTTTATATTGTTTTACAAAATATGGGTATTTATAATCAAGGAGGAAAGCTATGACTAAATATAATAAAGTTCCCGTTTTTGAAAATGGAATGGCTCAACCTGTATTTCCTTTTACTGATGGAAAAACAGGAGAAAATTATGATCCAAAAACTTCTGAAATAGTAAGATATTGTGTATATGTTGAATCAGATTATGATATGGATGGAGATGGAAAAAGAGATCTTATAAAAACTCTTATACAAGTTCCAAAAAGTGCTGTTGAAGGAAATTATAAAGCAGCTTCTTTATTTGAAGCTCGTCCATATTGTGCTGGTGTAAACGAAGATGGATATGACCATATGAAAGAAGTTGCTGAAAAAGAATATAGAAAATTTAATTTTGAAGATCTTAAAAAAGAAGTTCCTGCACGTATACCTACAGGATCTATAAGTGCTATGGACCTTGCATTAAAATCTAATGCTTCTGATTGGTACTATAAAGATAAAGGTAATAACGATAATATGGTATATGAAAACTTAGAACATTTTAATTACTATCTTGTTCGTGGTTTTGCTGTAATTATAAGTGCTGGATTCGGAGCTCTTGGTTCTGATGGATTTAACTTTGTAGGATCTGATTTTGAAAGAGATGCTTTTAAATTTGTAGTTGAATGGCTTCATGGAGATCGTGTTGCTTATTCAGATCGTGAAGGAACAATAGAAACAAAAGCTGATTGGTCAAATGGAAATGTAGCTATGACAGGAAGATCTTATGCAGGAACTATGCCTTTTGCTGTTGCAACAACAGGTGTTGAAGGGCTTAAAACAATAGTTCCAGTTGCTGGTATATCTGATTGGTATAGTCAGCAAAATATGCAAGGTTCTCAACGCTACTGGCCAAAAGAAGTATTAAATAGTTTTCTTGCTTATTTCTGCTCAAGTAGATATAATGATCAAACTTTATCTGAAAAAGAATTAAATGATATAGCTGCATTCCATCATGAGCTTAGTCTTCAACAATTAAGCTGCGGTTCTGATTATAATGAAGATTTCTGGGGTGCTGGTAATTATCGTTTAAATTACGATAAAATAAAATGTAGTGCATTAATAGTACAAGGACTAAATGATGAAAATGTTTCTACAAAACAGTTTGAAATGATGTATAAAGCATATAAAAAATCTGGTCAAACAGTTAAAACTATACTTCATCAAGGACCACATATAACACCTACTATGGCAAATAAAAACTATGGAATTCTTATAGATGGAAACTTCTATGATGATATAGTAAACAAATGGATATCTCATTATCTATATGATATTGATAACGATGCAACTGAAATGCCTGAAGTTTTAGTTCAGACAAACTACAACCAAAATAAATGGGAAACTTGTGATTCTTGGGAAACTGCATTCTCTATGAAGTTAGAAAGTGATGAAACTGGAGTATCTATTATAGATACTGATTGGGAAAAAGCTGGTGTTTGTGCTGAAAACTTTGATGAAACTATGAGTCTTAAATCATCAAATATGAATAAACGTTTTGTAACAGCTCCTCTTGATGAAGAACTTACTATACAAGGTACTGTTCATTTAAATTTAAAAGCTGCATTAAAAGATGGTGATATAGAAAATAATTTTAACCCTGAAAATAGAAATGATGCAGACTCTTTAACTATGAAACTTGCAGATTCTAAAGTTACTGGAAGAATGGACGATGTTAAATTAGTTGCTATGCTATACGATATATGTGACGAAAAATTTGATAGTATACAGACTGTAGATCCTGAAAGAAATATTATTCCTGTTGTAACAGTTAAAGAAAATGGAGTTATAAATGGTGGAGATTTACCAGCATTTAATCTTTGTGAATTTGAAACATTCAATAAAAACTATTGTATAGTAGCACGTGCATATGCAGACCTTTGTAATCCTGATTCTGGATATGAACCTGAAACTGCGACAAATAGCATAATACTAAAAAAAGGTGAATATCATGAATACAACATATATCTAAATGCAAATAGATATACTATAAAACCTGGACATAGTCTTGCACTTGTTATAACAACAGAAGACCCTATAAACTGCTTAATACATAAAACTTATTCAGTTGAAATAGATAATGCTTCTGTAAATGCTACTTTACCTACAGCTACAGAAAATAACAACTATAAAATAACTATAAAATAATATAAATAAAGGGTATGCTTAATTTAAAAGCATACCCTTTTAATATTTATCTATTCTTCAGTATTATCTTCATAATCATCAGTTGTAACTTTAGCTATAGAAACTATATTGACTTCTTCATCAACATTCATTAATTTTACTCCACTAGTAACTCTTCCAAATATTGATATCTCATCAACTTTGATTCTTATTAGAACTCCATCAGAATTTATAATCATCATTTCATCTTCTTCAGAAACCATTTCTGCTCCGACTATTGAACCTGTTTTTTCTGATATATTATATGTTTTTATACCTTTACCAGCTCTTATCTGACTTCTATATTCTTCAAGATCTGTTCTTTTTCCAAATCCATTTTCGCTGACTACAAGCATATCTGTACCTTCACTATCCAAACTCATAGATACTACTGTATCTCCTTCAGCAAGTGTAATACCTTTAACACCCATAGCAGTTCTTCCCATATCTCTAACATCTTTTTCTGAGAATCTTATAGACATACCATTTCTAGTTACTAACATAACATCTTGTTCACCATTAGTAAGTTTAACGCCTATAACTTCATCTCCTTCTTTTAATCCTATAGAAATTAATCCAGATTTATTGATATTTTTGAAGTCTTCTATCTTAGTCTTTTTAACCATACCTTTTTTAGTTGCTATTAAAAGATATTTATTTTCTTCTTTACCGTCTACATCTATTAGTGTAGCTATTTTTTCTCCAGGTCCAAGTTGAAGTAAATTTACTATTGCACTACCCTTAGCCTGTCTTTTTCCTTCTGGTATTTCATAAGAATTTAATCTAAATACTCTACCTCTATTAGTAAAGAATAATAATCTACTATGAGTAGTTGTAGTTATTAGATGTTTTACGAAATCTTCTTCTCTTGTAGTAAGTGCAGAAATTCCTCTTCCACCTCTTTTTTGACTTCTATAAGTATCTGCTGGAAGTCTTTTTATATATCCAAAATGAGTAAGAGTTATAGCTATTTCTTCTTCATCTATAAGATCTCTCATATCTATTTCGCCTTCTGCATGTTGAATACTAGTTCTTCTTTCATCAGAATACTTATCTTTTATTTCTATTATTTCTTTTTTGATAACAGAAAGTAAAACTTCTTCACTATCTAGTATTTCTTTTAATTCAGCTATTTTTTTCATTAATTCATTGTACTCTGAATCTATCTTTTCTCTTTCTAATCCAGTAAGTCTATTAAGTCTCATTTCTAATATAGCCTGAGCCTGTACTTCTGTAAGAGCAAATTTTTCAACTAATTTTTCTTTAGCATCACTTGAAGCTTTTGAAGATCTTATAGTACTTATAACTTCATCTATATTATCTAGTGCTATTTTTAACCCTTCTAATATATGAGCTCTTGTTTCTGCTTTATTTAATTCAAATTTAGTTCTTCTTGTAACAACTTCTTTTTGATGTTCTATATAGTGATGAAGAACTTCTTTTAAATTTAAACATTTAGGTTCTCCATTAACTAAAGCTATCATTATAACACTTATAGTTTCTTCCATCTGAGAATGTTTATATAAATTATTTAAGATGATGTTTGCATTTACATCTCTTTTTAATTCTATTACTATTCTCATACCTTTTCTGTTACTTTCATCTCTAAGGTCTGATATACCTTCGATTTTTTTATCTTTTACAAGTTCAGCTATTCTTTCAACAAGTCTTGCTTTATTTACTTGATATGGTATTTCTGTTACAACTATCTGCTGTTTTCCTTTTCCTAATTCTTCTATTTCTGCTTTAGCTCTAACTTTTACTTTACCTCTACCAGTTTTATATGCTTCTTTTATACTTTCTGTTCCCATTATAATAGCACCAGTTGGAAAATCTGGACCTTTTACATAATCCATTAATTCCTCAACATTTGAATCTGGTTTATCTATTAGATGGACTGTAGCATCTATTACTTCTCCTAAATTATGTGGTGGTATAGATGTAGCCATACCGACAGCTATACCATTAGAACCATTTACCAATAGATTAGGGAATCTTGCTGGAAGAACTAATGGCTCTTTTAAAGATTCATCAAAGTTTGGTCCAAAATCTACTGTTTCTTTATCTATATCTCTTAGTAATTCCATAGATAATTTACTCATTTTTGCTTCAGTATAACGCATCGCAGCTGGTGAATCTCCATCAACTGAACCAAAGTTACCATGACCATCTACTAAAGGAACTCTTGTAGAGAAATCCTGAGCCATTTTTACCATAGCTAAATATACTGAACTATCACCATGTGGGTGATACTTACCTAAAACGTCCCCGACAATACGTGCTGATTTTCTATATGGTTTGTCTGGAGAAAGATTTAATTCATTCATAGAATATAGTATTCTCCTATGAACTGGTTTTAAACCGTCTCTAACATCTGGAAGAGCACGTCCTACTATTACGCTCATAGAATATTCTATATAAGATTTTTTCATCTCACCTGCTATTTCTATTGGGAGTATTTTGCTAGTATTTTTTTCGTCCTGCATTTTCTATCTCCTCTCTCTTATACGTCTAAATTTCTGACATATTTTGCATTTTCCTGAATAAACTCTCTTCTAGGAGCTACTTTATCTCCCATTAACATAGAAAATACTTCATCTGCTACAGCAGCATCTTCTATTGTAACTTGTAAAAGAGTTCTTGTTTCTGGATTCATTGTTGTATCCCAAAGCTGTTCTGGATTCATTTCTCCAAGACCTTTATATCTTTGTATATCATATTTATCTCTACCTATTTCATTAAGTAGATTATCTAATTCTTTATCTGAATAAACATAATATTCTTTTTTCTGTTTAGTTACTTTATATAAAGGTGGCTGTGCTGCATAAACATATCCTTCTTCTATTAAAGGTCTCATATATCTAAAGAAGAATGTAAGAAGAAGCGTTCTTATGTGTGCACCATCGACATCGGCATCGGTCATTATTATTATTTTATGATATCTAGTTTTTTCTATATCAAAATCATTGCCTATACCACAACCATATGCTGTTATCATATTTTTTATTTCATCAGATGCTAAAATTTTATCTAATCTTGATTTTTCAACATTTAAAATTTTACCTCTTAATGGAAGTATTGCCTGTGTATGTCTATCTCTACCCTGTTTAGCAGAACCACCGGCAGAATCCCCTTCGACTAAGAATATTTCACTCTTTGATGGATCTTTTTCTGCACAGTCAGCTAGCTTTCCTGGAAGAGATGTACTTTCTAATACACTTTTTCTTCTAGTTAACTCTCTTGCTCTTTTAGCAGCCTCTCTCGCTCTCTGTGCTCTTTGTGCTTTATCAACTATAACTTTTGCTGTAGATGGATTTTCTTCAAGGAATGATCCTAATTCTTCAACAGTAACTCCATCTACTATACCTCTCATAAAAGTATTTCCTAATTTTGTTTTAGTCTGCCCTTCAAACTGAGGATCTGGAAGTTTCACAGAAACAACTGCTGTAAGACCTTCTCTTATATCTTCTCCAGAAAGATTAGAATCCTTATCTTTTAAAATACCATTTCTTTTTGCATATTCATTAACTGTTTTTGTAAGAGCAGCTTTAAATCCTGCAAGATGTGAACCACCTTCATGTGTATTTATATTATTTGCAAATGAGTAGATGTTTTCCGTATAACCATCAGTATATTGCATAGCTATTTCTACAAAACAATCATCTACTTTTTTATCTATATAAACTATATCATCATGTATTCCTGTTCTTGACTTATTAAGGAATTTTACATATTCTGTAAGACCTCCTGTATAATGGAAATCTCTAGTTTTCTCTTTACCTTCTCTCTTATCTTCAAATATAATTTTTATACCTTTATTTAAGAAAGAAAGTTCTCTTAATCTATATTCTAATGTATCAAAACTAAACTCTATTTCATCGAATATTTCAGCGTCAGGCATAAATGAAATTATAGTCCCTGTATGATCTGAATCTCCTATTACTTCTAATTTAGTTTCTGGATTTCCTTTTACATATTTCTGTCTATATGCTTTTCCATTTCTATGAACTTCTGCTACTAACCAATCAGAAAGTGCATTAACAACAGATACCCCAACTCCGTGAAGACCACCAGATACTTTGTATCCTCCTCCACCGAACTTACCTCCAGCATGAAGAACAGTAAGTACTGTTTCTAAAGTAGAAAGACCTGTTTTTGGATGTACTTCAACTGGTATTCCTCTACCGTCATCTTCTACAGTTATACTTCCATCTGCATTTATAGCGACATATATTTTTGAGCAATTCCCAGCAAGTGCCTCATCTATACTATTGTCTACAACTTCATAAACTAGATGATGTAATCCTCTAGGTCCTGTAGAACCTATGTACATTCCAGGTCTTTTTCTAACAGCCTCAAGACCTTCAAGAACCTGAATTTGACTTGCACCATATTCCTGTTTCATTTAATTTCCTCCATTCTCTGTTTTAACTACTTTTCCATTATCTATATAAAAAATTGTTGTATCATCGATATTAAGTACATTTTTATGTAGATTTTCAGCAGTTGTAATAAACATTTGGACATCTTTAAGATTATCGACTAATAACTTTTGTCTTTTTTCATCGAGTTCACTAAAAACATCATCCAAAATAAGAAGTGGGTATTCTCCTACTTCTCTTTTTATAAGTTCTATTTCAGATAGTTTTAAAGATATAGATGCTGTTCTTTGTTGACCTTGTGATCCATAAAGTCTTACATCTAGTCCATTTATTTGGATTAATATATCGTCCTTATGTATTCCATATCCACTTATCCTCATATCTAAATCATGCTTTCTCTTTTCCTTAAGCATATTTAAAAAACTATCTTTTACATTTAAATCTTCTTTAATCTGAATTTGACTTTTGTAGGTAATATTTAAATTTTCCTTATTATCCGTAAGTCTAAAATGCATATCCTTTGAAATATCAGCGATTTTTTCAATAAATTTCTTCCTATAAATAAAAATTTTACTTCCATAATCAGCTAAACTTTCATCATAAACATCTAATAAATTTAAATCTGGATTTATATTTTTTAAAAGTTTATTTCTATTTGATAAAATTTTATTATATCCTGTCAAAAGATTATAATATCCTGTAATAATTTGACTTATCTCTCTATCTATAAAACTCCTTCTAATTTTAGGTCCATCTTTTACAAGCCTTAAATCTTCTGGTGAAAAAATTACTACATTAACATTCCCTAAAAGCTCAGATAATTTTATAATAGGAATTTTATTTACCTTAATTCCCTTTTTGACTTTACTTATAGCTATTTCTATAAGTCCTTTTCTACTATCTGTTTCATAATTTCCACCAATATAAAGATTTTCTGTATCAAATCTTATAATCTCTTTATCTCTATTAGTTCTAAAAGATTTTCCAAAAGCTAGCATATAAATAGCTTCTGCAATATTAGTTTTTCCTTGACCATTTGCACCTAAAAGAAGATTAATTCTATCATTAAACTCAATATATAATTTTTCGTAATTTCTATAATTAACTAATTGAAGATTTTTTAGCTTCACAAAAATTCTCCTCTATTCTGCTATAACTTTTATCTGTTCACCATCTACATCAATGATATCTCCATTAAAAAGTTTTTTACCTCTTCTAGTTTCTATCTCTCCATTAACTTTTACAAGACCTTCTAAAATAAGAAATTTTGCATGTCCACCAGTAGAAGCTATATCAGCTAGTTTAATAGCCTGATCAAGTTTTATATAATCAGAATCTATTTTTATCTCTATCATATATAATCCCCCCTTTATTAAATATAAAAGTAATTTAAAAATTTAACTTAATTATATAATTATACCATATTTTTGATTTTTATTCACTATTGGATAAAAATCTCAATTGTATATATTAATCCTCTTATATTCGATTTAATTGCTTTTTAATTATACTTTTTTAGCATACTCCAACTTCTATCTAAAAAACATATGTTCTTGTACTTTCAAAAATAAAGCAGCCAAAATATCTACTTTGACTGCAAAATAATTAAATTTACTTATTACATATTTGAAGATATTCTTACAGGAAGAAGTAAATAAGTATAATCTATTTCATCTACTGGCTTAATTATACATGGATTTACATTAGTAGTAAATTCTATATATATTTCTTCACTATCTATATATCTAAGTCCTTCCATTAAATATCTTGAATTAAAAGCTATATCTAAATATTCACCTTCTAATTCTAATGAAACTTCTTCATATACATTTCCTCTATCAGTATTTGAAGTTATTATCATTAAATTATCTCTTATAGATAATTTTATAAGATTATTTTTTTCAGATTGAGAAAGAAGAGCTGCTCTTTCAATACTGTTTAAAAGTTCTTTTGATTTTAATTTAATTCTAGAATTATATTCTTTTGGAAGAAGTCTATTATAATCTATAAAATCTCCTTCTAATAAACGAGTAATAATTTTAGTATTATCTATCATAAAAATAGCATTTTTATCAGTAAATCCTATATTTATATCTCCTTCACCTTGCATTAAACTATTTATATCTATTAAAGTTTTTCCAGGAATTATAACTTTTATATTTTCATTAAATCCATCAATAAAACAACTTCTTACAGCTAATCTATAACCATCTATAGCAACAAGACTAGTAGTACCATTTGCTGATTCTAAAAGTTCTCCCATTAATACTGGTTTACTTTGATCTTGTGATGTTGCAAAAGATGTTTGTTTTATCATTTCTTTTAATAATTCTTGAGGAATAGAATACATTTTATTTTCTTCTATATCTGAAATTAGTGGATAATCTTCTGCAGAATGTCCTTTTATTGTAAATCTAGAGTTTTCACAATAAATATGAACATTATTATTTGTATCAGTTTCTATTTGAACAAAAGAATCTGGTAATTTTCTTATTATATCTCCAAATAATTTTGCATCAAGAACTATTTTTCCATCTTCTTCTATTTCAGATTGAACAAAAGTTTCAATTCTTATCTCTGCATCAGAACCTATAAGTTTTAAATTTCCATTTTCAGTTGATAATAATATACCTTTTAAAAGTTCTATTGTTGTTCTATTGTTGATAGCTTTTTGAACAATACTTATTTTCTGAGATAAGATTTTTTGATTACATATAAGCTTCATTTTTTTCCTCCTTAATTGTTTTGTGTGGATATCTTTTTTATCTTTAAAATTAAATAAATATATAAGAAACTTAGTAGTAATAGTAGTAGGGGCTGTTAATAATGTTGATAGTGTCAATTTCATTTGAAATATCAACAAAAAATGTTGTAGATAGATTGTTGATATCTCTGTAAAAAAGATATTAATAAAATGTTGATAAATTCTTAATAATTATTATCAACATTTTATACACTAATTATCAACAATAAATTTGTTAATAACTAAAATCTATTTTATATAATTTTATATTAAAAAACAGCATGATAAAAATTTTATCTTCTTTAACTACTATATAAAAAAGGAAATTATCCTTTTAAATCATTTACTATTTTTTCTATCTTTAATTTTAAATCAATATTTTCTTTCAAATCTTTACTTATTTTGTCACAAGCGTGTATTACTGTAGTATGATCTCTACCTCCAAACTCTTCTCCTATTTTAGGAAGTGAAAGATCTGTTAAATCTCTAGATAAATACATTGCTATTTGACGAGGATATGCAATAGCTCTAGTTCTTTTTTTAGAATTAAAATCTTCCATTTTTATACCAAAAACTTCAGCTACCTTTTCTTTTATTCTAAGCACGTTTATTTCAGAAGTATTATAAGAAACTATAATATCTTTAAGTGCTTCTGTTGCAACTTCAAGAGAAACTTTCTTTTTAGTAAGAGAAGAATAGGCCATTACACGAGTAAGAGCACCTTCAAGTTCTCTAATATTTGATTTTACATTTTTTGCGATATAATCAGTTACTTCATTTGGAACCACAACACCATCCATTTGAGCTTTTTTTCTAAGAATAGCTATTCTGGTTTCAAAATCTGGTGGCTGAATATCTGTAATAAGACCCATTTCAAATCTAGATCTTAAACGTTCTTCTAAAGTGGGAATATCTTTTGGTGGTCTATCACTAGATATTATTATCTGTTTATTTGCTTCATGAAGAGTATTAAAAGTATGGAAGAATTCTTCCTGAGTTCTTTCTTTTCCAGCTATAAACTGTACATCATCTATTAAAAGAACATCTACATTTCTATATTTATTTCTAAATTCTTCATTTTTATCATCCTTTATAGAGTTTACAAGCTCATTTGTAAATTTTTCAGAAGAAACATAAACAACTTTTTGAGTATTGTCTGACTCTAATATATGGTGTCCAATGGCTTGCATAAGATGTGTTTTTCCAAGACCAACTCCACCATAAAGGAATAAAGGATTATAAGATTTTGCTGGAGATTCAGCAACAGCAACACAAGCTGCATGAGCAAAACTGTTGCTATTTCCAATAACAAAAGTATCAAAAGTATATTTTGGATTTAAATTACTTTCATATCTAGTAGTTTTTAAAGATGTTTTATTTGAAGGATTTAAAGAATTTGAATCATCAACTTTTATTATAGAATCTAATTCATTTTCATTATCTAAAACAACTAATTTTATATCTTTAGCAGTAACATCTTTAATAACACCTACAAGAAGAGAATAATAACGTCCATTTAAAATATCTTTATTAAAATTGTTATTAGCACAAATATAAAGAGTATTATTATCTAGTAAAAGTGGTTTTGCTGTAGCAAAAAAAGCTTTAAAAGCAGCAGCTGATACCTCACCTTTTAAAATTTGAAGTACCTTATCCCACAGAGAATTTATTTCCATAATTTTATCCTCCATTTTCCGATACATAGTTTTCAACATGATTATCAACAAAATTAATGTAGTTATTAAAAAAATAAATAATATGTTGATAGTATTGAATTAATGTTGATAAATGTTATATAATCTAAAAAAATTGAAATATATTTTGACTTATAAACAATAAAGTTGATAAAGTTATAAAGAATTTATATACTTCAATTCATTGAAATTATAATAACTTTTGATGAGTGAGTAAAAATTATACACAGAAATATCCACAAACTGTGCATAACTGTTGATATGTTAATAACATTTATCAACATTATAAACAAGTATAATTATAATATCAAAATAATAAGGAAACTTCAACAACTTATCCACAATATAAAGAACTAATTATTTTTTATTTATCAACAGTAAAAAATTCGATTAAAAAAGATATTGTGGATTAAGAAAATAAAAAAGTATTGCAAGAAAATAGTATATTTTGTTAATATAGAGGAAAGTGTTAAAAATACAGTATTTCATAATAAATAGAGTTAAAAATTTAAAAATTTTTTTCTGTGTAAAATTATAAAAAAAAATACACAATAAAAATGTATAAATTAAACAAAAATTATAAACAGATACTGTAAAAATTCGTTGACAATAGCCATTAAAGTAATTATAATAATATGTGTTATGTTTACTTTGAGGGTAAAAGTATATTTTTTATATAATGGAAATTAATGTGAAAGGCGGTGCTATATAATGAAAAGAACTTATCAACCAAAGAAAAGACAGAGAAAAAAAGAACACGGATTCAGAAAAAGAATGAGATCTGCTAACGGAAGAAACGTGTTAAGAAGAAGAAGAGCTAAAGGAAGAAAGAGATTAACTCATTAATTAAAAAAAGCCGCTTGTAGAGTGGCTTTTTTTGTAAAATTTAACAAGTTGAGCTGTGTTTATTGGAGGTAATTATGGAATTTAATAATACTAAAGGAATAAAAAAAGACTACGAATTTAGAAGAGTATATAAACACGGCAAATCTTTTGCAAATAAGTATTTAGTAGTCTATATATTAAAAAATAAAACAGATGAAACTAGAATAGGTATATCTATTTCTAAAAAAGTAGGTAATGCCGTAACAAGAAACAGAATTAGAAGATTAATGAAAGAAATATATCGATTAAAAATCGATGAAAATATAAAGAAAGGCTATGATTTAGTATTTATTTCTAGAGTAGCTGCAAAAGATGCTAATTATAAAGATATTGAAAAATCCATGTATTCTTTAGTTAGAAAAAATGGACTTTTAAATGAATAGGAGGTCCTATATTTTGAATATAATAAGGAAATATATAGATAGAATAGGAAAAATTCTTACAAAAGCTTGTATAAAAATGGTTAGATTCTATCAAAAATATATATCACCTTTAAAAGGACCTACATGTAGATTTTATCCTACCTGTTCGCAATATTCTATAGAAGCATTTAAAAAATATGGATTTTTGAAGGGATTGTATTTAACTATAAGAAGAATTTTAAAATGCCATCCATTTCATCCAGGAGGCTATGATCCATTGAAATAAATCTAATTTATAGGAGGTAGAAGAATTGACCAACGTAATAGGAAAATTATTTGGAAACATTCTAGGGGCAATATATGGTTTCACAGGAAGCTATGGTTTAGCAATTATACTATTTACATTTTTAGTAAAATTACTATTAATGCCACTTACAATTAAACAGACTAAATCAACTGTAGCAATGCAGGAAATAACACCAAGAGTAAATGAAATTCAGGAAAAATACAAAAATAACCCTGAAAGACAAAATAAAGAAATAATGGAACTTTATCAAAAAGCAAACATAAATCCTATGGCAGGATGTTTACCTTTATTAATACAGTTCCCTATATTAATAGGATTATTTAACTTACTTAAAGATCCAGTAGGATTAGGAGCATTTGCAAGTCAAGCAGAATTTGCAAGAGCAAATGGACAATTCTTATGGATGAGTAATTTAACAAATCCTGATATGGTATTAGCGATATTCTCAGGAGCAAGTGCATTTATAATGCAAAAAATAATGACTCCAAAAGAACAGCTAAATGGTCAAATGAAAATGATGACTTACGTTATGGCAGGTCTATCATTCTACTGGGGGTTCATATTCCCAGCAGGTCTTACTTTATACTGGACTGTAAGTAACATATTTGCGATACTTCAACAGATAATAGTAACAAAACCTCTAAAAGCTAAATTTGAAGCTGACATGAAGGAGGCTAAGGGTAATGGCAAAAATAATAAAAATAAAAAGTAAATCTAAAGAAGAAGCTATACAAAAAGCTCTTATAGAACTTAATGTAAAAGAAAATGATATAGAAGTTAAAGAACTTGAAGCTCCTAATAAAGGATTTTTAGGATTTATAGGTGCTAAAGAAGGTCTTTATGAAATAACAGCTATAGAAAGAGAAACAGATGTTGCTAAAGAATTTATAGAAAAATTACTAAAAAATTCTAAAGTAAATGCAAAAGTAGAGGTAGAACAAGAAGACAATCTAATAAAAGTCAACATAAAAGGTGACGAAGCAGCTTGTTTAATAGGAAGAAGAGGCGATACATTAGATTCTATACAATTTTTAACAGGACTAGCTCTAAACAAAATAAACAAAGATTCTCATACAAGAGTACTTGTAGATATAGAAAACTACAGAGAAAAAAGAGAAGAATCTCTTATAAGATATGCCAATAAAATGGCAAGAGAAGTTGCAAAAACTAAAAAAACAAAAAAACTTGACTATATGAATCCTTATGAAAGAAGAATAATACATTCAGCTCTTCAAAATGATAAATATGTAATAACATATAGTGAAGGAACTGATCCACACAGAAGATTAGTAATAGAATATAAAAGATAGATAAAAATATTTTTCTATTTGGGAAATAAAATTTTGCCTCCTATGTTAATAGGAGGTTTTATTTTTGGTATAATATATACGTATATAAATTTGATTGAACGAAGAGGTGATAAATTTGTTTATAGATGATACAATAGCAGCAATAGCAACAGCACCTGGAGAAGGTGGAATAGGAATAATTAGAATAAGTGGACCAAAATCACTTGAAGTAGCAGAAAATATATTTTTCTCTATGTCTGGAAAAAAAATAGTTGAGTATCCTACTAGAACATTAATCTATGGAAATATTAAAGATAACGATAAAAAAATAGATGAAGTACTAGTTGCATATATGAAAGGTCCAAACTCATATACAGCAGAAGATGTAATAGAAATAAACTGTCATGGTGGTTTTATATCAGTAAAAAGAATACTTGAATTAGTATTAGCTCAAGATGTAAGACTTGCAGAAGCAGGAGAATTTACAAAAAGAGCATTTTTAAATGGAAGAATAGACTTATCTCAGGCAGAAGCAGTAATAGATGTAATAAATGCAAAAACAGATAAAGCACATGAAGTAGCGGAAAATCAATTAGATGGTTCTTTATCTAGTAAAATAAGAGAATTTAGAGATAAAGTAACAGAATTACTAGCTCAAGTAGAAGTTGCAATAGATTATCCAGAAGAAGACATAGAATTCATAGCATACAATACATTAGAAGAAAAAACAAAAGAATTAAACAAAGATATAAAAAAATTATATGAAACATCTGAAAGTGGGAAAATATTTAGAGAAGGTTTAAAAACAGTAATAGTTGGTAAACCAAACGTAGGGAAATCATCACTTTTAAATAGTATTCTTGGAGAAAATAGAGCGATAGTTACAGACATTCCAGGAACTACAAGAGATGTAATAGAAGAATTTGTAAATATAAAAGGAATACCACTAAAAATAGTTGATACAGCAGGTATAAGAGAAACTAATGATGTAGTTGAAAAAATAGGTGTAGAAAAATCTATAGCATCTTTTGATTCAGCAGATTTAATAATAATGGTTCTTGATTCATCAGTAAAACTATCAGATGAAGATAAAGAAATACTTGAAAAAATAAAAAATAGAGAAACAATAATACTTCTTAATAAAAACGACTTAACTCAAGTTATAGATGAAGAAGAAGTAAAACAATATGTAGATGAAGAGAATATAATAAAAATATCTGCACTTCACAATGAAGGAATAGAAAAATTACATGATAAAATAGAATCTATGGTATATAGAGGAGATATAAAAAGCTCATCAAACGTAATAATAACAAACTCAAGACATAAAGATGCTCTTTACAAAGCTATGAAATCAGCAGAAGATGCTATGAGAGCAATAGAAGATAGAATGCCTCTTGATTTTGTAGAAGTTGATTTAAAAAATATATGGGATTATCTAGGATATATAAACGGCGATACAATGAGTGAAGATTTACTTGATAATATATTCCATAACTTCTGTATAGGGAAATAATATTTATAATAATAAATTAAAAAATAAAACACAAAGATTAAAAATACTTTTTATAAAAATGTTTTTCATGAAACATTTTAAAATTAATTATCTAATATAAGAAATAATTCGTAATTTTAGAAAGGTGGCAAAAAATGGTAAAATTTGAAGCTGAAAGCTATGATATTATCGTTGTAGGTGCAGGTCATGCAGGATGTGAAGCAGCACTTGCTAGTGCGAGAATGGGACATAAAACAGCGATGATAACAATGTCTTTAGATTCTATAGCAGCACTTGCTTGTAATCCATCTATAGGTGGAACAGGAAAAGGACATCTAGTAAGAGAAATAGATGCACTTGGTGGTGAAATGGGTCTAAACATAGATAAAACATTTATACAAAGTAGAATGTTAAATACTGCAAAAGGTCCAGCAGTTCACTCTCTAAGAACTCAAGCAGATAAATTTAGATATCATGAAGAAATGAAAAAAACTATAGAAAATCAAGAAAATCTTGATTTAATAATGGATGAAGTTGTGGAAATAGCACACGAAGGTCAAACTGTTACAGGAGTAGTAACAAGAATGGGTGCTATATATAGAGCAAAAGCTACTATACTTGCAACAGGAGTATATCTAAATTCAAAAATATTTATAGGAGAAGTATCATTTAACGAAGGTCCAAATGCTCTTGGATATGCAGCATATCTAACAGATAGCTTAAAAGAATTAGGACTTAGAATGAGAAGATTTAAAACAGGTACACCATGTAGAGTACATATGGATAGTGTAGATTTTTCTAAAATGGATAGACAAGATGGAGATGAAAAAATAGTACCATTTTCTTTCATGAACGATAAAATAGAAAAAGAACAAGTACCTTGCTACTTAACTAGAACAACAGATAAAACAAAACAGATGATAGAAGAAAATATAAAAAGATCTGCAATGTATGGTGGAGATATAGAAGGTGTTGGTCCTAGATACTGTCCATCAATAGAAGACAAAATAGTAAGATTTTCTGATAAAGAAACACATCAAATATTTATAGAACCAGAAGGTTTAAATACTAAAGAAATGTATGTTCAAGGACTATCTACTAGTCTACCTTTTGAAATACAAAAAGATATGTACAAAACAGTATTAGGTCTTGAAAATGTTAAAGTAATGAGACCTGCTTATGCAATAGAATACGACTGTATAGATCCAACTCAATTAAAATTAAACCTAGAAATTAAAGGTGTAGAAAACCTATTTAGTGCTGGACAATTCAATGGTACATCAGGATATGAAGAAGCAGCAGCACAAGGATTGATAGCTGGTATAAATGCAGTTAGAAAAATAGAAGGAAAAGAAGCTTTCACATTAGATAGATCTGAAGCATATATAGGTGTTCTTTTAGATGATTTAGTAACAAAAGGAACTAATGAACCATATAGAATGATGACATCTAGATGTGAATACAGACTATACCTAAGACAAGATAATGCTGATATGAGACTTACTGAAAAAGGACATGAAATAGGTCTTGTAACAGAAGAAAGATATAACAAATACCTAAACAAAAAAGAAATGGTAGAAAAAGAATTTGAAAGATTAAAAACTGTTAGAGTAACTCCAAAAGAATCTGATAGTATAATGGAAGCACACGGATTTGCTAAATTAAATGTCGGATTATCTTTATATGAATTCTTAAAAAGACCAGAAGTTGATTACAAACTAATAGACGAACTTGGAAAAGGTGCTGGAGATGATGTACCAGACTATGTAAAAGAACAATGTGTAATAGTAACAAAATATGAAGGATATATAGATAAACAATTAAAACAAATAGACCAATTCAAAAAATTAGAAAGCAAAAAACTAAGCGAAACAATAAATTATTCTGAAATAGATGGATTAAGACTAGAAGCAAGACAGAAACTAGATGCAATAAAACCAAACTCAGTAGGTCAAGCATCTAGAATATCAGGAGTATCTCCAGCAGATATATCTGTACTTCTTGTTTATCTTGAACAAATGAGAAGAGGAAGAAAAAATGACTAATGAAAATAGAGAACTATTAAAAAAAGGAATAGAAGAATTTAACCTTGTAGCTGATGAAAAAACATTGGATAGATTCAAAACATATAGAGAACTACTTGCACAGTGGAATCAAAAAATGAACCTAACAGGAATAGATGATGAAAAAGGAACATATATAAAACATTTCTTAGATTCATTATCAGCTGTAACAGGTGGATATATAAAAGATGAAATGTCTATAATAGATGTTGGAACAGGTGCAGGATTCCCAGGAATACCACTAAAAGTGTGCCTTGAAAACACAAAAGTAACACTATTAGATTCTCTAAACAAAAGAATAAACTTCCTTCAAGAAGTATGCACTCAACTAAACCTTGAAAATGTTGAATTTATACATGGAAGAGCAGAAGATTTTGGAAAAAATCCTGAATACAGAGAAAAATACGATATAGCAACTGCTAGAGCAGTTGCAGGACTTCCTATACTTATGGAATTTTGTGTTCCATTTATAAAAAAAGGTGGATACTTTGTATGTCTAAAAGGACCAAATGCCAATCTTGAATTAGAAGAATCAAAAAAAGCTATGACAACATTGGGAATAGAATTTGTAGAAAAAATAGATGTAAAATTACCAGAAACAGACTTAAATCATAACATACTAGTATTTAAGAAAATTTCTGAAACACCTTCAAAATATCCGAGAAAAGCAGGAAAACCTGCTAAATCACCAATAAAATAATTTCCCGGAAAAAATTGCTATATAAAGAGAGGATAACTATGGGAGAAAAAAATATATTAGAAGCATCTGCAATAATAGCAATGCTTGAAAACCTACAAAGAAAAGACCTTGACTTTATGGAAGAAGCAATAGGATATAATAATCTAATAAAAGAACATGGATTTACTCAGCAAGAAATTGCAAAAAAAGTAGGAAAAAGTCAATCTACAATAGCAAACAAAATAAGATTATTAAAACTTCCAGAAGAAATAAGAAAAGAAGCTATTGAAAATGGATTATCAGAAAGACATACAAGAGCACTTTTAAAACTAAAAGATGAAGAGATTATGAAAGATGTAATCTCAAAAATATCTAAAAATGAACTAACAGTTAAAAGAACAGAATCTCTTATAAAAGAAATTCTTGAAAATACTCCAAAACAAGACAATAGTAAAGATGAACCTGCTAAAAAAAGAAATGTAAAAGCTATGATAAATATGAAAATATATTTAAATACAATAAAACAAGCATATGATATGATAGTTAATACAGGAATAGATGCAAAATACAAAGAAATAGAAAAAGATGATTTTGTAGAAGTTGTTGTTAGAATACCAAAACGAAAATAATTTATAAAAATAAAAATAATTTAAATAGGTAAAAATATTATATATATTTTTACCTATTTTTTTTATATATATTAAAAAGTTAAATGAATTAAATTTTTTTTCAAAAAAAAAAAAACTATACGCCTAATTTAACTTTACTTTTACAGTATTTATATAGTATATTTGTATAATATGACGAATTAATATAAAAAATAAAATTTTTTAATATGGAATTTACTATACAAAAATTGAATTTATATATGTATTATATTGAATATTTTAAACTAAAGTATATTTAATATAATTAACATAAATTTATTAAAAACTTAAAACAGATTTAAAAAAAGAAAAGTAGTATATATAAGAATAATTAAGGGGGTAAAAAAGTGAAAAAAAGAGACAAGATATTAAGTATTTTTCTAGTTCTTGCAATGTTAATCACATTTATACCTATGGATATGGCAGCCGACATATTCAAATCGGGAAATGAGATTATAAGAATGAACGGAAATACTGAACAATCTAACAATGGTGAGAATAAAGATTCTCAAGAAACAGAAAATCAAATTGACCAAAACAAAGATGATGAGAGTACTAATTCTCAAGAAGAAGATAAAAAAGAGGAAGATAATAAACCTCAAGAA
>NZ_JARIBH010000007.1 GCF_029264495.1 Peptacetobacter sp.
TTACTGAAAAATTTTTAGCTTCAGGATATACTGATGAAGCATTTTTGAAAATGAATAGATTTATAAATGATCAAATAAAAGAGATAATATCAGATTTAAAAAAAGAAAATATAAATTGTATCTGTGGAATAGGAGGTACAATAACATCATTATCAGCTGTAAATCAGAATTTAAAAATATATTCTATGGAAAAAGTACACAAAAGTAAAATAAGTAGATATGAAGTAGAAAAAATGAGAAATAGATTTAAAAATAGTACTGATAAAGAAAGAAAATCTATAAATGGACTTCAAGCTAAAAGAAGCGATATAATTGCAGCAGGAACAGAAATACTAGTGTGTATAATGGATAGCCTCAATATAAAAGAAGTTATTGTAAGTGAGTATGACAATTTAGAAGGTATGATTTACACAAAAATTTAATATATATATATGATATACTTATTATAAAGGTAAATATATATTTTTTGTAAAAAGATGTATTTTATCAACAAAATTAACTGATTTAATCTTAATAAAATGTGGATAATTATGTTGAAAATGTTGATAACTATGTACTTTTTAAGTTCTTCTTTTTTTAGATGGTGGTGAAAACATTCAAAAATGGACGAAAAATAAAAAAATATATATGTGGATATGTTGATTGTTTTGTGGATAATATATAATGTGTATATTTAAAAATAATATAATAAAATATATTTTAATTCTAGAAAATAGTATATTATATACAAATATATAAACTGAAATAGTATATATTTAGTTTTTAAAGATTGAAATATAATTAATTTTAAAATAGATTTTTATTTTTAAATAAAAATAGAATTGATATAGAAAAATAGCTATATCAGTGTTAAAATATACGGTGATACTTTATATATTAAAATTTAAATAAAAATTGATGACAAATAAACGGAGGAGAAAAAATGCAAAGAAAAGTAAGAAAAGCTGTTATACCAGCTGCGGGTCTTGGTACTAGATTCCTTCCTGCGACAAAAGCACAACCTAAAGAAATGTTACCAATAGTGGATAAACCAACATTACAATATATAATAGAAGAAGCAGTAGCTTCTGGAATAGAAGAAATACTTATAATAACAGGTAGAAATAAAAAATCTATAGAAGATCATTTTGATAAGTCAGTAGAACTTGAATTAGAACTTGAAAATAAAGGGAAAAAAGAGTTGTTAGAAATAGTTCAAAATATATCTAATATGATAAATATACATTATATAAGACAAAAAGAACCAAGAGGTTTAGGAGATGCTATATATTGTGCTAGACATTTCATAGGAGATGAACCATTTGCAGTGATGCTAGGAGATGATATAGTAGACAATAAAGTACCTTGTTTAAAACAATTAATGGACGCATATGAAGAATATAGAACTACTATATTAGGTGTACAAAAAGTTGCAAAAGAAGATACAAATAAATATGGGATAATAGATGCTAAATTTATTGAAGATAGAGTTTACAAAGTAAAAGATTTAGTTGAAAAACCTGATGCAGATAAAGCACCTTCAAATATAGCTATCTTAGGTAGATATATAATAACTCCAGAAATATTTGATGTACTTTCAGACTTACCACCAGGAAAAGGTGATGAAATACAGTTAACTGATGCATTAAAAGAATTGTCTAAAAAGGAAGCTATGTATGCATATAACTTTGAAGGAAGAAGATATGATGTAGGTGATAAGCTAGGTTTCCTTGAAGCAACAGTTGATTTTGCATTAAAAAGAGATGAATTAAAAGATGGATTTATCGATTATTTAAGAGATGTTTGTAAAAAATACGATTCAAAAAATAAAAAAATCGAAAAATAGATAAAAAATAATAATTATATAGTATAATAGATAATTAAATATAATATATAACTCTAAAATAAAGGAGTGATAATATTGGCAAATAAAAAATTAATGACAAAAGTAATAGCGATAGGTGCTGCTGGAGTAATGGTACTTACAAGTATAACAGTATTATTATCTTTGATAGCTGGGGTATAAAAGCTATTAGAGAGGAGGTTTAAGATTGAGTATAGATATGCAGCTAGAATCAAAAACTCTTAATGAGCTTAGAGAGACTGCTAAAGAATTAGGTATAAAATCAGTTACAAAGTATAAAAAAATAGAGTTGATTGAAAAAATATTTGAAAAAGTAAGAAATGAAAAGAATCAAAATAATAATGAGGATATTGATTTAAATAAAGATGTAGATAATAATACTTTACAAAACAAAAATCAAGAAAATTATTATAAAGTTAATAAAGATGATAGAAATTTAGATACAAAACTCAAAGAAGAATCAAAAAATCCTGAAGATGATAGAGAAGATGCAGAAGGTGTTTTAGAAATGTTACCGGACGGATTTGGTTTTTTAAGGGGTTCTAATTATTTATCTACACCAAACGATATATATGTATCTCCTTCACAAATAAGAAGATTTAATATGAAAACAGGAGATAAGATAAAAGGAATTACAAGATTACCCAAAAATGGAGAAAAATTTAGAGCATTAATCTATGTAAAAAAAATCAATGATGAAAATCCTGAAACATCTAAAAATAGAAGAAATTTTGAACTACTTACACCGATTTATCCTGATGAAAGACTTACTCTTGAAACTACACAAAGCAATATAGCAACTAGATTGATAGATTTGATATCTCCAATAGGGAAAGGTCAGAGAGGTCTAATTGTTGCACCACCTAAAGCTGGAAAAACTATGCTTTTAAAGAGTATAGCAAATAGTATAACTAAAAATAATCCAGATGTAGAGCTAATAGTACTTCTTATAGATGAAAGACCAGAAGAAGTAACAGATATTAGAGAATCTATTGATGGAGATGTAATATATTCTACATTTGATCAAGTTGCAAGCCATCATGTAAAAGTTGCTGAAATGGTTCTTAATAGAGCAGAAAGATTAGTTGAACATGGTAAGGATGTTGTAATACTACTTGATAGTATAACTAGATTAGCTAGAGCATATAATCTTACTATATCTCCAACGGGAAGAACTCTTTCTGGAGGGATAGACCCAGGTGCTCTTCATGGCCCTAAGAAATTCTTTGGTGCAGCTAGAAACATAAGACAAGGTGGTTCTTTAACAATATTAGGTACAGCACTTGTTGAAACTGGTTCTAGAATGGATGATGTAATATATGAAGAATTTAAAGGTACAGGAAATATGGAGCTCCATCTAGATAGAAAGTTAGCAGAAAAAAGAATTTATCCAGCAGTGGATATATATAAATCGGGAACAAGAAGAGAGGATCTACTACTTACAGATGAAGAAAAATCAGCTCTATGGCAACTTAGAAGACAGATGAGCAACGAATCTGTATTAGAAGTTACAGATAAAGTATTAGAATTATTGAAAAGAACAAAGAATAATAGTGAATTTATAAGTATGTTAAAGTCATTATAAAATCTTCTTGAATCATACGATTAGTTGTGTTATACTAATGTAGTTGATATTGTAAAAGACAAGTTTACATACTTATTAAAAATAAAGAAAGAGGTGAAATAAATGAAAAAAGATATACAGCCAAACTACAAACCAGTTGAAGTTAGATGTGCATGTGGAAATACTTTCACAGCTGGATCAACTAAGGACGAAATAAGAGTTGAAATATGTTCTGAATGCCACCCATTCTATACTGGAAAACAGAAAAACATAGAAAAAGGTGGAAGAATCGACAAATTCAAAAAAAGATTCAACATGGAATAAGAATAATAGACATAGAGCTATCAGAAGGCAGATGTTTATATGTTTTCAATTTAAATTTGAAGATATATAAACATCTGCCTTTATTTTTATTTATTTAAAATTAATAAATAAATTAATAAAAAATAAAAAAACTTATGTTATAATACATTAAGATATATCATAAAGGGGGGATTTTATGTCGTATAAAGCAGTTGGAGGACAAGCGGTTATAGAAGGTGTTATGATGCAGTCTGATAAGAAAAAGGCTATAGCTGTTAGAACCCCAAGTGGAGAAATTAAAGTGAAAACAAATCCTATAAACAGTTGGGTTAAAAATAAACATATAGATAAAATACCTTTTCTAAGGGGAATGTTTATTCTTATAGAAACCATGATAGATGGAATAAAAAGTCTAAATTATTCTTCAGATGTTTTTATACAAGAAACAGGAGAAGATGAAGAAGATGCGATAGATAAATTTATTAAAAAAATATTTGGAGATAGAGCAAATGATATATTAATAATTATATCTATGATAATAGCGATAATTTTATCGGTTGGACTTTTTATAATGTTGCCTACTTTTATAGGAGGTATTTTTATAAAAATAACCGATAATAAAATAATATTAAATCTGATAGAAGGAATTATAAGAATTTTAATATTATTTATGTATATATATTTAATATCTAAAAATAAAGATATAGAAAGAGTATACCAATATCATGGAGCAGAACATAAAAGTATACATTGTTATGAAAGTGGAAAAGAACTTACTGTAGAAAATGCAAGGAAATTCAAACGATTACATCCTAGATGTGGTACAAACTTTTTATTTATAGTAATGGCTACATCGATAATATTATTTGCATTTTTCGGTTGGCCAAATCCATTTTTAAGAATAGTTATGAGGATAGTATGTATACCTATAGTAGCTGGAATTGCATATGAAATAATAAGATTGCTTGGGAAATATGATAATATAATTACAAAAATTATAGCTTATCCTGGGATGATGTTACAATATATGACAACAAAAGAACCAGATGATGAGCAATTAGAGGTTGCAATAGAATCATTAAAAGCAGTATTATAATAACAAATAAAATATAAAGGTGATTTAATGACTATAAGAGAGATTATTTTAAAATTTACAAATGAATTAAGTGACATAAGTGATACACCAAGATTAGATGTAGAAGTGATGCTTATGAATGTACTTGGAAAAGTAGATAAATTATATTTACACATGAATCTAAATAAAGAAATAGAAAAAGAATTATTAGAGAAACTTCAAAAAATGGTAAATGAAAGAAAATTAGGCAGACCAGTAGCATATATAGTTGGTAATAGAGAATTTATGGGACTTGATTTTTATGTACAAGAAGGAGTGCTTATTCCAAGACCAGATACAGAAATATTGGTAGAAGAAATTATAAATATTTGTGTAGAAGAAGAATATAGAAAAAAAGAAAGAATAGAAATTTTAGATATAGGAACAGGTTCAGGAGCGATAACTGTAAGTTTAGCACATTATATAAAAAATGGATTTTTGAAATCATTTGATATATCTGATATAGCTTTAAAAATAGGCAAAAAAAATGCAATAGATAATTCTGTTGAAGATAAGATAGAATTTATAAAATCAGATGTATTTTCAGCTATGGAAGAAAAAGACTCTTTAAAGGAATTAAAATTTGATATAATAGTATCTAATCCTCCATACATAAAAAAAGATGTAATACCAACTTTACACACACAAGTGAAAGATTTTGAGCCATATAATGCTTTAGAGGGTGGAGTAGATGGATTAGATTTTTATAGAAAAATAACAGAAGAATCTTCAAAATATATAAAAAAAGGTGGAGTTCTTGCATATGAAGTAGGACATGATCAAGCAGAAGATGTTTATAATATAATGAATAATAATGGATTTGAAAAAATATATATAAAGAAGGATTTAGCTGGTATTGATAGAGTTGTTATAGGACTAAAACTATGATATAATGATAAATTGACGGAATACGAGAATAATTGATGAGGTGAATATATAAATGCTAAAAAAATTAGGTGTATTAGAAGATACATATAAAGATTTAACAGAAAAAATATCTGATCCAGAAATAATAAATGATCAGAAAGTTTGGCAAAAGTACATGAAAGAACATGCAGATTTAGAGCCAATTATAATGAAATACAGAGAATACAAAACTGTATTAGACAGTATTGCTGAATCTAAAGAAATTCTTCAAGAAGAATCAGATGAAGAATTAAGAGAATTAGCAAAAATGGAATTATCTGAAATGGAGTGTCAAGTAGAACCATTAGAAGATGAGTTAAAATTACTTTTAGTTCCAAAAGACCCTAACGATGAAAAGAACGTTATAGTTGAAATAAGAGGTGGAGCAGGTGGAGATGAAGCTGCTTTATTTGCTGGGGACTTATTAAGAATGTATTCAAGATATGCAGAAAGAAGAGGATGGAAAGTATCTATGCTTAGTGCCAATGAAACTGGTGTTGGTGGATACAAAGAGGTTTCATTCATGATAAAAGGTAAAGGTGCATATTCTAGATTAAAATATGAATCAGGTGTTCATAGAGTTCAGAGAATACCTTCTACTGAATCAGGTGGTAGAATACATACTTCTACAGCGACAGTTGCTGTTTTACCAGAAGTAGAAGATGTAGAAGTAGAAATTAATGATAATGATATAAGAATAGATGTTTTCAGAGCTTCTGGAAATGGTGGTCAGTGTGTCAATACTACTGACTCAGCTGTAAGAATAACACATTTACCAACAGGTGAAGTTGTATCTTGTCAGGATGAAAAATCACAGCTTAAAAATAAAGAAAAAGCAATGAAAGTTTTAAAAGCTAGACTTTACGATAGAGCTCTTGCAGATCAGCAAAAAGAAATATCAGCAGAAAGAAAAAGTCAGGTTGGTACTGGAGATAGATCTGAAAGAATAAGAACTTATAATTTCCCTCAAGGAAGAATAAGTGACCATAGAATAAATCTTACTCTATATAAATTAGATTCATTCCTTGATGGAGATATAGATGAGATGATAGATGCTTTAATAACTGTTGATCAAACTGAAAAAATGACAGCTATATAATTTAATATTATAAAAATAAAATAATATTTATTAGAAATTTGATGTAAATAAAAGTGTCTTATTGGAATTAACTTCGAAATGAGACACTTTTTTTAGATATTTTTATTTGATTATTAAGTAATAAAGGGGGAAAAAATTTTGATTATAAAAATAACTCTTATTGGGTTGATTATAGGAGTAATTGGAACAGGAATAGGTGGAATTCTTGCTGTAATATTTAATGAAAAAGCTTCTAAGTATATGAAATTTTTTATGGGATTATCTGGAGGGATAATGCTTTCAATAGTATCGTTTGATTTGATACCAGAAGCCACAGAGAGTATAGGGTTAACAAAATCGATACTATTAATTTTAATAGGAGCAGTATTAACAAAAATTATCAAAGAAAAAGTTAAGATTAATGGTGAAAATTCATCTGGATATTTAATGCTTCTAAGTATAATAATGCATAATTTACCAGAAGGACTTGCAATAGGAACAACTTTTTTAGCAGAACCAAAACGGGGAATTGCTATGGCAACAGCAATTGGTATACACAATTTACCAGAAGGATTAGCATTGGCACTTGGATTTATATGTAATAAAGCAAATAGAAAAAAAGCAATTATAATGTCTATGATTGCCGGACTTCCAATAGCTGTTGGCTGCTTTGTTGGAGCAGCTTTTGGTAGTATTTTTGTTTCTATTACAGGAATATTATTATCTTTAGCAGCAGGAATGATGCTTTATGTAGTTTTAGATGAAATGATTCCAGAGTCAAAAAGTATATATACTATAGTAGGATTTTTAATAGGAATTATTATAGTCAATATGGTGATATAGATTTATAACTTAAATAAATTATAAAAGAAAGTTGGTAGATTTATGGAAACAGTTATAAGAAAGATAGATGAAAATAATATAGATATAAATGTAATAAAAGAAATGGCTGAAAAGATAAAAAATGGAAAAACTGTTATATTTCCAACTGAAACAGTATATGGATTAGGTGCAGATGCCATGAATGAAGATGCCACAAAAAAGATATATGAAGCAAAAGGTCGTCCAAGCGATAATCCATTAATAGTTCATATAGCAGATATTAAAGATGTTGAAAAAATAGCTCTTGAAATAGGAGAAAAAGCGAAAATTGCAATGGAAAAATTTTGGCCAGGACCACTTACTATAATATTAAAGAAAAAAGATATTGTACCAAATGTGACTAGTGGTGGTTTAGAAACAGTTGCTATAAGAATGCCTTCAAATAAAATTGCAAATGCATTAATAAAAGAATCTAAAACACAAATAGCAGCACCTTCAGCAAATATTTCAGGAAGACCATCTCCTACTAAGGCAGAACATGTTGTAAAAGAGATGGATGGAAGAGTATCAGGTATAATAATGGGTGGAGATTGTAATTTCGGACTTGAATCTACAGTTGTAGATTTTACAGAAGAAATACCCATGATATTAAGACCTGGAAGTATAACTAAAGAAATGCTAGAAGAAGTTTTAGGAAAAGTTGAAATAGATCCATCTTTAAGTAAAAAAGAAGATAATAAAAAAGCAAAAGCACCTGGAATGAAATACAAACACTATTCTCCAAATGCACAAGTATATATAGTAAAAGGTGAAGAAAATAAAGTAGTGAAAAAAATGAATGAATTATACTTAAAAAATCATGCAGAATCAAAAAAAACTGGCATAATGTGTATGCATAAAGATATTGATAAATTTAACTGCGAAAAGGTTATAGATTTAGGGGAAACATATGAAGAAGTAGCATCAAATTTATTTGCTGCACTTATAAAGATGGATGAATATGAAATGGATATTGTATACTCAGTCAGTTTTGAAAATTATGGAGTTGGACAGGCAATAATGAACAGACTATTAAAATCTGCTGCATATAAAGTAATTGATGCAGATGAAACTATTTTGTAATATACTATAAAATAAATTATGTTATAATTAAATAGTAAAGTCTATAAAATACAAATGTAAAAAATTACATCGATATGGAGGATTTAAAATGAAAATAGCATTAGCTTGTGACCATGGTGGTTATGATTTAAAAGTAGCTATAATAGCTCATCTTAAAGAAAGAGGTATAGAAGTAATAGATCTTGGAACAAATAATGGTACAGATTCTGTTAACTACCCAGAATATGGAGAAGCAGCAGCACTAAAAGTTGCTAATGGGGAAGCAGATTGCGGTATAGTTGTTTGTGGAACAGGAATAGGAATATCTTTAGCAGCAAATAAAGTTCCAGGAATAAGATGTGCTGTAGTAAGTGATACTTTCTCAGCTAGAATGACAAAAGCTCATAATAATGCAAATATGCTTGCTATGGGTGGAAGAGTAGTAGGAGTAGGATTAGCACTTGATATAGTAGATGCATACCTTGATACAGAATTTGAAGGTGGAAGACATCAAAAAAGAATAGATATGTTAATGGATATAGAAAAAAAATACACAAAATAAATCAATAAAAAAACTGCCTTTTTAAAGGCAGTTTTTTTATTGATAATTTAACAAATAAAGTAATTCTATTTGTTTCATCGTAGTATTTTATATAATAAATTTTAAATATAATTTACTTAACGATAAAAACTAATAATGCATATATAAGAAAAATAGTATAATATAAACATATGACTTGATGATACAATAAATAATGGAAGAAGAGGTGCAATATATGAGACCATCTTGGGATGAATATTTTATGGAAATAGCAGAAGTAGTAAAAAAAAGGTCTACATGCATAAGAAGACAAGTAGGAGCAATTATTGTAAAAGATAAACAAATTCTTACGACAGGATACAATGGTGCTCCTAAAAATTTAGAACATTGTCAGAATATAGGATGTAAGAGACAGGAAATGAATATTCCATCTGGAGAAAGACATGAACTTTGTAGAGCATTGCATGCAGAACAAAATGCTATAATACAAGCTGCATATAATGGTGTAAGTATAAAAGATGCCACACTTTATGTAACAACAAGACCTTGTGTTTTATGTGCTAAGATGTGTATAAATGCAGGGATTAAAAAAATAATTTATAAGGGTGATTATCCGGATGAATTATCATCTGTTTTATTAAAAGAAGCAAATGTAGAAATGGTAAAATATCCAGAAGAATTATAATATATTTAATATATCAATTATTGAAAATACATTAAAATATTTTTATATCTATAAAAAAATATTTTTGATGAAAATGAGAAAAATTTTAAATTAGATAGAATTTAGTTTGAAATTTCTTTGAAAATAAATTAATACTCTTGATAACTTAAAAAAAATATTCTATAATAAGTTAGTTTTCAAGAAGGTATATTCACAAATATGAAAAAAATAAATATTTTTTTTCAAAAAATATAAAAAATAATCTTGAATATTTAAAAATAAATTGTAAAATAAGATATAAAATATATTAAATCTATTTTAGTTTAATTAATAAATAAAGCAATGAATTTAGAAGGAGCTTTAAAAGGATGTGATTTTATGGATAAGAATATAATAAAACAGATTAAAGCTGTTGTAAAAGGAATAGTAATTTTTGACATAGTAGTAATTATAGCTTTAGGAGTACATTCTAAAATAGCTCCAGAAGGAAATACTATTATCAATAATGCTTTAAATTTAAATATTGCAGCTGTACTAGGGCTTTTAATAGGTAGTTTGGTTTCAATATTTAATTTTTATATGCTTGCATCATCAACAGAAAATATGGTGAATCAAGCAGGAAAAACAATGGTCCAATTAAAATTTGTTGGAGGATATTTTCTTCGATTTATGATATATGCTGTTGTATTATTTATATCAGCAAAATTGGACTCAATAAGCATGTTTACTGCAGTATTAGGACTTTTGAGTACACAAATAGTTTTATTAGTACAGAAAACAGCGGCTATTTTTATGAGAAAGGAGGCATAATGGATGAATACACAGGCAAGATGGTTAGTAAATATTCATGGATTTAGAATAAGTGAAACAGTAATAGTTAGTTGGTTAATAATTGCAGGTCTTGCCCTAGCATCGTATTTTTTAACTAGAAATCTAAAAAAGATTCCAGAAAGTAAAGTTCAGGTATTCCTCGAATATGCTGTTCTCAAACTTTATAATCTAGTCGAGACTACGATGGGAAAAGAGTTAGTTGAAAGGATACCGAATATAGTTCCTTACATAGGAAGTTTATTCATGTACTTTTTATGCTCAAATTTAGTTCCATTATTAGGTCTTAGATCGCCTACAGTTGATTTAGATACAACATTAGCATTATCAACTATAACAATTGTATTGATATATGCAGTATCTATAAGATTTAATGGTGGAGCATGCTTCAAAGATATGATAGAACCAACACCAATATTATTGCCAATAAACTTAGTTGGAGAGATAGCGAGACCTATTTCGTTGAGTTTCCGTCCATTTGGTAATATTTTAGGTGGAACACTTATAATGATGTTATTCTATCAGCTTATGGGATTTCTTTCTACACTAATACCTGGGGTGAATATACCTTTTGCACAATTTTTAGTGCCAGTACCACTTCATTTATACTTTGATATATTTGCAGGTACAATACAAGCATTTATATTTATAATGCTAACAATGGTATTTATAAGTAACTCAGTAGATATTGGTTTATTAAAAGAAAGAGAATCTAAAAAATTAAAAAATAAAAATGCAAAACATGCATAGTGTAAAAAATATATGAAATTAAGTTTGAAAAATTGACTAAAAAATGTCAATAAAAAGTTTAGATAAAAATAAAAGGTGAAATCAGAGGAGGAAATTATTATGGATATGGCTACAGCAATAGCAGTTGCAGGATCAGCAATAGGAGCAGGTATAGCAGTATTTACAGGTATAGGAGCAGGTTTAGGTCAAGGTTACGCAGCAGGTAAACTAGCAGAAGCAGTTGGTAATCAACCAGAAGCTAAAAGTGAAATAATGTCTTCATTTATAGTAGGTGCAGCAATAGCAGAATCAACAGCTATATACGGACTTATAATAGCAATAATCCTTATATTCGTTAACCCATGGTTATAAAATAATAGAGTAATTTATATACTGTGATTATTTTCACAAAATAGGAGGTATAGAGTATGGAATTTAAGCCATTAGTTTCACTAACTTATGAGTACTTTTTCCAGTTGGCTAATGCAGTCGTAATATTCCTTATACTTAAACATCTATTATTTAAACCTGTTATGGCTATAATAAAAGAAAGAGAAAATGATATAGCTATGGATGTACGGGAAGGTAAAAAGATAAAAGAAGAAGGAAAAGTCTTCAAAAAAGAATATGAAGAAAAACTTGGAAAAGTAGAAGAAGAAGGAAGAAATATAATAAATTCAGCGGTAGAATCTGCAAAAGAAAAATCGTATATGATAAAAGATGAAGCCAAAAAAGATGCTGAAATAATAAAAGAAAGAGCTAGACGTGAGTTAGAAGAAGAAAGAATCCAAGCTATGAATGATATGAAAGATGAAATGTCAGATCTTGTAATACTTGCAGCATCTAAAGTAATAGAAAAAGAAATAGATAAACAAAAACATCAAGAACTGATAAATGAATTTATAGATAAAACAGGTGATATAGTATGATGGATGAATCAACTCCAATATATGCTAAAGCTATGTTTGATATAGCAGAAGAAACTGAAACTACAGATTTAATATTAAATCAGTTTTCAGATGTTGTAAAAACAATAAGAGAAAACAAGGATCTTTCAAATGTATTAAAAACTCCTTTTATAGATAATGATGATAAAAAAGCTATATTAGAAAAAGTCTTTTCGAATGACATAAGTATATATCTAACAAATTTTTTAAAAGTTTTAATAGACAGAAAAAAAATTAGATACATAGATGAAATACATACAAGATTTATAAAGTTAGTCGATGATAAAAATACTTTAGAAAAAGGTACAGTTTATAGTGTCGTAAAATTATCTGATTTAGAATTAAAAGAGTTAGAAGCAAAACTTTCTAAGAAATTAAGTAGAGTTATAGAATTAGAAAATAAAATAGATGAATCTCTAATGGGAGGAGTCTTTATAAAAATTGGAAATAAAGAAATAGACGGTACTGTTAGAAGTAGAATTAAAGGATTGAAAAAAGAACTGTCTAAAATGATATAAAGAAATGGCGGTGAGAGTATGGGTTTAAATCCTGAAGAAATAAGCTCGATAATCAGACGGCAAATAAAAGATTATGACAATAGAGTTGAATTATCTGACACTGGAAGAATATTCAATGTAGGTGATAATATAGCAAGTATTTACGGACTTGATGATGTAATGGCTGGAGAACTTCTTGAATTCCCTGGAGAAGTATATGGTATGGCTCTAAATCTAGAAAAAGAAACTGTTGGTGCAGTTCTTCTTGGAGATGAAGACGGTATAAAAGAAGACGATATAGTAAAAAGAACAGGTAAGATAGTAGAAGTTCCAGTAGGAGATGCTTTAATAGGAAGAGTTGTAGATCCACTTGGAAATCCAATAGATGGAAGAGGTAGTATAAAGAGTGATAAAACTAGACCTATAGAAGCAGAAGCTCCTGGAATAATGGATAGAAAATCTGTATATCAGCCACTACAGACTGGAATAAAAGCAATAGATGCTATGGTTCCTATTGGTAAGGGACAAAGGGAACTTGTAATAGGTGATAAACAAACAGGTAAAACATCTATACTTACTGATACAATATTAAATCAAAAAGGAAAAGATATAATATGTATATATGTAGCTATAGGACAGAAAAAATCTACAGTTGCACAGTTAGTAAGTTCTCTTAGAGATTATGGTGCGATGGATTATACAATAGTAGTGTCTGCAACAGCATCAGAATCAGCACCATTACAGTATTTAGCACCTTATGCAGGTACTGCAATGGGTGAAGAATTTATGTACCAAGGAAAAGATGTACTTATAATATATGATGATTTAAGTAAACATGCAGTTGCTTATAGAGAAATGTCATTATTATTAAGAAGACCACCAGGTCGTGAAGCATATCCTGGAGATGTATTCTATCTTCATTCAAGACTTTTAGAAAGATCTGCAAAACTTTCTGATGAACTTGGTGGAGGTTCAATGACAGCAATACCAGTAATAGAAACACAAGAAGGTGATGTTTCTTCATATATACCAACAAATGTTATATCAATAACAGATGGACAGATTTATCTACAGCCAGAATTATTCCACTCAGGAATAAGACCAGCAGTTGACCCTGGTATATCAGTTTCTAGGGTTGGTGGTGCAGCTCAGATAAAATCTATGAAAAGATTATCATCAGAATTAAAACTAGCGTATTCTCAGTATAGAGAATTAGTAGCATTCTCTCAATTTGGATCTGATCTAGATAATGATACTAAAACTAGATTAGAACAAGGAGAAAGAATAGTAGAAATATTAAAACAGGATGAACATAGACCTCTTCCAGTAGAAGAACAGGTTGTAACAGTTTATTCTGTACTTAATGGATTATTTGATGATGTAGAAATTAAAGAAATACATAATTTTGAAAAAGAATTATGCTTCTATATAAGAAAAAATAAACCAAGCATATATGACAAAATTCTTAATGGAGAAGACTATGGAAAAGAACTCACTGAAGCAGTAAAAAGCTTTAAAAAAGAGGTGAGATAAATGTCAGGAGTCGGAACTAAAGAGATAAAAAGAAGAAAAAATAGTATTGAAAATACTAGACAGATAACAAGTGCAATGAACCTTGTTTCATCTTCTAAATTAATGAAAGCTAGAGAGAAGGCAGAAAAATCAAAGCCTTATGCATATGCACTATATGATATGATGATAAATACTGGTGCAGATGTAAAAACATCTTGTAAAGAATTTGTTGAAAAAAGAGAAGTTAAGAAAAGATGCTTTATAGCTGTAGCTGGAGATAGAGGTCTTGCTGGTGGATATAATGTAAATATATTTAAATCAGTTATGGAACTTCGGGATAGCGATAAAGATATGGTTGTTCCTGTTGGGAAAAAAGCATGTGAATATTTTACAAAAAAAGGATTTGAAATTCCTTATAAGATAGAAAGCACAGAACACTGTGTTTTTGAAGAAATGTATGATATAACACAAAATTTAATAAAGCTTTATGAAGATAAAGAAATAGATGAGATATACTTTATATATACAAAATTTAGATCTGCTCTTATACAGACAGTAAGATTTAAAAGATTATTTCCAATAGAACTTGAAATGCTAAAGAAAGATGAAAAAAAATCAGAAGAAAGTAGTCGAAAAAAAGAAGTTAAAAAAGTTGAACCTAGAAGACAGTATCTTCCGTCTGCAGAAGCACTTTTCAAAAGACTTATTTCTGAATATACAGCATCTCAAGTATATAATGGAATAAGAGAATCTTTCGCATCTGAACAAGCTTCTAGAAGAAATGCAATGCAGTCTGCAACTGAGAGTGCAGATGATATGTTAAATAAACTGGAAGCAGAATACAACAGAGCTAGACAGTCATCTATAACACGGGAAATAACAGAAATAGCCGGTGGGGCAGAGGCTCTGAAGTAAGGAGGTTATAATCAGATGTCAAACAAAGGTAAAGTAGTACAGGTAATAGGTGCAGTAATAGATATTAAATTTAATAGTGGAAAAGAACTTCCAAATCTATTTAATGCAATTGAGATAGAAATGGGAAATGGCCAAAAAGTAGTAGCAGAGGTTACTCAGCATATAGGTGATGATATTGCTAGATGTATATCTATGAATGCTACAGATGGAATGGTGAGAGGTGTAGATGCAATAGATACAGGTGCACCTATAAGTGTTCCAGTTGGTAAAGAAACTTTAGGAAGAGTATTTAATGTATTAGGAAATGCGGTTGATAGAAAAGGAGAACTTGAAGGTGTAAAAAGAATGCCTATACACAGACAGTCTCCAGATTTTGATGACCTAGAAACAAATTCTGAAATACTTGAAACAGGAATAAAAGTAGTAGACCTTTTAGCTCCATATTTAAAAGGTGGTAAAATAGGTTTATTCGGTGGTGCAGGTGTTGGTAAAACTGTATTAATACAAGAGCTTATAAATAATATAGCAAAACAACATGGTGGTATATCAGTATTCTCAGGTGTTGGAGAAAGAACTAGAGAAGGAAATGACTTATATCAAGAAATGACTGAATCTGGGGTTATAGAAAAAACAGCTATGGTATTTGGTCAGATGAATGAGCCACCTGGAGCAAGAATGAGAGTTGCATTAACAGGACTTACAATGGCTGAACATTTTAGAGACGAAGAACATCAAGATGTACTTTTATTTATAGATAATATATTCAGATTTACTCAGGCAGGTTCTGAGGTATCAGCACTTTTAGGACGTATGCCATCAGCAGTTGGATACCAACCAACTTTAGCAACAGAAATGGGTGCTTTACAGGAAAGAATAACATCTACTAAAGATGGTTCTATAACATCAGTACAGGCAGTATATGTACCAGCAGATGACCTTACTGACCCAGCACCAGCAACAACATTCTCACATCTAGATGCAAAAACAGTTCTTTCAAGACAGATATCTTCTCAAGGTATATATCCAGCGGTTGATCCTCTAGAATCAACATCTAGAGTTTTAGACCCTAAAATAGTTGGAGAAGAACATTATAAAACAGCTAGAGAAGTACAATCTATTCTACAAAGATATAGAGAACTTCAAGATATAATAGCAATACTAGGTATGGATGAATTATCAGATGATGACAAATTAATAGTTGCCAGAGCTAGAAAAATACAAAAATTCCTTTCACAGCCGTTTTCAGTAGCAGAACAGTTTACAGGAAAAGAAGGTAAATATGTTCCTATAAAAGAAACTGTTAGAGGATTTAGAGAAATATTAGATGGAAAACATGATGATATTCCAGAATCAGCATTCTTATTTGCTGGAACAATAGATGAAGTAGTAGCAAGAGTACAAAATGCATAGTATATCTACTTAGTAAAGGTAGGTGGAATAATGGAAAACTCATTAAAACTTAAGATAATTACACCTAATAGTATATTTTTTGATGGAGAAGTAGAATCTGTAATTGTAAGAACTACAGGTGGTGAAAGACAAATATTAAGAAATAGACGACCATTCTCTTCTGAAGTAGAAAAGGGAATTATCAAAGTTAAACTTGAAAATAAAATAGAATTAATTCATTCAGATGGTGGATTTATAACTTCAGAATACGAAAATGTAACAATACTTACAAAATCAGCTGAATGGGAAAAATAATACAAAAATAAACCAGTATAGAATATTTTTTTTAATAAAAAAAGATATACGCTGGTTTATTTTTTTTTAGTAGGTAAATAGCATTATAATATTAAAAAAAGTAGTCAAAACGAGTAATACCAATGCTTATTACATATTGTATACTTGGTGAAAAAATAACAAATAGCTTGATTATTTCGTAAAAATTGTTATATAATAAAGAAGTAGTGAATTTTCTAAACAATTTATATATTTTAAAGATAGAGAATTTACTAAGACAAAAGCAAAGCTTTTATAAAAATAAATATAGGAGGATTTCGAAATGGGAAATAGTTCAGTAAAACACCCTAAAGGGTTATACGCATGTGGAATAACATTCACTTGTGAAAGATTCGCTTACTACGGATCAAAATCGCTATTATTATTATTCTTAGCTACAACTGTTGCTCAAGGTGGATTAGGTGTAAATGCTGCTGATGCTGCTGTAATCGGTGCAAACTTAATGGCATTCACTTACTTAGCACCAGTTATAGGTGGAGTTATATCAGACAGATGGTTAGGAGCTAGATATTGTGTTGTTATAGGTGCTCTTATAATGGCAGCAGGATGGATGATAGGATATTTTGCTACATCTGTAATGCATGTACATGCTTTAATCATAGTAGTTTCTATAGGAACTGGTTTATTCAAAGGTCAGTTAAACGCATTAGTTGGGGAATTATACGATGATAATAACCAAAAAGACTCTGCGTTCTCTATATTATATTCATTTGTAAATGTTGGTTCATTCTTTGGATCATTAATATTAGGATTCTTATATGCTAATACTTTTGCAAAACAAGTTGATGGTCAATTAGTATTCGGATTTAAACAGTGCTTCGGTATATCTGGAATAATGATGATCGTTTGTGCTATAGTATTCGTACTAGGTTGGAAAGTATTAGGAGATGCTGGTAAATTACCTCAGAAAATGCTTCATCACAGTGATGAAGGTGGTGAAAAAGTTGTTTCTGCAGAACAGGCAAATAGACCTTTAACAACTGCAGAAAAAAGAAGAGTTATAGCAATAGTTATAATATCTGCTTTCACTATAATATTCTGGACAGCTTACTATCAGGCTTCTACTTCAGTTCTTCTTTACATGAACACTTATGTAAATATGAATGTTGGTAGCTTCCCAGTACCACCAGTATGGATAGAAACAACTCTTAACGGTTTACTATGTATAATACTTGGACCTGTTATGGCTGCTATATGGACTAAATTATCTAATAGACCACAAGGTGACTTAACAATGATACAGAAAGTTTCTTTAGGATTCATATTCCTAGGTGTAGCATTCGTATTCATGGTTGGTGCAGAATTCACAAGAGGAATTGGTGCTCCAGAAACAGCTAAAGCTTCAGTTATGTGGTTAATAGGATTCACAGTATTCCAGACAATAGGTGAAATGTGCTTCTCTCCACTAGGAAACTCAATGGTTTCTAAACATGCTCCAGCTAAATACTTAACAGTATTAATGGGTGTTTGGACATTAGCAACATTCTTCGCATCAAAAGCTTCTGGATATGTTCAGGGTATAATGGACAAAATGGGTATGATGCAGGTATTCATAGCTATACCAGTTACTTTAATAGTATCAGCTGTAATACTTCTTGTATTCGATAAAAAACTTGAAGCAATGCTTACTTCAAGAGACTAATACAAACTTATTGAGATTAAAATTAAAGTTTATATAATTAAAACTGCCACGTATAAAATATGTGGCAGTTTTTTTATAAAAAAATAGTACTTACAAAAAGTAAATACTATTCATTGATATTATTAAATATGTTTAAATGCATTTTAAAAATATTTAAAGGAATATAATATTTTGTAACGATAATTATATCACCATTCCCATCATAAAGACTTTCCATTACTAAAATAAACCTTTCATCATCAGAAAGTTCATATTTTATAGCAGTAAAATTACCTGTAGTAGTATGGCTAAATTCAAAAGTTGATTTTGAAGCTATAGAATAAACTCCATTTTCTAAAAAATCTTTTAAATTCTCAATATAATTTAAATCAATATTATTTTTAGAAATTGTTTCAATAGGAATGAAACTAAGAGAATATCCTTTTGTCACATTTTCAGATTTATACCATCTATCAGATATAACAACTGCTGCTGATTTATGGCCTAAAATAGTAGAAATAGCATCTGTTGGAGGCTCTATTCTAAATTCTATTTCTATATCATCAATTTTTTCACTACAACAAGAATAAAAAGGTTGTTCAATTTTTTCTATACTAAAAGCATTACTCTTATTTTCAGATTCCTTAATATAATTTCCTTTTCCTTGTATATTAGATATAAGTCCATCTTCTTGTAAAAGAGCAAGAGCTCTTCTAAGAGTCATTCTACTAACTCCCATTTGTTCTGCAAGTGTTGGTTCTGATGGAAGTTTAGAACCTACAGGATAAAAGCCTTCTTGAATCTTTTTGAATAATTGATCGTATACTTTTACATGTTTTAATTTTTTTTCTTTTTCAGATGAAATCTCTGTTATCATAATTCCTCTCCTAATCTAAATTATACAAGTCGTATTATAAGTCTAAGAAAAGTTATTGTCAACACAATAAGAAAAAGCAAAATAAGATTCAAAACAATATTTAAAAGAAATTAGACAATTATAATACTTGTCTAAAAAAATTACTAATTTTTATTGAAAAAGTTAATAAAAAACGATTTTTAGTAAAAAAATAAGTGAAAAAAATCGAGAAAACGTATTGCAGATTAGACAAGTATATGATATTATACAAGTGAAAGAAATACATAACATAAAAATACAAATTAATATACAACTAAAACAATAAAAAGGAGATAAGAATTATGCAAAATTATTCAGGAGAAGTAGGTTTACAATATCATTTACAAATAAGACCAGGAGATGTTGGACGTTATGTTATACTTCCAGGAGATCCAAAAAGATGTGAAAAAATAGCAAAATATTTTGATAATCCAGTATTAGTTGCTGATAGTAGAGAATATATAACATATACAGGTTATCTAGATGGTGAAAAGGTTAGTGTTACGTCAACAGGAATAGGAGGACCTTCAGCATCAATAGCTATGGAAGAACTTGTTCTTTGTGGAGCAGATACATTTATAAGAGTTGGAACATGTGGCGGAATAGATATAGATGTAAAAGGTGGAGATATAGTAGTTGCTACAGGTGCAATAAGAATGGAAGGAACTTCTAGAGAATACGCTCCAATAGAATTCCCAGCTGTTGCAGATTTAGATGTAACAAATGCATTAGTTACAGCTTCAAAAAGTTTAGGATATACATATCATACAGGTGTTGTTCAATGTAAAGATGCTTTCTATGGACAACATGAGCCAGAAAGAATGCCAGTTAGTTATGAGCTTTTAAATAAATGGGAAGCATGGAAAAGATTAGGATGTAAAGCATCAGAAATGGAATCAGCAGCATTATTTATAGCAGCTAGTCATTTAGGTGTTCGTTGTGGATCTAACTTCCTAGTTGTAGGAAATCAGGAAAGAAATGCAGCTGGATTAGAAAATCCAATAGTTCATGATACAGATAGTGCTATAAAAGTTGGGATAGAAGCATTAAGAGTATTAATAAAAGAAGATAAAGAAAAAAATAAATAAACTGATTTTCAGTAAATAAAGGAGAGAAATTTATGAAGGCGATATTGAATTTACTGGGAATAGTTGTAGTATTAGGAATACTTTGGTTAATCTCATGGAAAAGAAAAGATGTATCATTCAAAATGCTTATAAAAGGTGTTATAGCACAATTTGTTATAGCTTTAATATTAGTAAAAGTTCCAGCAGGAAGAATGGTAGTTTCAAAAATATCAGATGTAGTTACAGGTGTTATAAACTGTGGTTCTAATGGTCTTTCATTTGTATTTGGATCATTAGCGGATAGTTCGGCATCTACAGGAATGATATTTGCTATACAGGTATTAGGGAATATAGTATTTTTATCAGCACTTGTAAGTTTACTTTATTATATAGGAGTACTTAATTTTGTAGTAAAATGGATAGGAAAAGCAGTAGGTTGGATAATGGGAAGTTCAGAAGTTGAAACTTTCGTAGCAGTTGCTAATATGTTTTTAGGACAGACAGATAGTCCAATATTAATAAGTAAATATCTAAATAAAATGACAGATAGTGAAATAATGGTTGTTTTAGTTTCAGGAATGGGAAGTATGTCTGTTTCAATACTTGGAGGATATACAGCACTTGGAATACCAATGGAATACTTATTAATAGCAAGCGCATTAGTTCCAATAGGAAGTATAATGATTTCAAAGATAATATTACCTCAGACAGAAACAGTAAATGAAGTAGAAGATATACAGATGGATAATAAAGGAAATAATGCCAATGTTATCGAAGCTATATCTGAAGGTGCTGTTACAGGTATGCAGATGGCACTATCTATGGGAGCTTCATTAATAGCAATGGTAGCATTAGTAGCTTTAATAAATAAAGCATTAGGATTTATGGGAATAAGTTTAGAACAAGTATTCTCATATGTATTTGCACCATTTGGAGCACTTATGGGATTAGATCCTTCTGAAATATTACTAGAAGGTAGACTTTTAGGAAGCAAATTAGTAATAAATGAATTTATAGCATTTGAACAATTAGGAGGAATAATATCAAATATGGATCCTAGAACAGCTATAATGGCAACAATATCACTTTGTGGATTTGCTAACTTCTCAAGTTTAGGTATATGTGTATCAGGAATAGGTATACTTTGCCCAGAAAAAAAGGGAACACTTGCAAGATTAGTGTTTAGAGCAATGATAGGTGGAGTTGCAGTAAGTTTATTAAGTGCTATGATAGTAGGATTTATAATGTTATTCTAGTATAGAAAATAGAGTATAATATAAATAAAAAAGAAGGAGTGAATATAAATGAGTAAATATAAACGTATATTTGTCGTTGTTGTAGATTCACTTGGTATAGGGGAAATGGCCGATGCAGGAGATTATGGAGATAATGGTGCAGATACTTTAGGTCATATAGTAGAACATAGAAAGATAAATATACCAAATCTTCATAAACTTGGAATAGCCAATTTAAAAGATTTAAAAGGATTTGAGCCAATAGAAAATCCGATGGGAAGATATATGGCCTTAAATGAAAAAAGTATAGGTAAGGATACTATGACTGGGCATTGGGAAATGATGGGATTAAATGTAAAAACTCCATTTAAAACATTTACAGACACAGGATTTCCTGAAGAACTTATACAAGAATTAGAAAAAAGATGTGGTAGAAAAATAATAGGAAATAAAAGTGCAAGTGGAACAGCTATCATAGAAGAACTTGCAGAAGAAGAAATAGAAAAAGGACATTTAATAGTTTATACATCAGCAGATTCTGTTTTACAGATTTGTGGTAATGAAGAAACTATGGGCCTTGAAAATTTATATAAATATTGTGAAATTGCAAGAGAACTTACATTAAAAGATGAATGGAAAGTTGGGAGAGTAATAGCTAGACCATACACAGGAATGAAAAAAGGTGAGTTTAAAAGAACTTCAAATAGACATGACTATGCACTAAAACCTTTTGGAAAGACAGTTTTAAATGAACTTAAAGATAACGGATTTGATGTAATATCTGTTGGAAAAATAAATGATATATTTGATGGAGAAGGTATAACAGAATCAAATCGCTCAAAATCATCAGTACATGGTATGGAACAGACAATTGAAATTTCTAATAGAGATTTTAATGGATTATGCTTCGTAAACTTAGTAGATTTTGATGCACTATGGGGACATAGAAGAAATCCACAAGGATATGGAGAAGAAATAGAAAGATTTGATGAAAAATTAGGAGAATTAATGGGACACTTAAATAAAGAAGATTTATTGATAATAACAGCAGACCATGGAAATGATCCTACTTTTAAAGGAACTGATCACACTAGAGAGAGAGTACCATTTATATCTTATTCACCATCATTTGAAAAAGGTGGAAAAATAGAAGATACTGATACATTTGCAGTTATTGGAGCAACAATAGCAGATAACTTCAATTTAAAAATGCCTGAAAATACTATTGGATATTCAGTATTAGAGAATCTTTAGAAATCTTAATAAAAAATAAAAAGGAGATTTTAAAATGGAACAGAGTAAAATAATAAAAATAGTAGACCATACATTATTAAAACAGACATCTACATGGGAACAGATAAAACAATTATGTGATGAAGGAATGAAAAGAGATGCAGCATCTGTATGTATACCACCATATTTTGTAAAAGCAGCAAGAGAGTATACTGAAGGTAAATTACCAATATGTACAGTAATAGGTTTCCCAAATGGAAATATGACAACAGCAGTAAAAGTATTTGAAACAGCAGATGCAGTAAAAAATGGTGCAGATGAAATAGATATGGTAATAAACATAGGACTAGTAAAAGAAGGAAAATACGATGAAGTTCTAAAAGAAATAAATGAAATAAAAGAAGCATGTGATGGTAAATTATTAAAAGTAATAATAGAAACATGTTTACTAACAGAAGAAGAAAAAATAAAAATGTGTGAAGTAGTAACAAAATCAAATGCTGAATATATAAAAACATCAACAGGATTTTCAACAGGAGGAGCTACAATAGAAGATGTAAAACTAATGAAAGAAAATTGTGGTCCTAATTTAAAAATAAAAGCAGCAGGTGGAATAAAAACATTTGAAGATGCGGAAGAATTTATAAAAGCTGGTGCAGATAGACTTGGAACTAGTAGATTAGTAAAATAATAAATTTATAAAAAATAAAATATAAATTGGTAGTAATAAAGTTAACCTTATATAAATATATTAAATGAATAAAAAAATGAGATTTCTATTAAATGAAATCTCATTTTTTTATTATTGAAAAGTTAAATTATTATAATAATTATTAAATAGAATCTAAAAAATTAAATTAGTTTCTAATTATACTACATTTAAATAAAAATTGTAGTATAATTATAGCTATAAAGATGAATATAATAAAAGATAAATCTAAATTAAAAGGTTATATTTAAATTATATGAAATATGACTATAACAAGGAGTGAGGATAATGATGAATGATTTAAAAGCAAAAGAAATAATGACAGTAGATGTAAAAACAGCAAAAAAAGATGATACAGTATCTGATGTAGCAAAAATGCTTTTACAAGATAAAATAGGTGGACTTCCAGTTGTTGATGAAGACAATAAAGTTATAGGCATAATTTCAGAAACAGATATATTAAAAAAAGAAAAATATATAGAACCACCTCGGGTAATAAATTTTTTACAAGGATTAATATTCTTAGATGATATGAAAAATCTTGAAAAAGATTTAAAAAAAATAGCCGCATATAAAGTAGTAGATCTTATGACAGAAGATATAGTAATTGTACATGAAGATGATAAGTTTGATGATATTGCAAATATAATGATAAAAAAATCTATAAATAGAGTTCCGGTTGTAGATGATGAAGGAAAAATAAAAGGAATTATTTGTAGATACGATATAATAAAAGCACTTTATGCAGATAAATAAAAAGTAGGAGATTTATGGAAATATTTGGTATAGGAACAGATATTATAGAAATACATAGAATTAAAAAAAATATAGAAAATGAAAAATTTATAAAAAAAATATTTACTGAAAACGAAATAGAGTACTTTAAAAAAAGAAAAATGAAACGGGAAAGTATAGCTGCAACATTTTCAGCAAAAGAAGCAGTGAGCAAATCAATAGGTACAGGAATAAGAGGATTTAACTTTATTGATATTGAAATTCTTAGAGATGAAAAAGGAAAACCATATGTAAAATCATATGGAGGTTTTAAGAAATTTTGTATAGATAATAATATTTATGAAATAAAATTGACTTTGTCTCATTGTAAAGAATATGCAACAGCAACAGCAATAGCGTTAAGCAATTAAAAATCATCTGTAATAGATTAACTATTCTATTACAGATGATTTTTTTTGAAATTAAATACCTCGTTTTCAGTTACTAAAATATCCATTTTTTTATCATGACTTTCAGGAAAAATATTATCTATCACTTGAAAAGAAAATGCAAATCCTATTTTTATAGCATTTGTTTTTTCTAAGAACCTATCGTAGTATCCACCACCGTATCCTATTCTATATCCTGAAATATCAAATACAGAACCTGGAACAACAACGACATCTAGTAAAGAAGGATCAATAGAACTAGAACTATAACTAGGTTCTAAAATTCCATAAGAACCAATTTTTAAGTCATTAAGAAAATTAACCCTTTTTGGAATAATTTTTTTTTCATCTTTTATTGTGATTGGTAGATAAACTTCTTTTTTATTTTTTATTAAAATTTCTATTATTTCTCTTGTTTTAACTTCATTTCTAAAATCAGAATAGAGCATAAATTTAGAAGCGTTTTTTATGTCTTCAATTGCAAAGAAATTTTTTAAAATTTCATTAGATAATATAGTTATTTTTTCTTCACTCAATGTATTTCTAATATCAATAATTGATTTTCTTAATTTGATTTTTTTATTTTTATTTTCCATATCTATATTTGTGAGTAAAAAATGATTCACAACCTCTCTAAAATTTAAATATTTCATAAAAAATTCTATAATATATGTTAAAATTAAGCTATTACAAATTAAATATTAATTATACAATAAATATTAATAAAAAAATATAATGAAATATTTAAAAATAATATAGAATATATGACAAAAAAAGTCAATTATTAAATATCTAAAATAATGGTTATAAGGAGATGGTCGTATTGAAATGTAAATTCAATAAAAATAAGATTATAACAATACTTTTGACTATAGTAATTACAGTATGTGCAACTATTTTAGGAGAGGTATCATTAGGATTAGTAACTGTAGTTCCTAAAGGAGATTATGAAAAGTACAAAAAATTCAATAAATTAATAGCAATGGAAGAAATGATAAATAAAACATACTATAAAAAAGTTAATGAACAAGACCTTATAGATGGAGCTATGAAAGGTTTATTTTTAGGAACAGGAGATTTATACTCTGGATATTTTACTAAAGACGAGATGAAAAGTGTAATGGATTCATCTACAGGTAATTTTGTTGGAATAGGTGTAACGATATTATCAAATCCAGAAAATGGTGTTGTGACAATTGCAAAATCTTGGGAAACAGGACCAGCATATAAAAGTGGAATAAGAGCAGGAGATGTACTTTATAAAGTTGATGATTTATATGTAACATATGATACAGTTGATAAGGCTGTAGCTATAATGAAGGGTAAAAAAGATTCTTATGTAGATGTATCAGTAAAAAGAGATGGAAAAATAAAGACTTTCAAAATAAAAAGAGCTGAGGTATCAGAACCTAGTGTTAGCTCAAAGATGCTTAAAGATAATATAGGATATATAGAGTTATCTACATTTGTAGAAAATACTCCAAAAGATTTCAATAAAGCATTAGATAAATTAAAAAAAGAAAATATGAAAGCTCTTATTTTAGATTTAAGAGATAATGGTGGTGGACTTGTAGATAAATGCTGTGAAATAGCAGATACACTTATAGGAAAAGGAACAATAGTATATACAGAAGATAGAAATGGAGATAGAAAAACAGAAGTATCAGATGAAAATAAATTGGGACTTCCTATAGTTATACTTACAAATGAAAATACAGCATCATCATCTGAAATCTTAACAGGAGCTATACTTGGAAATAAAGCAGGTATTTCAGTAGGAACAAAGACATTTGGAAAGGGAATAGTACAATCTGTTATAAGTTTAAAAGATGGAACTGGATATAAATTAACAACAGAGCAGTATTTTACACCAGATGGAAAAACAATACACAAAAAAGGAATAAAACCAACTATAGAAGAAAAAAATAGAGAAAAACAGTTACAAAGAGCAGTTGAATATATAAATAATAAAAAATAAATTATTATAAATAAAATAAAGGATAATTTCTCAAATATATAGAATAAAACAATTAAAGGGATTCGAAATTTATACTATTTGATTTTAATATTTTATATTGAATTAGGAAGTGAGCTTATGGAAGAATCTGAAAACAAAATTTTATATTTTGAGGAATATAAAAAGAAAAAGGAAAACTCTGAAGTGGATAGAAAAGAACTTTTAGAGCTTATTAAAAAGTATATAGAGAGTAAATAAATAAAGAACTGTCTACATTTTATATGTGACAGTTCTTTGACGTAAAGAAATATAACGAATAAATAAAAATAATTATTAGAGGTGATATAATGCATTTATTAAGCAGTATTTCAAGAAATATTTATCCTTTGAATAATAGGAGTATGGATGCAGCAAAAAAAAGATGGGATACTCTTATACATCCAAAAGGAAGTCTAGGAAAAGTTGAAGATATATGTATACAAATTGCTGGTATATATGAAACAGAGAAATTTACAATACCTAAAAAAGCGATAATAGCTTTTGGAGCAGATCATGGAGTTTATGAAGAAGGAGTCGCTCCAAATTCACAAGAAATTACCAAAATTCAATTCCCTAATTTTAAAAAAGGAATATGTGGAGTTGGATCACTTTCAAAATATGTAGGTTCAGATATTATAGCTGTTGATGTAGGTATAAACTGTGATGAAGAACTTGAAGGTGTGATAAACAGAAAAATAAGAAAAGGAACATCAAATATAGCAAAAGGACCAGCTATGACAAGAGAAGAGGCGGTAGAATCTATAGAAATAGGTATAGAAATTGCTGAAGAATGTATAGTAAAAGATTATAAAATAATAGGTATAGGAGAAATGGGAATAGCGAATACTACACCTAGTACAGCAATAATTTCTGTTATGACTGGAAAATTACCAGAAGAGATAACAGGAAGTGGATCAGGTCTTTCTGAAGAAAAAATAAAACATAAGGCACAAGTTATAGGAAAAGCTATAGAGTTAAATAATCCAAATCCTACAGATGGAATAGAAGTGCTTGAAAAGATAGGTGGATTTGAAATAGGTGCTATGACAGGGGTTATAATGGGATGTGCAGCAAATAGAATACCTGTTGTTATAGATGGATTTATATCTTATGCAGCAGCACTTATAGCATACAAAATAAATCCTGGAACAAGAGATTATTTAATAGCATCTCATAAATCAAATGAACCTGGAAGTGATGCAGCACTTAAAATGTTGAATTTAGATCCAATATTAAATATGGATATGAGATTGGGAGAAGGTAGTGGAGCAGCTTTAGCGTTTAATATAATAGATGCATCTATATTTACATATAATAATATGGCTACTTTTGAAGAAGTCGGTATGAAAATTTAAGATTAAAAATTATTTTAGAGGTAGATAAATGAGTAAAATTATTTTTGTAACAGGTGGTGCAAAATCAGGAAAAAGTGCATTTGCAGAATCAATTTGTGAAAAAAGAAAAGATAAAACAGTATACATAGCAACATCTATCCCATTTGATGAGGAAATGAAAGAAAAAGTAAAAAAACACAAAGATAGAAGACCATCTGATTGGAAAACATATGAGGTATATGAAGATATATATAAATTAATAGAGAATATATCAAAAGAATGTAATACTGTTATGTTAGATTGTATTACACTTATGGTAAATAATCTTATGTTTAAGTTTGATATGAATCCTCAAGAACTTTCAAAAAAAGAATTAGAAAAAATGGAAAAATACATATTAGAGCAATTTATAAAATTAATTGAAATGATAAGAAAAACAGAGTTATATTTTGTGTTTGTAACAAATGAAATAGGTATGGGGGTAGTTCCAGACAATAAGCTTACAAGAATATACTCAAATATTGCAGGGAAGGTTAATCAATATGTAGCTGAAAATAGTGATGAAGCGTATTTAATTGTAAGTGGAATACCTATTAAGATAAAATAAAGGTTTGTATAATAAAATTTTAAAGAAGTATATCTGAAAGGAAGTAATGTAATGAAAAGATTTTTAAATACTTTACGGTTCTTAACTAGAATACCTGTTAGAACAAGTGGAGAATTTGATGAAGAATTTTACAAAGGAATGTACTATTTTCCACTAATAGGATTTATCATCGGTTTAATAATGTATGTTGTAAGTTTATTATTGGGGATATTATTGCCAGGTGATGCACTTGTTATATCTATAATGGTCGTATTTTTAGAAGTAATTATTACAGGTGGTCTTCATTTAGATGGATTGGGAGATACAGCAGATGCTTTTTTCAGTAATAGGGACAAAGAAAAGATGCTGGAAATTATGAAAGATTCCAGATTAGGAACAAACTCTCTATTAGCAATATTATTCAATATACTTATAAAAGTGGGAATTATAACTACATTTTTAAATCGGGGGATGTCTTATATGATAGTTGCAATGCCGGCTATATCAAGACTTGTAGTTATTTTACTTGCAAAGAAAACAGAAAGTCCAAGAGAAAATGGAATGGGAAATGTATTTATAGGTAAGGCTACAAATTCAATGATCATTATTGGATTTGTTTATACTATGATAATATTGGCAGGATTTTTATATCTAATAAATGGTATGCAAATAACTGGAATGTATGCTCCTATGGGATGTATATTTATAGGAATAGTAATAACTGCTTTAGTTGAAAGTTTAATAAAAAAGAGTTCAATTAAAAAAATTGGTGGAATAACAGGGGATGTTTTAGGATACGGAATAGAAGTTGCAGAGATAGTATTTATAATAGTCGTTTATATTTCTGCGGTATTATTATTCTAAATATAGAATAATGTAATTAATAAGATAAGAAATGTGGAGAGGATTTTCCTCTCTATATTTTTTATAAAGTATTATATTTCTTGGGAAATAAAATGGAGTTATATATGAAAAGATTAATATTAATAAGACACGCTACAACTATTTCAAATGAAAAAAAAGTTTTATCAGGTAGAATAGAAGCTAAAATAAGTGAAAAAGGGCTTTTAGAAATAGATAGTTTAAATAAAAAATTAGATGAGTTATTTTTAAAAAAAGGAATATCAATAGATAAAATATATACATCAAACTCTAAAAGAACGGAAGATACAATAAAAGAGTTTGCATGTAAAAATAATATACAAATAAAAAAAATAGAAGGCTTATCAGAAATTGATTTTGGAGATTTTGAAGGCAAGGATTTTGAATATATAAAAAAAGAATACCCTATAGAATACAAGAAACTATGCGAGGAAGGATTTGAATATAAATATCCAAATGGAGAAAACGCAATAGATGCATATGAAAAAAATAAAAAAGCAATAGATTTTATAGTTGATGATATAATTGAAAATCAAACAGCTATAATATGCGCACATGGTGGAAGCATAAGAAACATATTATCATATTTGATAAATAAAACTTATAAAAATCATTGGAATTTTAAAATTAGTAATGCAAAGATTACAATAGTAGAAATAGATTTTGGTTTTCCAGTTTTAACCAAATTAAATTTATAAAATATAAATTAAATAAATATAGATAAGGAGTAGTTAAATAACTACTCCTTATCTATATTTATAGTAAATTTATTCTTTTTAAAAGAAATTAGTCCATCAGATTTCATTCTAGAAAGTTCTGAAGATAAAGCGCTTCTATCAACAGAGAGATAGTCTGCCAATTGTTCTCTATTAAAAGGGATTTCAAAAGAAGTAGAATTATTTTTTGAAGAAATATAATTCAGATAAGATAGTACTTTTTCTCTTGTGTTCTTTTGTGTAATATGTTCTAACTTTCTTGTAAAAGAGATGTTCTTCATAGCGAAAACAGATAACATATTTTTTATTAAAAAATTATGAAAAGAACAAGCAGATGGACATGTAGTAATAATTTTATTCATATTTATTGTTAGTATTTCACAATCTGATGTTGCAACAGCATCGACCATAAGAGGTTCGTTTACAACACAAGCATAACTTTCTGCAAAAATATCACTTGAAGATAAATTAGAAAATATTTTTCTTTTTCCCCAAATATCTGTATTTTCAATACTAACAGATCCAGATAAAATTAAACATAAATAATCTATACACTCGCCTTGATTTAAAATATATGTTCCTTTTCTATAAAATTTTTTTTGAGCAGATAAACAAGACATCATAGAAATTATATCTTTTTCATTTATTCCTCTAAATATAATTGACTTTTTTAAAGTTTCAATATTCTGTTTGTCTAAATTCATAAAATCAATCCTCTCTATTATCTTAAAAGTATTATATTCAATAAAAAATTTATAAACTATAAATAATATTATAAAAATAAAATATTTATAATTACGTTGTAAAAACAACGTAATTTATTTCTATAATTTAATATAATATATTCACGAAATAAATTAAAGTAAAATATAAAAATATATAACTATAAATTTTGGAGGAAGATTATGATTAGAAGAATAATAAATATAAATCAAGAAAAATGTAATGGTTGTGGACTTTGTGCAGATGCTTGCCATGAGGGTGCAATAGGTATGATAAATGGTAAAGCAGAACTTTTAAGAGATGACTATTGTGATGGACTTGGGGATTGCCTTCCTGTATGTCCAACAGGAGCAATATCTTTTGAAGAAAGAGAAGCAGCAGAATACGATGAAGAAGCTGTAAAAAAAAGAATGGAAGAAAGAAAAAGAGAAAAATCAATTATAAATAATAAACAAGGAGAAAAATTACCTTGTGGATGTCCTGGAAGTCAAAGTAAAGCTATAAAAAGAGACAGTATACTTGAAAATAAACCTAATAGAGTAGAGCTAAATGTCAAAAGAAATGTATCTAACTTAGAAGAATCAGTTAGTGCTTTATCACAATGGCCAGTTCAAATAAAATTGGCACCTATAAATGCACCTTATTTCGATGGAGCAAAACTGCTTATAGCTGCAGATTGTACTGCTTATGCATATGCAAAATTCCATGAAGATTTTATAAAAGGTCATATAACACTAATAGGATGTCCAAAATTAGATGAAGGTGACTACTCTGAAAAATTAACTGAGATAATAAAAAATAATGATATAAAAAGTGTGAAAATAGTAAAAATGGAAGTACCTTGTTGTAAAGGGATAGAAAGAGCTGCAATAGCTGCTATGAAAGGTAGTGGTAAATTTATACCTTGGCAGGTAGTCACTATAAGTACTGATGGATTTATAATTGAGTAAATAAATAATAATTATAAATACAAAAATAAAAATTTAAAATAAAAATATTATAAAAAATAGATAATATGATAGGAGAAAAATATGAAAACAATAGATAGTAAAATGTTTTGTTTCCAATGTCAGGAAACAGCAGGATGTTCAGGATGTAAAATAAATGGAGTTTGTGGGAAAAAAGCATCTACAGCAAACCTTCAAGATTTATTAATATATGTTACTAAAGGAATATCTGAAGTTACAACAGAAATGAGAAAAAAAGGGAAAATAGTAGATAAGAAAATAGATAGAATGATTAGGGATTCGCTATTTACAACAATAACAAATGCAAATTTTGATGATAAAGTAATAATAAATAAAATAAAAAATATAATAGATGAAAAAGAATTATTGATATCTGAATTAGAAGATAAATCATCTCTTTCAAAATATGCTATTTATAATGAAAAAGATGATGAAAAATTAAAAATTAAATCTGAAAATGTCGGTATATTAGATACAGAAGATGAGAATATAAGAAGTCTTAGAGAACTTATAATATACGGATTAAAAGGAATGGCAGCATATTTAAAACATGCAGGTGTATTAGGATTTGAAAAAGAAGAAATAGATGCATTTTTACAGAAAACACTTAGAGATACTACAGATGATAAATTAACACAAGAAGAATTAATAAATTTAGTTATGGAAACTGGAAAATATGGTGTAGAAGCTATGGCACTTTTAGATAATGCGAATACAAGCACTTATGGAAATCCAGAAATAACAAAAGTAAACATAGGTGTTAGAAATAATCCTGCAATATTAGTATCAGGACATGATTTAAAAGATATAGAGCAGTTATTAAAACAGACTGAAGGAACAGGCGTAGATGTGTATACACATTCTGAAATGTTACCAGCAAATTACTATCCAGCATTTAAAAAATATGACCACTTTGTAGGAAACTATGGAAATGCTTGGTGGAAACAGAAAGAAGAGTTTGAATCATTTAATGGTCCAATACTTCTTACTACAAACTGTTTAGTACCACCATCAGAAAGTTATAAAGAAAGAGTATATACTACAAGTGCTGTTGGATTTGAAGGATGTAAACACATAGAAGGTGGATATGGGGAAGTAAAAGATTTTACAGAAATAATCGAGCATGCAAAAAGATGTAATCCTCCAAAAGAAATAGAAAATGGAGAAATAGTTGGTGGATTTGCACATAATCAGGTTATGCAATTAGCGGACAAAGTTGTAGATGCAGTTAAGTCTGGTGCAATCAAAAAATTTGTAGTTATGGCAGGATGTGATGGTAGACAAAAAGGAAGAAGTTATTATACAGAATTTGCAAAAGCTCTACCAAAAGATACAGTGATACTTACAGCGGGATGTGCAAAATATAGATATAATAAATTAGACTTAGGAGATATAGGTGGAATACCGAGAGTATTAGATGCTGGACAATGTAATGATTCTTATTCACTTGCAGTAATAGCAATGAAATTACAGGAAGTATTTGGACTTGAAGATATAAATGACCTTCCAATAGTATATAATATAGCTTGGTATGAACAAAAAGCTGTAATAGTATTATTAGCTCTTTTATATTTAGGAGTAAAAAATATACACTTAGGTCCAACTCTACCAGCATTTTTAACTGAAGATACTGCTAAATTCCTTGTAGATAATTTTGGAATAGCTGGAATAGGAACAGTAGAAGAAGATATAGAAAATTTAATAAAATAAATTTAAGAGAATAATCTAAGTAAAAGAAGAGGATATAATATACAAAATATTACTTAATATGTATATAATATCCTCTTTTTGTTTATAAAGTTTTTAGTGATATGGCTATGATAGGAGTACCAATTATACTATAATATTCTGTTATATCGGCTTCATATAGTACATTATCTATTTTTAATTTAGTTGGTATACCTAAAGATATATATTCCACATTTTCAAATTGCAAACAATATCTATCTAGTTCTTCTAAAAACTCATCTACAGAATTTATCTTTTTATTTAGCTCTATATAAATAGTTTTATATTTTTTAGAAGAATTAAAAGTATTTAAGTCATTTGCAGTATTTTTTAGATATAAGTATTCTAAAAACCACATAGATAGAATTGTAACTATTGTAGAATTTATAAATAATTTAAATATAAAAGGAGTAATAATAGATAAAACAGGAATAAAGAATGTAATTATCATAATCCAGTAAATTCCACTAATACCATTTAAGATATTGTAATTATATCGAATATCTTGATTTATATTTCTAAAAAATATAATAAAGAATCCAATAGTTAAAGATAAAATAAAAAATATTGGAGCTAAACTTTGATTAGATACAACATTTTCAATATTCATTATAAAAACTAAAAGCATAAAAATTGAAAATATAATAAAGCCTAAATAAGAACCATAGATAATAGAATTTTTTATATACTCTTTATAATTATTTTTGATTAAATATAATGTATTCTTCATTTTATTTTCCTCCAGATAAAAATTCTTTTACTTTTTTTACATAGTGTCTAGAAATATAAACATCTTTATTATTTATAAGTTTAGCCTTCATAAGTCCACTTGGAGCAGGTTTATATATTTTTACAAACTTTAAGTTTAAAATAGTAGATTTAGAAATCCTAGAAAAATGCTTTGGAAGTATCTTTTCTAGTTCATATAATCTTTTGCTACAATTATAAGAATTTGTCTGAGTATGTACTATTTGTATATTTTTATAACTTTCTATAAAAACTATCTCAAAAAAAGGAATATAATGAAATTTTCCATCCTTTGTACAGACAATAGTTTCCATTCTAAAATTTTCTTTTTCTAAAAAGGATACAATTTCATCAGAATATTTATTTGATTTATGCAAATTTAAAATAGCATTTTCTTCAAAAATTTCATCTATATTATTAACTTTAACTTTCAAAATAAGACCTCCGTAAAAGTAATTATGATTTGAGATAATCATAACTTAAAGATAAATCTATGTCCATAAAAAATAAATAAGAGGTAAGAAAATTATGTATAAGAGGTAAGTATTTGGATTAGAAGATAAATATATAAATGAATGTAAAACATTTATAATAATTCTTAAAAGTGGAATAAGAAATTTAATTAAGGTATAATATTGAGAGTATACAAATAAATTAAATTATATTTAAAAATTTATATTTTAGTATAGATATATTTTGGAAAGGAGCTATAGATGGAAGAAAGTATTATAGAAGTAATAAATGAATTTGGATATATAGGAATATTATTTTTAATGGCGATAGAAAATATTTTTCCACCGATACCATCAGAAATAGTATTGGCATTTGGAGGTTTTTCTACAACATATACAAGTATTAAAAAATTTGGAGTTATATTAGCTGCTACACTAGGTTCTTTGATTGGAGCAATAATATTGTATTATATAGGATATTTGATAAGTGCTGAAAGAATAAATACTCTAATAAATAGTAAATTAGGGAGAACTTTGAGATTAAAAAGAGAAAACTTAAAAAAGGCTGAAAATTGGTTCAAAAGACATGGGTATAGAACAGTATTTTTTGCTAGATTTGCACCAATAGTAAGAAGTATAATATCAGTTCCAGCGGGAACATCTAAGATGAAACTCGGAAAATTTTTATTGTTTACAGCAGCAGGGACAATAATATGGAATACGGTTCTTGTTCAAGTTGGAAGTATGCTTGGAAATACATGGAATAGAATTGTAAAATATATGGATATGTATTCTCTTATTATATTTAGTTTAATACCTATTGTTTTAATAATATTTTCATTCATATTTTATAAAAATAAGAATAAGATATAGATAGACCAGAGTAAAATATCAATACACATTGACGTATATCGATATAAAATGTATAATTTAAAATATCGATATATATCAATGTATGAGGTGGAATATATGAAAACAAAACTATATTTATTTACAGGATTTTTAGGTTCAGGAAAGACAACTATTCTTCTTGAAATGTTAAAAAAACTTGAGAATAATAAAATTGGTGTTATACAAAATGAGATAGGTAAAATAAGCATAGATGGCGAAATATTAAAAAAAGATGGAATTCAAATGGTAGAATTGAATAGAGGTTCTATATTTTGCTCTTGTTTAAAATTAAATTTTGTACAAGCTCTTTCAGATATGAGTGAAAATAATTTTGAATATATGTTTGTAGAAAGTTCTGGAATAGGAGATCCATCAAATTTAGATGAAATTTTAAAAGCTGTAAAAGTTGTTGCAGGTGATAAATATGATTTTAGAGGATCTATATGTATAGTTGATGCTTTAAATTTAGATAATCAATTAAAAGAAGATGAGACAGTTGAAAGACAGATAAAACATTGTAATATGGCAGTAATAACTAAAACTGATATATGTGGAGATGAAAAATTCGATACGATTTTTGAAAAAATAAAAGAAATAAATCCTATTTGTAAAATTGAAAAAAGTGTAAATGGAATAATGGATTATTCCTTTTTAGAAGAAGATTTAATGAAATACAAATGGGCAGAATCTGAAGAATCTATAAATTCTATAGATACAAAACCGAAGACATTATTTTTAAACTTTGAGGGAGAAATAGAAAAAACAAAATTAACACAATTTCTTGAAGAGATGACAGAAGATGTGTATAGGATGAAAGGCTTCTTTAAAATTAAAGAATATGGATGGAATCAAGTCGATGTAGTTGGAAAGAAAATAGATTATAAAACTTGTACAGATAAAGGAAGTTCTCAACTTGTATTTATATCAAAAAAAGGTCCAACTATAATAAGAAAAATTTTTTCTAGCTGGGAAAAAATAGTTGGATTAGAAATGAAATTAAAAAACTAATTTAGAATTGGAAAAGATGCAGAAATAATACTATTAAAAGAGACTGTTATCAATTATTTTAATTGTAGTAATGGTCTCTTTTTATATGAAAAACAATGATATATAATAAAATTAATTATAAATATCATAAAGGTGGCGATTGTATTGAAAAAGTTTTTATTCAAAGAGGATTTAGAGCAATTTTTAAGGGAAAATAGAAGAGATAAAAAAGAAAAAATAGATTTAAAAAATACGATATTTGAAGAATTAGATTTAACAGGAATGGATTTGAGCAATATAGATTTTGAATGGTCTGACTTTAAAAATGTAAGATTATCTCATGTAAATTTTGAAAATTCTAATTTAAGTAATGTTTTTTTAGAAAATGCAGATTTATCCAATTCTAATTTTAAAAATTGTACAATGCATGGAACAAATTTAAGATATACAAATCTAGAAAATATAGATTTATCTGGAGCAGATATATTTTGTGCAAATTTGGAAGAAGCAAAAATGGATGGAATAAAAACAGATGAAAATACAAAGCATTATAAAATGATTTGTCCAGAAACAGGAGCTTTTTTAGGATGGAAAACTTGTTTTAATAAAAGACTTGTTAGGCTTTTGATTCCAGCAGATGCAAGAAGAACTAGTTCAACAATGAATACTTGTAGATGTGATAAGGCAAAAGTTATAAGTATATCTGATTCAGATGAAAAAGAAAAATTTGATGAAGCTGTATCTTATGTAGATGGGGATTTTGTATATAAAGTTGGAGAAATGGTATATGCAAAAGGATTCAATCCTGATAGATGGAGAGATTCTACAGGTGGAATTCATTTTTTTATGACTAAAGAAGAAGCTCTTGGATATTTAATGAGTATAAGTTAGGATTAAGATAAGTTATAAAGTTTATCAGAAATTAATAGTTAAAATTGATGTAGTTTAATTTATATAATAGACATAGTAGCTATAATATGTTAATATATAATTCGAGTTGCTATGAAAGGTGGATAAAAGATGAACACAATAATAATGTTGAAAAGACTTTTTGCTATATGTATATTATGTTTAGCTTCAAATATGATTGTTGATAAAATAAATAAAGATTTAAAACTTTCAAAAGTTATGAAAAGAGTACTTTTAATAGTTTTCTATATTGGAGTAGTAGCTCTTGTAACATGGTTATTTTAAGTACAAATACATAAATTGATTTTAATTATTAAAAATTAGATATAAAATTGCCTAAAAAGCGTTGAGTGCTGCTTCAAATAAATGACGGTACTTGACGCTTTATTTTTATTAAAAAATATTATCTTTAAAAAAAGAGGAATTAGTAATATAAAAATGGAAATATATAAAATACACTTCAAATATACAATTTATGAACTATATTTTAAATTAATTGAATTTTGAGACTTTAAAATTGAAAATACGAATAAAAATTATAAAATATCGCTATAAACACCAAAAACACGAACAATAATCACTTGAATTTTAAAAAATTTTTAATTATTTCAAAAAAAAACAAAAAATATATTGATAATATATGGATATTAATATAATATTTATATATAATAGTTCGTATAATGATACGAATTTTTGACTGAGATTAAAAGAGAGATATAAAGGAGAGGGAAGAATAATGAAAGTTGCAGTAATAATGGGATCTAAATCAGATTTTCCAAAAGTAGAAGAAGGAATAAAAGTATTAAAAGAATTTGGTATAGAAGTAGTAGTCAGAGCTTTATCTGCTCATAGAACACCGGTTCAGTTAACAGAATGTTTAGAAGGGCTAGAAGACAATACAGATGTAATAATAGCAGCAGCTGGTAAAGCAGCACATCTTCCAGGTGTTATAGCAGCACAGACATTAATTCCAGTAGTTGGGCTTCCAATAAAATCATCAACTATGGATGGACTAGATTCGCTATTATCAATAGTTCAAATGCCAAAAGGTATACCAGTAGCTACAGTAGCTATAGATGGTGGTTTAAACTCTGCATTAATGGCTATACAGATGATGTCATTAAAATATCCTAAATTAAAAGAACAGTTAAAATCATACAGAGATGAAATGGCTAAAAAAGTTCTTGAAGATGATGAAAGCTTAAATATATAATTAAAAAATTTAGAGTTATAAATTGAGAAATAATTAAAAATTAAAAATAGAAAGTAATAAAAATTTTAAAATAGATATTTATAAAAGGAGTGAGTGTATGAGCGGAATAGTAGGTATTTACTCAGATAATAAAGTATCAAAAGAGCTATATTATGGAATTTATTCTATGCAACATAGAGGTCAAGAAAGTTGTGGTATGGCTGTTTACGATTCTGAGAAAAAAGAAATAGTTTATAAAAAAGAAAAAGGTTTAGTTGGAGATGCTTTTAAAGAAGACGAATTAAAAAATTATAATGGAAATCTTGGGATAGCACACGTTAGATCTTCTTCAGTTGGACACAATCACATTGCAAATACACAGCCATTCGTAGGAAGCTGTAGAAATAGAAATCTTGCAATAGTTGATAATGGAAGTTTAGTTAATGCAAATTATCTTAGAGAAACAATGGAAGAAGAAGGATTTATGTTCCAAACTAATTCAGATGCAGAGGTTATACTTCACATTCTAGCTAGATATTATAAAGGTGATATAGTTGAAGCTGTAAAAGTTACTATGGATTATATAAAAGGGTCTTATACATTAGCTATAATATGTGATGATTCTCTAGTTGCAGTTAGAGATCCTCATGGATTTAGATCACTTCTTTTAGGTAAAAAAGGAAATGAATATTTAATTGCTTCTGAAAATAGTGCAATAGAAATACTAGGTGGAGAAGTAATAAGAGATGTTGAACCAGGAGAAATAATAGTTATAAAAGATGGAGAATTAAAATCTTACAATTATTCAGATACATATAAACCAGTTAAAAAAAGCTGTATATTTGAACACATATATATAGCTAGAAATGATGCAACATTAGATGATTTAAACGCATATGAATTTAGAATAAATTGTGGTGCTTATCTTGCAAAAGATGAAGATGTAAAAGCTGATTGTGTTGTTCCAGTTCCTGATTCAGGTTGGGCAGGTGCTATTGGTTATGCAAATGCCAGTGGCTTACAGTTAAGTGAAGGATTAGTAAAAAATAGATATGTTGGTAGAACTTTTATAAAACCAACACAAGAAGAAAGAGAAATAGCTGTTAGAATAAAATTAAACCCACTAGTACCAGCATTAAAAGGTAAATCTATAATATTAGTAGATGACTCAATTGTAAGAGGTACAACTTCTAAACAGCTAGTTAAATCATTAAGACAGGCGGGAGTTAAGGAAGTTCATTTAAGAATAACTTCACCTCCAGTAAAATATCCTTGTTATTATGGAATAGATACACCAACAAGAGAAAGTTTACTTGCATCAGATCATTCAGTAGAAGAAATGAGAGAATACATAGGATGTGATACATTAAAATTCATATCTTCTGAAGGAATGAAGGAAGCAGCTAAAGGAATGAATACATTCTGTAAAGCTTGTTTTGATGGAGATTATGCAGTAAAAAAAATAGATAAATAAGTGAAAGTTTTAAAGTCGGTTTTGGTAAATAAAAAGCAAATCTAGGAGGAAATTAATAATGCTAACATACAAAGCTTCAGGAGTAAATATAGACGAAGGTAATAGAGCAGTAGACCTAATAAAAGGAAAAATAAAAGAAACATATGATGATAATGTAATAGGAGATTTAGGTAACTTCAGTGGTCTTTATAGTATAGCTGAATTTTCAGGAATGAAAGAACCAGTTATAATGGGAGCAACAGATGGAGTTGGAACAAAATTAAAAATAGCTCAGATGATGGACATACATCATACAGTTGGTATAGATTTAGTTGCAATGAGTGTTAATGACCTTATATGCCAAGGTGCTAGACCATTATTCTTCCTTGACTATATAGCTCTTGGAAAATTAGTTCCAGAACATATAGAAAAAATAGTTGAAGGTGTAGCGAATGGATGTAAAATGTCTGGCTGTGCATTAATCGGTGGCGAAACTGCTGAAATGCCAGGAATGTACGGAGAAGAAGATTACGACTTAGCAGGATTTGCTGTTGGTATAGCAGATAAATCAAAAGTTGTAACTGGTAAAGATGTAAAAGCTGGAGACGTTTTAGTAGGTATAACTTCAAGTGGTATACATTCAAATGGATTCTCATTTATAAGAAAAATATTCTTAGAAGAATTTAAATATGATATGGATCAATATGTTGAAGAATTAGGAATGACAGTAGGTGAAGCACTACTTACTCCAACAAAAATATATGTTAAATTAGCACTAGATTTAATAGAAAAACACAATATAAAAGCAATATCACATATAACTGGTGGTGGTGTTATAGAAAATATAACAAGAGTTATACCAAAAGGATTAGGACTTAATATAAACACTAAATCATGGGAAAAACCACCAATATTCAAAATGATAGAAGGATTCAATGCTGTTGAGCAGAGAGAATTACACAAAAGTTTCAATATGGGTATAGGACTTGTTCTTATAGTGAACAAAGAAGATGCTCAAAGTGTTGTAGATTACATAAATGCTAGACCAAGCGATAATAAATGCTTTGTTGAAGAAAAATATGCTGACCTTATGGAAGATAATGCATATATTATAGGTGAAGTTGTAGATACTCATGAAGGAGTAGAATTATGCTAAAAAATATTGCTGTTTTAGTATCAGGTGGAGGAACAAATCTTCAATCAATAATAGATGCAACAGAAAATGGAGAAATAAATGGTCAGATAAAAGTAGTAATTTCTAATAAAGAAAATGCGTATGGTCTTGAGAGAGCGAGAAAACATAACATAGAAGCTATTTTTGAAAATGATGAAAAAAAAGTAATAGAGATATTAAAAGAAAAAGAAATAGATGTAATAGTAATGGCTGGATATTTAAAAATAATTAGCTCAGAATTTGTAAATGAATTTAGCAATAAAATAGTAAATATTCACCCTTCTCTAATACCTTCTTTCTGCGGAAAGGGGTATTATGGGAAAAGAGTTCATCAAGGAGTTTTAGATTATGGAGCAAAAGTTACTGGAGCTACAGTTCACTTTGTAACAGAAGGAGCAGATGAGGGTCCAATAATAATGCAAGAAGCTGTAATAGTAGAACAAAATGATGATGCAGATACTCTAGCTGCTAGAGTACTTAAAGTAGAACATAAGATACTTAAAAAAAGTGTAGCACTTTTATGTGAAGACAAAATAAAAGTTGATGGAAGGAGAGTATATATAAATGAGTAAGAGAGCTTTAATAAGCGTAACAGACAAAACAGGAGTAGTTGAATTTGCAAAAGCATTAAATGAACTTGATTTTGAAATAATTTCTACAGGTAATACATTTAAAATCCTAAAAGAAAATGGAGTAAATGTAATGCAGGTTGAAGATGTTACTAAATTTCCAGAAATATTAGATGGTAGAGTAAAAACTTTAAATCCATTTATACATGGTGGAATACTTTACAGAAGAGATTTAGAATCTCATGTAGAAACAGTAAAAGAACATAAAATAAATTCAATAGATCTTGTATGTGTTAACCTTTATGATTTTGAAGGAACTTTAAAAGCAGGAAAAAGCCACGATGAAATGATAGAAAATATAGATATCGGTGGACCTTCAATGATAAGATCTGCTGCAAAAAATTATAAAGATGTTATAGTTGTTACAGACATAAAAGATTATGATCTTATAATAGAAGAGCTTAGAAAAGGTGAATTATCAGAAGAAGAGAGAAGAAAATTAGCATATAAAGCATTTTCAACTACAGGAAGATATGACGCAATGATATCAACTTACTTTGCTGAACAAGTTGGAGAAGAATATCCAGAGTTCTTAAATCTTACTTTCCAAAAAGAACAGACTTTAAGATATGGTGAAAATCCACATCAAAATGGAATACTATACTCTCAGCCAAATGCTAAAAATCCAATATTAAACTATGAACAGTTAAATGGAAAAGAATTATCTTTCAACAATTTAAATGACTTACATGGATGCTTAGAAGTTATGAGAGAGTTTAAAGATAGCAAAGAAGTAGCTGCAGTAGCTATAAAACACACAAATCCATGTGGAGTTGCGTTAGGAGAAACAGCATTAGAAGCATACACAAAATGCTATGAAGCTGATAAAACTTCTATATTCGGAGGAATAGTTGGTATAACTTCTACAGTTGATAAAGCTACAGCTGAAGAACTTCATAAAATATTCCTTGAAATAGTAGTTGCATATGATTTTACAGATGAAGCTTTAGAAGTTTTAAGAACTAAGAAAAATCTTAGAGTATTAAAACTTGCTAAAATAGAAGATAGCAAACAAAAATATGAAATGAAATATCTTGATGGAAAACTTTTAATTCAAGATAAAGATGTTAAATTAGCAGATAAATATGAAACAGTAACTAAATTAGAACCAACAGAAAAAGAATTAGAAGATATGAAATTTGGTATGAAAATAGTTAAAAATATGAAATCAAATGCTATAGCAGTTGTTAAAGATGGTCAGACTCTTGCATTAGGTTGTGGTCAGACTTCAAGAATATGGGCATTAAAAAATGCATTAGAAAATAATAAAGATGAAAAAGACTTTACAGGAGCAGTATTAGCTTCAGATGCATTCTTCCCATTTGATGATTGCGTAACATTGGCTCATGAATTTGGAATAAAAGCTATTGTACAACCAGGTGGATCAATAAGAGATAATGATTCAATAGAAGCTTGTGACAAATTTGATATGTCTATGGTATTTACAGGAGTAAGACACTTTAAACACTAATCAATAAGGAGAGTATGGATATGAAAATACTTGTTGTAGGCGGTGGCGGAAGAGAACACGCTATATGTTGGAAATTAAAACAAGAAAAAGATGTTGAAAAAATATATTGTGCTCCAGGAAATGCAGGAATAGCAGATTCAGCAGAATGTGTTGATATAAAAGATAATGATATAGAAAACCTAGTTAAATTTGCAAAAGATAATTCTATAGACCTTACAGTTGTAGGACCAGAAGTTCCACTTGTAATGGGAATAGTAGATGCTTTTGAAAAAGAAAATTTAAGAATATTTGGTCCAAATAAACAATGCGCTACTTTTGAAGGAAGTAAAGCATTTTCTAAAGATTTTATGATAAGAAATGATATACCAACTGCTAAATATAAAGAATATACTTCTTTAGATGAAGCTATATCAGAAATAGATAGCTTTGGATATCCAGTAGTTATAAAAGCAGATGGTCTTGCTGCAGGAAAAGGTGTTGTAATACCAGAAAATAGAGAAGATGCTATAAATACTTTAAAAGAAATGATGGAAGATAGAAAATTTGGAGATGCTGGAGATAAAGTTGTAATAGAAGAATTTTTAACAGGTATAGAAACTTCAATACTAGCATTTGTAGATAACAATACTATTGTTCCTATGGAAAGTGCAAAAGACCATAAAAAAGTAAATAATGGAGAAAAAGGACTAAATACAGGTGGAATGGGAACATTCTCTCCAAGTGAATTATGGACAGAGGAACTAGCAAATGATATAAAAGTTAATGTACTTGATAAAACTCTTAAAGGATTCCAAAATGATGGATTAGATTATAGAGGAATATTATTTGTTGGAATTATGATTACAAAAGAAGGAATAAAAGTACTTGAATACAATGTTAGATTTGGAGATCCAGAAACACAGTCAGTTCTTTTCAGATTAGAAACAGACTTAAACAAAATAATGAATGCTGTAATAGATAATAAACTTTCTGAAGTTGAGATTAAATACACAGATGAAGAAGCAATATGTGTTATGTTAACATCAGGAGGCTATCCAGAAGCCTATGAAAAAGGCAAAGAAATAAAAGGTCTTGACAAATTAGATGAAGAAATAGTAGTATTCCACAGTGGAACTAAAATGTCAGATGGTAAATTAGTTACAAACGGCGGTAGGGTTATAGGTATAACTGCTAAGGCAAAAAATGTATCTGAAGCTGCCGATAAAGTTTATGAAAATATAAAAAGAATAAACTTTGAAGGAATGCACTACAGAACTGATATAGGTCTGTAAAATTTCCGAAAAAAAATTTGGAGGAAGAGAAATGGATAAAAACGTCAAAAGAGTACTAGTCGAAAAAAGAAACGGCTTTGATCTTGAAGCAAGAGCTCTTAAAAAAGACATTGTTGAAAGTCTTCATATTGACTCTGTAGATTCTTTAAGAGTACTAAATAGATATGATGTAGAAGGCATATCTGAAGAAGTTTACCAAAATGCAGCAAACTCAATATTTTCAGAACCAAATATTGATGTTACTTATTTTGAAGAAATTCCAAATCTTAAAGATGAAAGAGTATTTGCCGTTGAATATCTTCCAGGACAGTATGACCAGAGAGCCGATTGGGCTGCTCAGTGTATACAGATATTAAATCAGGGAATGAGACCTGAATTAAAATCTGCTAAAGTATATATACTTTCTGGAAATATAACAGATGAAGAGTTCGACAGAATTAAAGGGTATATAATAAACCCTGTAGACAGTAGAGAATCTGATTTGGCAAAACCAGAAACACTTGCGATGGTTACAGAAATACCAACAGAAGTAGCTACACTAGATGGATTTATAGAACTAGATGAATCAGGACTTGAAGACTTTGTAAAATCTCAAGGATTAGCGATGACTCTAGAAGATTTAAAACATGTTCAAGTTTACTTTAGAGATGAAGAACATAGAAATCCAACTATAACAGAAATAAAAGTTTTAGATACTTATTGGTCAGACCATTGTAGACACACTACTTTCATGACAGAACTTGAAAATGTAGAAATAGCTGAAGGTAAATATACTGATGCTATAAAAGACACTTTCGAAGACTACATGAATACTAGAAAAGAAATTTATGTAGACAGAAAAAAAGATGTTTGCTTAATGGACATAGCTACTTTAGCAATGAAAAAACTAAAGAAAGAAGGAAAATTAGCAGACCTTGATGAAAGTGAAGAAATAAATGCTTGTTCAATAAATGTAGATGTAGAAATCGACGGAAAAAATGAACAATATTTAGTAATGTTTAAAAATGAAACACACAACCATCCGACAGAAATAGAACCATTTGGAGGAGCAGCTACTTGTTTAGGTGGAGCAATAAGAGACCCATTATCAGGAAGATCTTATGTTTACCAAGCAATGCGTGTAACTGGTGCTGCAGATCCAAGAACTTCATTAGAAGATACACTACCAGGAAAATTAATGCAGAAAAAAATAGTTACAGAAGCAGCAAATGGTTATAGTTCTTACGGAAACCAGATAGGTTTAACAACTGGTCAAGTAGCAGAAGTATACGATGAAGATTTCGTAGCTAAGAGAATGGAAATAGGTGCTGTAATAGCAGCAGCTCCAAAAGAAAATGTAGTAAGAAAAAGACCAGAAGCTGGAGATGTAATAGTTTTACTTGGTGGTAAAACAGGTAGAGATGGTTGCGGTGGAGCAACTGGATCTTCAAAAGAACACAGTGAAGAATCAATAAATACTTGCTCAGCTGAAGTTCAAAAAGGTGATGCACCTAATGAAAGAAAAATCCAAAGATTCTTTAGAAATAAAGAAGCAGCTCAAATGATAAAAAGATGTAATGACTTTGGTGCTGGTGGAGTATGTGTTGCTATAGGTGAAATTGCAGAAAGTTTAGATATAAACTTAGATTTAGTTCCTAAAAAATATGATGGACTTGATGGAACAGAACTTGCAATCTCAGAATCACAAGAACGTATGGCAGTTGCAATAGATGCTGCTAATAAAGATAGATTTATAGAATTAGCAAGAATAGAAAATCTTGAAGCTACTCATGTTGCTACAGTTACTGATACAGGATATATGAGATTATTCTGGAATGGTAAAACAATAGTTGACTTAAAAAGAGCATTCTTAGATACTAATGGTGCTAAACAAAAAACTAATGTAGTAGTCGAAAAAGTAGATGAAGAAAATACATTCTTTGATAATACAGATATAGTAGAAGGTGCTGAAACTGTAAAAGAAAAATTCCATAAAGCATTATCAGATTTAAATGTTTGTTCTCAGAAAGGACTAGTTGAAAAATTTGATAATACTATAGGTGGTAATACAGTTGTAATGCCATTTGGTGGAAAATATCAGGCAACTCCAGAACAAGGTATGGTTGCAAAAATACCAGTACTTGGAGGAGAAACTAATACTTCTACAATAATGACTTATGGATATAATCCTAAAATAGGTAAATGGTCTCCATACCATGGTGCACTATATGCAGTAGTTGAATCTGTTGCTAAATTAGTTGCTCTTGGAGGAAATTATGCTACTACAAGACTTACATTCCAAGAATACTTTGAAAGACTTGGAAAATCTCCAGAAAGATGGGGTAAACCATTTGCAGCTTTACTTGGTGCATACTATGCTCAAGAACAATTTGAAATACCTGCAATAGGTGGTAAAGACTCTATGTCAGGAACATTTAAAGATATAGATGTACCTCCAACATTAGTTTCATTTGCAGTTGATACTGTAGATGCTAAAAATGTAGTTACTTCAGAATTTAAAAAAGCTGGATCAAAAGTAGTTAAAATATCAGCAGCTACTTTAGATAATGGAGTAGTAGACTTTGATGAATTAAAGAAAAATCTTACAAAAGTAAGAGAATTAATATTAGAAGGAAAAGTGCTTTCAAGTTATGCACTTGGATTTGCTGGTGTTGGTGAAGCTATAGCTAAAATGGGATTTGGTAACCAAATAGGATTCAAATTCAGTGAAGAAGCTGTAGAAGCTTATGAAAATACAGATGATTTATTTGCTGCAGATTATGGAACAATAATATTAGAATTAGCTGAAGATGATTTATCATCATTAAAAGGATATAGATGCATATTACTTGGAGAAACAACAGAAACTCCTGCGATAGAATTTGCTGATGAAAAAGTATGCCTAGGTGACTTATATAAATCACATTGTAATACTTTAGAAACTATATACCCAACAAAATCTACTGAAATAAAATCAGAAGTTAAAAATATAAGCTATGTTAGAACTGGTTCTCCAGCAAAATCTTCATTAAGTATAGTAAAACCTAAAATATTAATTCCAGCATTCCCTGGAACAAACTGTGAATATGATTCTGCTAGAGCTTTTGAAAGAGCTGGTGGAGAAGCTAATATAAAAGTATTCAGAAACTTATCTTATAAAGATATAGAAGAATCAATAGATATAATGGTTGAAGAAATCAAAAAATCACAGATAATAATGCTTCCTGGTGGATTCAGTGCTGGAGATGAACCAGATGGTTCTGCTAAATTTATAGCAACAGTATTTAGAAATCCAAAAATGAAAGAAGCTGTTCATGAATTCTTAAATGAAAGAGATGGATTAATGCTAGGTATCTGTAATGGATTCCAGGCTCTTATAAAACTTGGCTTAGTTCCATATGGAAAAATAATAGAGCCTTGTGAAGAAGCTCCAACTCTTACTTACAACAATATAGGTCGTCATCAGGCCAAAGTTGTAAATACTAGAATAGCATCAAATAAATCTCCATGGCTTGCTCAGACAGAAGTTGGAGATATACACAGTATACCAATATCACATGGAGAAGGTAGATTCGTTGCAAGTGAAGAAGTAATGAAAAAACTTATAGAAAACGGACAGATAGCTACTCAGTACGTAGACTTCAATGGAAATGCTACATATGATATAGAACACAATCCAAATGGTTCATTCTATGCAGTAGAAGGTATAACAAGTGAAGATGGTAGAGTATTTGGTAAAATGGGTCACTCAGAAAGATTAAGTGACAATGTTACTAAAAACATACCAGGAGAAAAAGATCAGAAAATATTCGAATCTGGAGTTCTTTACTTCAAATAGAATAACGGAAAAAATCATATCGTTAAATTAAATATAAAAAAGTAAAATCGTGAATTAAATATATAAGAAGGACTAAATTCTTAAAAGACTACCCGCTCAAATGTCTAAAGAATTTGGTCCTTTTTAATATTTTATTTATAAATATAATAAATAAAAAAAGAGAATTAAAATTATAAAATTAATTAAACAATAATGTTATATTTGTAGTATAATTTTAATAGATAAATTATATTTTATAAGGAGGGCAAATATGAATATAGAAAACTTTACAAAAGAGACTTTAGAGAGCCTTCAAAAAGAATTAAGTAGTACAATAGAAAGTATAAGAAAAATAAAATTCAACGGAAATACGCTTTATATAGTAATAGATAAAGAAGAAATAAGTCCTGAGATAATAGATATTATGAAAACATATATTATAACAAAATCAGGAATAAGCTATGGAATAAATATAGTATTTTTAAATGAAAGTGATTTAATTGATCTTGGTCTTAGAAAAATAGCTGAAATACAAATGTCTAAGAATTTTTCAGAAGATGATAAAGAAGAAAAAGAAAGTACTATAGAAGTAAAAAGACCTGATGAAGAAAGTTCAAAATCTGAAGAAAAAGAAGAATATAAAGAAGAAGCAGATATAAATAGAATAGATGCTATGGATGTTTGGAAAGTTATGCTAGGAAGAATACAAGAACTTATAAGTCCAGCAGTATATAAAGCATTATTTAAAGATAGCAAACAAATAGATTATAAAATGGGGATAGTTTATATATTAGTTGGTGATACTAGAGTTGTACAGATAATGGAAACACAATATTTAAGATTTTTACAAGATGTTTCAGAAGATTTATTTGGAATTAGGTTATCATTTAGATTTGTTGTAGATGAAAAAGAAAATATAAATAAAAATGATGAAGAAGTGTATCCAGCTAGTATGAATGATTTAAATGATTTTTTTACTTTTTTAAATAATATATATAATAAATAAGGTATAAATCTAAAATACAGTTTACATAAAATTTAAGGTTGATTATAGAGAAAGAGAATACTAAATTTTACAGCAGAGATTAGTATTCTCTTTTTCTATATAAAAAATATAATAAACTTTAAATTTAATAAATGTTCAAAGTATCTTCATTGAATAAAAAAAATTAACTGATATACTTAGTATATAAGAAAATAATAGCTTGTTATTAATTAAAATAGACTTTTAGAAATGGGGCGAAAATAATGGAATTTAATTACAATTTACCAGTAAATATTATATTTGGTCGAGGAAAAGTAAATGAATTAGGAAAAAGAAGCATAAAATATGGGAACAAAGCATTAGTAGTAACAGGAAAAAATAGTTCTAAAAAATCAGGACTCCTTGATAAATCAATAAAACTTTTAGAAAAAGAAGGTATAGAAACTATTATATTTGATAAAGTAACTAAAAATCCATTAATATCTACAGTTGAAGAAGGTGCAACTATTATAAAATCTGAAAAATGTGATATGGTTGTAGCTATCGGAGGGGGTAGTATAATGGATGCAGCAAAGGCAATTGCTTTTATAGCTGTAAATGAAGGAAATATAAAGGATTATATGTATGGAGAAAAAGAATCAGATAAAGCACTTCCAATTATATTAGTTCCAACAACATCAGGAACAGGTAGTGAAGGGAATTGTTATTCTGTTTTAACAGATGAAACAAACAATGATAAAAAATCTCTTAGAACACCAGCGATATATGCAAAAGAATCTATAGTAGATCCAGAGCTTATGATAACTATGCCTAAAAAAGTAAAATCAGCGGTAATATTTGATGCAGCTGCACATGCTATGGAAGCCGCAGTTAGTAAGAAGAGAAATCCACTTTCAGATATGTATTCACTTTATGCTATGAAACTTATAGCAGATAACGCAGAAAATGCAGTAAATGATGAAAATATAGATTACGATATATGGGAAAAAATAACTTTAGGAAGTACTTTAGCAGGCATGGCGATAGGTTGTTCAAGTTGTGCATTACCTCATGCACTAGAACATCCTGCAAGTGGACTTAAAGATATTGTACATGGAGAAGGATTAGCAGCTATAACTCCAACTATTATTGAATTATCATGGGAAAGTGATCCAGAAAGATACGCAGCTATATCAGCTCTTTTAGGAGGAAATAGTGCATTAGATTGTGCAGATAGAGTAAGAGATTTCTTAAAAAGAATAGATTTAGATGTTACTCTAAAAGATTTAGGGATAGAAGAAAAAGATGTAGATTGGATGGTAGAAAATGCTTTTAAAGTTTCAGCAGGAAATATAGCTAATCATCCAAAAAAATTTAGTAAAGAAGAGATAAAAGAAATATACTTAAAATCTCTTTAAAATAAATATCAAATTAAAATTTAAAAACAAAATACAATATAAAACTCCTTATTAAATAGATATTCTAATTAAGGAGTTTTATCTTATATACAATTAAATTTGAGAAACTAACTAAATATATTCAAAAGTATTAGTATAAATTAAGGTGTATATAAGAATTTATATATATTATAATAAGATATATATAAGAAAGAAGGTATTTTATGTTTGGGTATGTAAAAATAAATAAAATGGATTTGACATTTAGAGAATATGAATATTATAAAAGTTACTACTGTGGTCTTTGTAAAACATTGAAAAAAAATCATGGAGAAGTATCTAGGTTTTCTTTAAACTACGACATTACTTTTTTAATAGTGCTTTTATCAGCTATATATAATCCAGAATCAGAGATTACAGAAGAAGTGTGTATAGCAAATCCAATAAAAAAGAAAAAGGTTCAAAAAAATGAAATAACAGAATATGCAGCAGCTATGAATGTTTTACTAGCATATTTTAAATTAAAAGATAATGTAAAAGATGAAAGAAGAATAAAAGATAAAATAGCGTATAATATGTATAAAGGAAGTTTAAAAGATACAAAAAATAAGTATAAATATAAAGCAGAATATATAGAAAAATGTTTATATGAACTAGAAGTTTTGGAAGCTGAAGATTCTATAGATTTAGATGATGTATCAAATACTTTTGGAAAATTAATGGGAGAAATTTTTGCATACAAAAAAGATGAGTATGAAGAAATTCTTAGAAATATAGGATTTAATATAGGTAAATATGTTTACATATTAGATGCTTATGAAGATTTACCTGAAGACATAGAAAAAAATAGATATAATCCATTTAAAGAATATAAACCCAAGAGTGAAGAATTAAAGAAAAAAGTAGATAGAATAATATCGATGAGTTTAGGAATGCTTGGTAGAAATATAGATATGTTAAATCTCAAAAGAAATGTAGGTATAATAGAAAATATAATATATTCTGGTGTATACTTAAGATATAAAAATATATTATATGGAGATGGTAAGGATAAAAATGGAGATGTAAGTCATATAAACTAATAAAAATAGAAAGGAATGTAAATTATGTACGGTGAAGCTATAAATAGAAATACATACAATGAAGCTAGAAGATTAATATCTAATGGAAAATTTTCTGAAGCATATAGAATTTTAAAAGAAGTAATTTCAAGTGATAGAACTGCTGAATGGTTTTTCTTAACAGGAATGGCAGCTATGAAAATGGGTAGATATGATGAAGGTGAAGATTATATAAAAAGAGCAAGATTTATGGATCCAGAAAATAGAGAATATGATGAAGCGTATAATCAATTTAGTTCATATAGAAATGATTATGATAATAGAGCTAGATACTACAATGAAAGAAGAAGATATGATTCTGGTGGATGCTGTTGCAATCCTTGTTGCTGTTGTTGTGGAGACGATTGTGCGAATACATGCTGTCAGTTATGGTGTTTAGATTCATGCTGTGAATGTATGGGTGGAGATTTTATAACTTGTTGTTAAAATATAAAATTGAAATGGAAGTTTTCATATGGATAATATAAATAAAAAAATATCTCTAGGTGGAATGTTATTGGCCATAGAATCTATTATATTTATGCTAATAAATTTTATTCCTTCGAATACAATTTTTTTAATGGTAATTGCTTCTTTTATATCTTCAATACTTATATATGAGTATGGTGAAAAAATAGGTGTTGTATTTACTATTGCATCAATAATTTTATCTTTTTTTATAATAAGTAATAAGATACATTGGTTTTTATATGCAATATCATTTTCAATATATGGATTAATCAAATCTATTATTGAAAGAGGAAGAAGTAGAATAGTTGAATATGGAATGAAATTTGTATTTGCAAATATAATATTTTTAATAATAGTATATGTACTAAAAAGTTTTATACAATTTGATTTTAAAATAATAATGTTTTTATTTTTAAATATACTATTTTTAGTATATGATATTTTCTATAGCCAATTTATAAGATTTTATAAAAATAATATAAGAAATAAGATAATTAAATATATAGAATAGTTAAAAAGTATCTCTAATAATTTTAGAGATACTTTTTTTTATGAAAGAATATAAAAGATTTATTATGATAGTGATAAAAATTGCACTTTAAGATGTATAACTTGAAGTTTTTATTCTTATGATAAGAGATTATAATTTAAATATAGGGATTGGGAAAACATTTTTAAACTTATGATATATAATTTATATGGGAGGTGTAAAGGTGAGAACTTTAAAGATAATAAAAGAATTATCGAGCACAAATAAGTACTTATCAATAGATTATTTTATAAATAAATTATCTATATCAAAAAGAACTATTCAAAAAGAACTTTCTTATATAAATAAAATAAGTAAAAAAAATGGTTTTGATTTAATACAAAAAAGAGGAAAAGGATATTTATTGCGAATAGATGATACAGAAAAATTTGGAAATTTCCTCAAAGAACTTGATTATTATGAAATAAAAGAATTTACAATTGATAATCTTATAGCATATCTATCTATACAAAATAATTATGTAGTAACAGAAGATATAGCGAATTATTTTGAAGTCAGTGTATCAAGTATTAGAAATCAAGTTAGAAAAATAGACTTTTATTTAGAAAAATTTAATTTGAGTATAGATAGAAAAGCTCATTATGGTTTAAAAATAAAAGAAGAATTAATAAATAGAAAAAATCTAATAAATCAACTTTTAAGTAAGAAAAATAAAATTATACTTGAAGAAATGAATGATACATTCAGTGATAGATTTAAAAATTTAAAAAGAATAATATCAAATTATATAAAAGAGAAAGAATATTCAATAAATGATTCAGAAAGAGAAAAAATTATAAATAACATTAAAGTCATTCTATATATAAATAAGAAAAATGAAATATTAAAAAGACAATCTTACAAAGATAAATATATAAATGATATACAAGACTATTATGAAATAGGAATTTCATTAAACGATTATAAAGAAATAACAAATACATTTGATAAATTTGTAATAAATAAAGAAAAATCAGAAAGTAAAATAACAATAGAAAATCTAAAAAAAGATATTAATATTTTTATAAAAGAAATTGATAAAGAATATAATACTAATTTTTATAAGGATGAAGACTTTAAAAGGTTACTTACAACTCATGTATCATTACTTATAGAAAGATTGAGGTTGAAAGTATCTTATACAAATGTTTTAATAGAAGAAATTTTAATAAGGTACCCTATGATATTTAATATAGCTATTAAATTTGCGAATATGATTTCAGAGAAATATGAAGTAATTATTACAGAGGAAGAGGTTGGATTCATAGCAACACATTTTTGTGTTCATATGGAAAAGGAAGGATATAGAAATTATCTAAATATAGAGAAAATAGCAATAGTTTGTTCTAGTGGAGGAGGCAGTTCCTACTTACTACAGATGAAAATAATTAATTTATTTAAAAATTCAAATATAAAGACATTCTCATTTTATGATATTAAATCTATTGAAGAATTTGAACCAGATATTATTTTTTCTATAAAAGAATTAGATTTAAGTATAAGTGTTCCAGTAATAATAATAAAAGAATTTTTAGATGATAATGATATGTTAAATATAAAAAAATTATTACTATTTACAGATAGAGATAAACAAGTTTCTTTAAATGAAACAAAGAATGTATTTATAAAAAATATATTGAAAAAAGAATATTTTAGCATAGATTATACAAATGAAAATTATATAGATATAATATCAGAAATGGCAGAAGAAATAGAAAAAGATGGTATAGGTGGAGCAGAATATAAAAATAGAGTATTAGAAAGAGAGAGTTATGTTTCAACCATTTATACAAATGGAATAGCAATTCCACATCCAATAGAAATGGGATCAAATGAAGATTTAGTATCTATAAAAATATTAAAAAATGAAGTTTTTTATAAAGATAAAAAAGTAAATATAATTTTTATGGTTTCATTACAAAAAAAGAATTATGAGTTACAAAAAGAAATTACAAAAAGTTTATATAATTTAATACAAGATATAGAAATTATAAAAAAATTGCATAAAGCAAAGACATATGAGGAGTTTATAGCAATTATAGAACCATTTATATAGAAAAGATAATTATAAAAAGGAGGAGATAAAAATGGATAAAAAATTTTTAGAAGAATTATGTGAAATAGATGGAATAGCCTCTAATGAATTTGATGTTGCGTTTAAACTAAAAAATAAATTTAAAAATGCAGATAGAATGTTAATTGATGGATTAGGTAGTCAAATATTTGAATACTCAAGTGAAGGACCCAAAATTATGTTTGCAGCACACATGGATGAAGTTGGTTTTATGATAAAAAATATTAGAGAGAATGGTCTAATAGATTTAATACCTATTGGCGGAGTAAAAGAAACTGCAAAAGGATTTCAAAAAGCTAGAATCACAACATCTGAAGGAAGTAAAATTATAGGATTAATAAATTCTACAGATGATAAATTGTATATGGATATTGGTGTAGATAGTGATAAATCAGTTGAAAATCTAGGAATAGATATAGGAGATATGGTGTGTTTTGCTAGTAAATCTGAATGGTTAAATGAAGATATTTTAATGGCAAAAGCATTAGATGATAGAATAGGAAATTTTATATTATCAGAAGTAGCAAAAGAAATAAATAATCTAAAAGAAAGAAAAAATAGTATATATTTATGTAATACAGTGCAAGAAGAAGTAGGCACAAGAGGTGGTAAATGTAGCACAGATATAATAAAACCAGATGTATTTTTTGCTATAGATGTTGCAACAGCACCAGATTTAAATAGAGGTTGTGATAATCATAGAAAAATAGGAAATGGTTTTATGATATTACATTATGACAAAACTATGATCCCCAATAAGAAATTTTTGAATTATATAAAAAATTTAGCAAAAGAAAATAATATAATTTTTCAAAAAGATATGTTTGGTGGAGGTGGAACTGATGCAGGTAATGCACATTTAGTTAGCGGAGGTAGACTTGCAATAGTTCTTGGAGTGCCATTAAGATATTGCCACGGAAATTATTCTATGGTGAATATGAAAGATGTAGAATCGCTTATAAAGTTTATAGTTGAAATAATAAAAGATTTAGATACTGATAAACTTAAAGATATAAAAAAATATGTTTAAATTTAGTGGAGGTTTAAATGAACGAATTAGAACAAAAAATAATAGGAATAATTTCATCTGCCGGAGAAAGTAAGGCAAAAGCATTTGAAGCACTTAGAAAAGTAAAAGATAGAGATTTTGAAGCAGCGAAAAAACTTATGGAAGAATCAAAAGAAATAGATTTAGAAGCACATAAAATTCAAACTGAATTAATAGTTGCTGAAATGCAAGAAGATAAAGAAAATAAACCTGAAATAAGTTTATTAATGGTACATGCACAAGATCACTACATGACTTCTCAATTAGCAAGAGATATTGTAGATGTTCTGATAGATATATTTGATAATTAGGAGGAATTAAAAATGAGAATAGTATTATGTTGCGCAGGTGGTTTTTCAACAACAATGTTAATGGAAAACATGAAAAAAACAGTAAAAGAAAGTAAAAAATTAGATGAAAGTAAATTTGACTTTATAGCTATACCAGTTGATACATTATCTCAAGAAATTGATAATTGTGATGTATTAGTTATAGGTCCTCAAATAGCACACAAATTAGAATCTTTAAAACCTATGTTAGAAGAAAAGAAAGTTCCATATACAGTAATTGATAGAGATACTTACGGTAAAATGGATGGAGCAACAGCTTTCAAAATGGCTCTTATAGCTCACAAAAAAGCTAATATGTAATAATTATAAATTGGGAGGAGAATTTATATATGTTCAAAAAGATAGAAAGTTTTATGAATAAATATCTACTACCACTTGCACATAAAGTAGATAAACAAAAACATCTTAGTGCAATAAAAAAATCTATGGTAGCAATGACACCATTAATAATGATAGGGAGTTTATGTCTAATACCAGAAGCTATACCTAATCTTATAGGGCAAGAAAATCCTATTTCAGTATGGATAATGAATAATTTAGATACTATATATTTACCATTTACATATGGTATGGGATTCATGAGTTTATATGTTGCAGCTAGTATTGCTTATAATTTAGGTAAATCATACAATATGAATATACCTGGATGTTTAAGTATGGGAATAATAGCATTTTTATTAGTTACTTTATATAATGATCCTGAAACAGGAGAATTATCAGTTAAATATCTAAGTACAAAAGGTCTTATAATGGGTATGCTAGCTCCAATGTTAGCAGTTGAATTATATAGATGGTGTCTAAAAAAGAAATTCACAATTAAGATGCCAGAAGGTGTTCCAGATTTTGTTTCAAGTTCATTTGAAATGATACCAGTTTCTGTAATAGTAATAGGTTCATTCCTTGCATTTAGATTATTCTCAGTTAATGTTTTAGGATGCATGCCACCAGAAATATTGACGCCAGTATTAGCTCCATTATTAGGTGCATTAGATAGTCCGTTTGGATTCTTTGTAAACCAGTTCTTATCTTGTTTATTATTCTTCTTTGGGATACATCCATCTGTAATGAGTCCGGTAACAAGTCCTATATCAAATCAGTTTTTAGCAGAAAATCAGGCTGCACATATGGCTGGACAGGCGTTACCTCATTTCTATACAGGAGGAATGGTATCTCCATTTGCTAACTTTACAGGAACAGGTATAACAATTGGTTTAGTTATATGGTGTTTAAGATCTAGAGCTAAGTCTCAGAGAACAGTTGGTAAAGTATCATTAATTCCAACTTTATTTGGTATAAATGAACCAATATTATTCGGTGCACCAATAGTATTAAACCCAATATTCTTTATACCATATGTTATAGGTGGATCAATATTAGGTTCTATTCCAGCATTTATGATGCACTTTGGATTACTTAATAAATCTTGGTTCAACCCACCATATGTTGGGGTATTCTTAGAAGGATTTTTAGCTACAGGAGACTGGAGAGCAATAATAGCAAACCTAATACAACTTGTTGGTTCGATAATAATTTGGTATCCGTTCTTTAAATTATATGAAAAAGAAGAATTAAAAGCAGAAAAATCAAATACAGAGGAAATTCAAGCAATAAGTAAAGAAGATGAAGCATTACTTGATGATTTGGATTTAGATTTCTAATAATTATTTTAAGGACAGGCATAGCCTGTCCTTTATTTAAAAGGAGTATTAATATGAACTTATTTATAGAAAAAATGAGAAAAGATTTAAAAGAAAATGAAGCAATACTTGCAAAATCTAAAGATATAAAAAAATATTTAAATACTCTAGAGGGTAGTGGGGTAGAAATACTAATATTAAAAAAGAAAATATATTTGATTATGGATGGAAGATATATTGAAGATGCAAAACAAAGATATTACAATAATAAAAATATTTACATATTGAAAAATGATAAAAAAACAAATATAGAAATAATCAAAGAAATATGTAAAAATGATAAAATAAATAAATTAAAAGTTGAATATAATGCATATAAAATAAAAGAGTATATGAATTTAGAGAAATTGAAACTGGAATTAGAAAATTTTGATGAAGAATTTAAAAAAATAAGAATGATTAAAACGAAAAATGAGATAGAAATTATAATGGAAGCTTGTGAGATAACAGATAAAGTATTTGAAAATGTAATAAATAATATAAAAATAGGAATGACTGAAAGAGAAATAAGTGCTTTAGTTCAATATTATTCTATAAAATTTGGAGCAAGTAAAATGTCATTTGATCCGGTTATATCATCTGGCAAAAGAACAGCATATCCACATGCAAGACCAAGTGATAAAAAAATAGAAAAAAATGATTTTATAATGTTAGATTTTGGCATTGAATACAGAGGGTATCAATCAGATATGACAAGAATGATATTTATAGGAAAACCAAATAAAAAGATTGAAGAAATATATAATATAGTTTTAAATGCACAATTGGAAGCGATAAAAAATATAAAAATAGGGGAAAAATGTAAAAATATAGATAAAATATCTAGAGATATAATAAAAAAGTTTGGATATGGGGATTATTTTGTACATGGTCTAGGACATGGAATAGGTATAAATAATGGAGATGAATATCCAAAATTAAATAAAGAAAGCGAAATGATTTTACAAGAAGGTATGATTATGTCATGTGAACCAGGAATATATCTTCCTAATATAGGTGGTATAAGAATAGAAGATGATGTGTGTATAATTAATGGAAAAGCAGTTTCATTAAATAAAACAACAAAAAAAATTATAGTATTGGAGAATAAAGATGAAATATAATTTTGATAAAATAAATAATAGAAAAGGTACATACTGTACACAGTGGGATTATATACAAGATAGATTTGGTGTAGAAGATATTTTACCATTTTCAATATCAGATACTGATTTTATAGTTCCTTATGAAGTTACAGAAAAATTAAAATCAGTTTTAGAACATCAAATTTTTGGATATACGAGATGGAATCATGATGATTTTAAAAATAGTATAGTTAATTTCTTTAAAAAAAGATTTGATACAGAAGTTAAAAAAGATTGGGTTATATACAGCCCTAGTGTAATGTATTCAGTATCATTACTTATAAAATTATTATCTAAGGATAATGATATAGTTGCAACATTTAATCCTATGTATGATGCATTTTTTAATGTAATAGAAGGTAATAATAGAAAAATAGGTAAAGTAGATTTAATAGAAAAAGATGGAAAATTTTATATAGATTTTAATAAACTAGAGGAAATGTTAAAAAAATCAAAACTTCTTCTCCTTTGTTCACCACATAACCCAACAGGTAAAGTTTTTACAGAAAAAGAGCTTGTAAAAATAGTTAAACTGTGTAAAAAATATAGTATAAAGATAATATCTGATGAAATACACATGGATATAATTCTAGGTGAAAAAAAACATAATCCTATAATAAAATTTTTGAAAGAATACAATGATTTATATTTAGTGTCATCAGGATCAAAAACATTTAATTATCCCGCATTAATTTGTTCATATGCAATTATTCCAAATGATAATATAAAAGAAGAATTTTTAACTACTACTAGAAAAAAAGAATTTTTAAATTCAGCAAGTATACCTGGTATGTATGCTACAATGATTTCATATAATGAATGCGATGATTATATAGAAGAATTAGTTGCATATATAAATAAAAATATGGATTATGTAGAAAAATATATAAAAGAAAATATAAAGGATTTAAAATTTAAAAAGCCAGAAGGAACATATTTAGCATGGATAGATTGTAGAAAACTTAAATACTCTTCTGAAGAATTACAAGATGTGCTTGTAAATATCGGAAAAGTTGGTATTATGAAAGGAGAAGTATATGGTGGGGAAAAATATCTTCGATTAAATTGTGGATGCAGTATAGAAAAATTAAAATTAGGTCTTGAAAAATTGAAAAATAGTATAGAATATTTAAAACTTAAATAGCAAAAGAAATGAATATTAGTATATATCAAAAATAAAGTAATAAAAAAGAGGAGATTTAAAAATCTCCCTTTTTTATTATAATATTCTATTCAGATAAATCGTCATAAGAAAGAACTTGAACATCAGGTTTAAGTTTATATAAAATATCTTTTCGCTCAACTATTATGTCAGCATTATTTTTTAAAATATCATCTTCTCTCAACTTAGTTAATAGTTCATTAGTTGGATTGATTGCAATAGGGTGTCCAACTCTTTTAAGCATATTTATATCACCATTTGTATCACCATATGCATATGACTTAGATAAATCTATATCGTACTTTTCTACAAGTTCTGTAATAGCATTATTTTTGCTCTCAGAATCCCACATTGGAACAAGTTCTCCAGTAAAATATCCATTTTCTATTATATATTTACTTCCTATATAATTTGTAACATGATATTTTTCAGCCATTTTTTTTACTAAAAAATCGGGACTTCCAGAAATAAAAATTACAATATCGCCAGCTTTTAAATGTCTTTCTATCTGAGAACGAGTATATTTATATACTCTATCAGCCTTTGTTTTTATAACTTGATCAGCAGCAAATTCGATGCTATGCCAATCAACGCCTTTCAAAGAATCTACATATAAGTCACATACCTCTAATAAATAATCATCATAATTACCTTGTCTTTTATCCCAATTTAAAAATGTATTTCTAGCATGTTCCATCCAAGCTTTTTCATCTATAACTTCGTATTTAATTAATTTTTTAAAATGTTCTACCATAAGTGAATCTCTATAAAGAGTTCCATCAATATCAAAAAATGCCGCTCTTTTTTTCATAAGCATTACCCCCTATCTTGATATATATTTCTACTAGTATACAGCAAATATTTAAAATAGTACAGTAAAAATTCTATCAATAAAACTTTTCGTGATATATAATAAATATTGATATATTATAAAAGATAGAAAGGAGGATAGATAATTTTAATAGTTATCTATTGAAGATATATGAATTTGAAATTTAATTTTGCAAAACTTACTCAATCAAGACTTATGGGAAGTATGGGAATGATTGTAGATAGTACAGATGAAAGTGGAAATAATATAAAACAGTATTTTTTATTGGATTCAGAGGGATTAGGACTTTGTGATTATGTGAAATTAATAAATCCATCAGAAAAAAGAGCATATATGGAAGAAGAAAGATTGATGGGAGGACTTGGTTCAGATAGGATAGAAATATCAGAAGAAGAATCTAAATTTTTAATAAAGCATTTTGGAAGTAGAAATATAAAATATGAAAAAGAATTAGCAGGAGAAGTAGAAGATTATATAGATATAATAAATAATTTCAAAACAAATATTTGTATATATGATTTATATCCTAAAATTTGTAAAGAAGTAAAAGAAGAAGTAGAATTTGTAAATTATATGGTTATGAGACTTGTTGCGTGGGATAGAGAGGCTTTGACTTACTATTCTGGTAGTGAAGAAATAGGTAGTATGCATATAACAAATATAAATGGAACGCTTCTAAAAACAAATATAGTTTCTAGAGGAAATGGAAAATATATTTCAGAAACAATTTATGAAGATAATGATGGATACTATATTTGTAAGATAGCGCTTAGTATAGAAAAAATAAATGACAACTTCAAATTAAAATCAATGGTCGTATCTGAATCAGAGCCAATATATGATTTTGAAGTTTTTGATGAGATTTCTAAAGAAGAGTTTGTTGATATATATACTATTGATAATGAAGAACAATTTTTAGAAAAATTCTATGAAGATAATCCTTTTGTTATGAAAAGTGATATGGAGGAAGATACTGTATTATTTACAAGATTTAATTTTAATAATGACCATGTAAAAGCGAACTCATATGTTATAAATAATGATATAAAAGCTATATATTATAGCAATGCAGGTATGTTTTTTGTTGGAACTTATTCAGAAAAAGACAGAAAATATATAAATGGATTATTAAGTGTAAATTACTCGGAATTTTTAACATATCAAGATTCTATGTTCTTTGAACAAAATGCATTATATGATTTTGTAGAATCTGGAAATGATGATTTTTATGATTTTTTAGATGATGAAGAATAAAGAATAAAAAATAAGAAAAATTAAAATGTAAAGGAAAAGCTATTAAGATTCTATTAATAAAATTGAATTTTGATAGCTTTTATTTTAATAAAAAATATAAATAGAATATAGTAAGAATGATATAAAGGATTATTTTAAAGATATATATGAATATTTGTTCATATATTTGTAAAAAAGTATTGCAAAAAATATGATCTAAGATTATAATGAATACATGAACAGATATTCATATATTCATATATAAGGAGGTAAAATATGATAAATAAAAAGATAGAATGTTGTACAGAAAATAGAGTACATGAGAATATAGTAAATAAAATAAAGGAAAAAATGCCAGATGAAGAGGTATTGGCAGATTTAGCAGATTTATTTAGAGTATTTGGAGATACAACAAGGGTTAAGATAATTTTTGCATTATTTTCAAATGAAATGTGTGTATGTGATATAGCAGAACTTTTAGGAATGACACAATCAGCTATATCTCATCAACTAAGAGTTTTAAAAAATGCACGACTTGTAAAATTTAGAAAAGAAGGAAAGACTGTATTTTATTCTCTAGATGATGAACATATAAGTGGAATATTAGAACGTGGTTTAGAACATATAAATGAAGAATATAAAAGATAATTACAGAGAATATAAACTATAAAAAGAAGGTGAATTTTATGGCAAAAAGAATAGATTTCTTATTAGAAGGATTAAATTGTGCACATTGTGCTGAAAAAATAAACGATAAAGTATCTAAAGTAAATTATGTTGAAAATAGTAATATGAATTTTGTTGCAAAAAAACTATCTGTTTTCATGGAAGATAAGGATATAACAAGAGAAAATGTATCAAAAATAGCTAAAATAGTACATGAAACAGAAAGTGGAATAACAGTAAGTCTATTAAAAAATAAAATATTAGGTGAATTACAATTTGATAATAAAGGAAATATTTTAGAAAATATCAGTGGACAAAATAAAAAACAAATGGTTGATATAAATTCTTTATACAATAATCATAATCACGATGAACATTGCAATTGTGGAGGAGAACATGAGCATAGTGATTGCTGTAGTTCTCATCATGAACACAGTCATAACCATAGTCATAACCATGAACAAGTTAATGTAAAATCTGAAAAAAATAAAGAATCAGTATTAAACTCAAATCTAATAAAAATTATAATAGGAGTGGCTGTTTATATATTTGGTATCTATGAATCAGCAGTTGGTAACACAGGAATATTTGGAATGGTTATATTCTTAGCAGCATATATTTTAATAGGTGGAGATGTTTTATTAAAAGCAATAAAGAACTTATTTAGAGGACAAGTTTTAGATGAAAACTTTTTAATGTCAATAGCTACAGTAGGAGCAATAGCAATAGGTGAATATTCTGAAGCAGTTGGAGTTATGTTATTTTATAAAATAGGTGAATATTTACAGCAAAAAGCAGTTGGGAAATCTAGAAAATCAATATCTGCTCTTATGGAAATAAAAGCAGAATTTGCAAATTTAGTTAAAAATGGAACTATGCAAAAAGTTGATCCAGAAGATGTAAATGTAGGTGATATAATAGCTGTTAAGCCAGGGGAAAAAATTCCACTAGATGGAATTGTTACAGATGGAGAAGCTATGTTAGATACTTCTGCTATAACAGGTGAATCTGTGTTAAGAGATGTAAAATCAGGAGATGAAGTTGTATCAGGAACAATAAATACTAATTCTCTTATATATATTAAAGTTACAAAGGAATATAGTGAATCAACAGTTGCTAAAATTTTAGATATGGTTGAAAATGCAGGAAGTAGAAAATCACAAACAGAAAACTTTATTTCAAAATTCTGTAGATATTATACACCAATAGTTGTAATTTTAGCATTAGCAGTTGCGTTTATTCCTCCTATAGTAATAGAAGGAGCTTCATTTAGAGATTGGATATATAGAGGTCTTATATTCTTAGTAGTTTCTTGTCCTTGTGCATTAGTACTTTCAATACCTCTAAGTTTCTTTGGTGGAATAGGGACAGCATCAAAAAATGGAATACTTATAAAAGGAAGTAACTATTTAGAAGCTATGAGAAATGTAAATACTGTAGTTTTAGATAAGACAGGAACAATAACTAAAGGTGTCTTTAAAGTTACAGAAATAATTTCTAATGATGTAGATAAAGATGAAGTATTAAAATTTGCAGCTATTGCAGAGGCAAATTCAAATCATCCTATAGCAAAATCTATAATGGAAAGTTATAAAAAAGAATTCAAAGAAGAAATAAATTTAAATGAAATAGATAAATATGAAGAAATAGCAGCATATGGAATAAAAGCAAAATATCAAGGAAAAACTATACTTGCAGGAAGTTCAAAACTTTTAGATAGTGAAAATATAGTATATAGAAAAAATGATGAACAAGGAACTACAGTATATATAGCTGTTGATGGAAAATATATTGGTTCTATAATTATATCAGATGAATTGAAAGAAGATAGTAAAAAAGCAATTGAAGATATGAAAAAATCAGGAATATCAAATATAATAATGCTTACAGGAGATAATGAGTCAGCAGCATCTAAAATAGCAAAAGAAGTTGGAATAGATAAATACTATTCAGGACTTTTACCAAATGAAAAAGTAGAAATGCTTGAAAATATAGCGAATGAAAATATAAAAGGAAATACAGCATTTATTGGAGATGGTATAAATGATGCACCAGTACTAGCAAGAGCAGATGTAGGTATTGCTATGGGTGGAGTAGGATCTGATGCAGCAATAGAAGCTAGTGATATAGTATTTATGACAGATGAACTTTCAAAAGTATCTATTGCAAAAAAAATATCTGAGAAAACAAACACAATAGTATGGCAAAATATAATATTTGCTATGAGTATAAAAATAATAGTTATGATTTTAAGTACTGGAGGACTAGCAAATATGTGGGAAGCTATATTTGCAGATGTTGGAGTGGCAGTTATAGCAGTATTAAATGCTATTAGAACATTAAAATAACAAAAATTAATAAACATATAAATGTTGGGTATGTGGATAATAATGAAAATTAAGAATTAACAAACTTAATAAATAAAAGTTTAATACGATATAAAATATTTAATATGAATCTTAAAAATTTTACTGATATAAAAAAATTACTTGTATACATAAAAAAATAAATAAAATATTGATAAAACACACGCATTTCTTAAAAATAAAAAGGAAATGTGTGTGTTTTTTGAAAATTTCAATTAATTTGTAAAATATATTGTAATTATGGAAGATAGGTGATATTATTAAAACAGATAGATAAATTGAAATTATAAAATTAATAGAAGTATCTATTAGGAACTCTGGAGAGTCTCCAAAAGGGGCGCCGAAGGTGTACGCAGACGAAAGTTTGTCAATCTCTCAGGCAAAAGGACAGAGCAACATGCAAACCTAAGCTTTTAGGTTATGTTTGCAAATGTTCTACTCTTATTTTGGAGCTGATTTTCAGCTCTATTTTTATTTTACAAAAATAAAGAAAAGGAGAGTAAAAACATGGAATTATTTTTAGACAATCTATTAAACGTAGTAGTAGTAATCAATAGTTTTCTTTGGAATTTCTTACTACTATTCATCTTATGTGGAGTAGGAATTTACTACACATTCAAACTAAAATTTATACAGGTTAGAAAGTTTGGAGAGGGATTTAAGTTAGTTTTCGGTAATTTAAAATTAAAAGGTGAAAAAAAAGAACATGGTGAAATGACACCTTTCCAATCATTAGCAACAGCTATAGCAGCACAAGTTGGTACAGGTAACTTAACAGGTGCAGCAACAGCACTTCTTTCTGGAGGACCAGGAGCTATATTCTGGATGTGGATAAGTGCATTCTTTGGAATGGCTACTATATATTCAGAAGCAACTTTAGCACAGAAATATAGAACAGTTGTTGATGGAGAAGTAACTGGAGGGCCAGTATATTATATCAGAGCTGCATTTACAGGGAAATTTGGTAAATTCTTAGCAGCAGCATTCTCAATTTTAATCATACTTGCACTTGGATTTATGGGAAATATGGTTCAATCAAATTCAATCGGTGCAGCATTTTCAGAAGTTTTCGCAAGTAGAAATATAGACATACCTCCTATAACAGTAGGATTATTATTAGCAGTATTAGCAGGATTTGTATTTATAGGTGGAACACAGAGATTAGCATCTGTAGTTGAAAAAATAGTACCTATAATGGCATTTGTATATATAATAGGAAGTTTAGTATTAATAGGAATGAATATAACAGCAGTTCCAGAAGCTTTAAAAATGATTGTTGTTGGAGCATTCGATCCAAAAGCAGTTCTAGGTGGAGCAGTTGGTATAACAATAAAAGAAGCTATACGTTATGGTGTTGCAAGAGGTCTATTCTCTAATGAAGCTGGTATGGGTTCTACACCACATGCACATGCTAGAGCAACAGCAAAAAATCCTCATGAACAAGGATTAACAGCTATGGTAAGTGTATTTATAGATACATTTATAATATTAAACTTAACAGCATTTTCTATAATAACAAGTGGTGCTTTAGGTTCTGGAAAAGAAGGTATAGCACTTACTCAAACAGCTTTTGTAAATACATTTGGTAATGGTGGAGATTTATTTATAGCAATATGTTTATTATTCTTTGCATTCTCTACTATACTAGGATGGCATTTCTTTGGACGGATAAATGTAAAATATTTATTTGGACAAAAAGCAGTAAAAATATATTCATTAATAGTAATATTATTTATAATAGTTGGATCAACATTAAAAGTTGAATTAGTATGGCAATTAGCAGACTGTTTCAATGGATTAATGGTTATACCAAATGCTATAGCACTATTTGCACTTAGTGGAGTAGTTGTAGGTATATATAAAAAATATAAAGATGATGATTCAAGTAATTAAAAATAAATAATTAATTAGTTTGTAGTATTGATTTTGGTGGTGCGAAGTCGATATGAAATATAAAGTTAAGATTTAAGATTCAAAACAGATTAAAAAAACTCCAAGAATTCTTGGAGTTTTTTTATTGAATATAAATTATTTAAAATCATAATTATTTAATTAGATTAAAATATTTTTCATAATAGTAAAGATATTTATTTTCCAGAACCAAATATGTTACAAAGTTTTATACCTAATGTATCACAGAATAACCCTAGAAAAATACCAGCTGCTATAGAAGGTATTATCATAAAATCTCCCCCAGAAGCGAAAGTAGAAAACGATCCAATGAAAGCTCCAGGTACAAAAGCTAAGATTTTGGATTTACCTGCAAAACACATTAAAAATGTTGTAACAAAGGTAAAAACAAGTCCAATGTGAGCAAAATTTATTTGATTTCCAAAATAAACTGATATTAAAGCATATAAAACACCACTGCCAACGCAAGTAAAAGTGATTGGTAGAGCATTTAATCCTTTTTTTGGACCAGCAAAATAAGCTGTACAACCAGCAAAACCAGCCCAACCAAGCATGCCTAAATTATTCGCAATTAAAATCCAAATAGTACAAAGAAAAGCTGTAGCAAAAGCACATAAAGTATTATCAGATATTTTTTTAGACATAAATCCTCCTTTAAATAATATATAAATATAGAACTGATTTTATCAGTAATATGAAAAAATATCAATTAATAAATATAATAAAAAGTTTCTAATAAGAATATTAAATATAAATTGAAGTTAGCATTTACTATAATATATTATTATCTATTTTATAATACATAGAAAAATACACATATAAAGTGTGATAAACTACCAAGCATTATAAAAATATGGAATATTTCATGGAATCCAAAGTTTTTAAACTCTAAAAATTTTGGCTTAGAAGCATAGATAATTGCCCCAATTGTATAAAATAAACCACCTAATATAAGATATAAAAGTCCGCTTAAAGAAAGAGCATGATAAAGAGGAACAATAAGTACAACAGAAACCCAACCCATAGCGATATAAATTATAGTAGAAATCCATCTTGGGCATTTAAACCAAAATAGTTTAAAACATATACCAGCGATTGCAGCAATACTCACTATTGAAAATAAAATATAACCTTGTTTACCCTTTAGAGAAATTAAACAAAATGGAGCATATGATCCAGCAATTAATAAAAATATCATAGAATGATCTATCTTTCTAAGCCATGATATTACAGTATCAGATGAAATAATTAAATGATAAACAGTAGATGCAGTATATAAAAGTATCATACTAGTACCAAAAATTATAACTGAAGTTATAGCTAATGGATTAGGTGTATTTATAGAAGCTTTTATGACTAAAGCAAGAAGTCCAATAAATGATAAAATTGCACCTAAAAGATGAGTAAATCCATTTCCAGCTTCTCTTACATGATTATTTAAATTCAAAATAATCCCTCCTTTATTAAGATAAAAATTAAAATATAAGTTACTTTAAAATAAAATTAACTAGAATTTATAAAGATTATTATACTATATTATTATTAAATTATCCTAAAAATCAAATCAAAACTGAAAACTAAACAATTGAATTTAAAGGGATTCACAGAATAGATAAAAAAATAATAAAAAAAATATAAAAAAAGTGTTGACCTTTTATTAATGAGATGGTAATATAATACTTGTCCTTGAGAGAGGGCAAGAAACAAAAGAGAAAATCGAAAGATTAAAATGAACTTTGAAAACTGAACAGCAGATATATTTAG